>JAICVS010000180.1 GCA_025935195.1 Ktedonobacterales bacterium
ACTCGTCGCCGGCGGAATCGCCCGCCATCCGGCGACTGCGCACGCGGCATCTCTCGTCCCGAAACGTCGGGAATCGCGGAAGAGGTCACGCTTATTTGAACGGTATTGCGCCGTCGCGGACTGGAGATGCGCCCGCTCACATGCGCGCGGGCGGATGGGCTTGCGCGCTGGCATAGCCACTTCGCGGCCATCCATTCCGGTGCGCGCGGATTTCTGATATGCTGCACGCATCTGGGCGTGGCGTGTTCGGCGCACCGCACGATCCCGCGGGCATTCGGGAAGCGGACGGCACGGGCGCATGCACAGGGCATGACACTGGCGACGCGATGGCGCGAGAGAGGGTGCGGCGGTCATGGCATCTCAGCATGAGGCAGTGGTCGGGATCACGGCGGCGGGGCGGAGCGAGGCGGCGGGGCGGAGCGGACCGCTCACCACGCGCGGCTTGTCGGTGGTGTTGCCCGCCTACAATGAGGAGGCTGTGATCGCCGAGACGGTGCGCGCTTGCGCGGCGATGCTCGCGATCCTCGCGCCCGACTACGAGATCGTGATTGTGGACGACGGCTCGCGCGACCGCACGGGCGCGATCGCCGACGAGCTGGCCGCGGCCGATCCCCACGTTCGCGTCGTCCACAACCGGCCGAACCGCGGCTACGGCGGCGCGCTGATCGCCGGCTTCGACGCCGCGACCAAGCCGCTCGCCTTCTTCATGGACTCCGATGGGCAGTTCGACATCGGCGATATCGCCGCGCTGATCGAGCAGCGCGAGGCGGGGCATCGGGTGGTGCTGGGGTATCGCAAGCACCGGCGCGACACGGCCATGCGCCACGTCAACGCCTGGGGCTGGAACCTGCTCGTCTCGGCGCTCTTCGGCATCCGTGTGCGCGACGTGGACTGCGCGTTCAAGCTGTTCGACACGTCGCTCTGGCGGGTGTGCGAGATTCACTCGGCGGGAGCGATGGTCAACACGGAGATGCTGGTCAAGCTGGCGCGGCTGGGTGTGCCGTTCGTGCAGGTGCCGGTCGGCCACTACCCGCGCACGCACGGCAGCGCGACGGGGGCCAACCCGCGCGTGATCCTGCGCGCCTTCCGCGAGCTACTGCGGCTGCGTGGGCGTATCCGCCGCTGGCACGCCGAGATTCCGCCTGAGGAGTAGGCGCGCGCAGTCGCGTCTCAGCCTTCCCTATGCGCCGCGATGAGCGCACGCGCCCATGCCAGCGCTTCCGCGCGTGTGGCGATCCGCCCATCAAGCTGCGCGCGTCGCACCTCCGCCAGCACCCGCCCGATCTCCGGCCCCGGCGCCATCCCCAGCGCGCGGATGAGGTTCGCGCCGTCCAGCAGGCGCGGCGGGATGAGCCGCGCGCGGTCGGTGAAGAACACATCCAGCAGCGCACGTACGCGCGGGGCAACCTCCAGCGACGGCGACTCCCTCGCCAGCGGCGCAACCGCCAGCGCCGTGTCGCAGCAGGCGGCGGCAATGCAGGCATCAATCACTGGCTCGCCTTCCTGTTCGATCAGATGGCGGATGATCCGCTCATCCAATCGGCCCATCGTCGCGGCTTCGCGGAAGCTCTGACACCAGATGAGCACTTTGTGGAGGATGTCGTGTTCGGGCCCGGACAGGCGCAAGCCAAGCGTGACGGCATCTGCACTAGATGCGATGGATGCCATGAGAGAAGCTGGATCGGTGGCAGGTCGGTTTGCGCTGTGCGGCTTCGCGGCATGGAAGAATAAGCCCCAGCGCAGCGCCACGATGCGTGGGTTGCCGTTGGGCAGGCGCGCGGCATACCAGTCGCGTAGCAGCGCAAGCGAGGCGAGCGGCGCTATCAGCGGATCGGGCGTCGCGCCGGTTTGCAGGCACTCTGAGGCCGCGACGGCTGCCAGCGCGTGCGCGGTGACATCCGGTGCGGCCAGCGTAGGGAAGAGCGCCGGGAGCGCGCCGACCCCGGCGAGGAAGCGCAGCCCGACGGCGCAGCGCGGCAGCGCCAGCAGGGCGTTCAGCTCGTCCCGCACGCGATCGCGGGAGAGCGCGCCGAGCAGTGGGACGGCCTCGCGCGCCCGATCCAGTAGCGATGCGCTTGGCGTGAAGCGCGCGGCGGCGATCAGGCGCGCGGTGCGCAGGATGCGCCCTGGCTCGTCGCGCAGGGCGGAGTCACTGGCGAGGTGGAGAATGTGTGCGTGCAGATGCTCCAGCCCATTGAACGGATCGATCAAGTGCGGCAGGTCTATCGCGGTCTCGCCAATCGGTGCGCCGAACATCAGCGGAAGGAGCTCATCGCGCGCATCCAGCGGCAGCGCGAGCGCGTTGACGGTGAAGTCGCGCCGCGCCAGATCGGCGGTGATCGCCCCGCCATGCAGCGGCGCGATGTCGAGCTGACACTCTGAACCGCCGCCAGTACGCAGGCTGAGCCGCACCGAGCGGCGCAGGCGCGCGATCGTGACGGGCGACGTCTCGCGCACGGCATTGGCGAGCGCGGCGGGATCGCCCGTCACCGCCAGATCCACGTCGCCAACCGGGACGCCGAGCAGCGCATCACGCAGGCAGCCGCCGACGATCCAGCCGCGCGCGCCGAGCCGCTCCACCGCCCGCGCCGTTTCGTCAAGCAGGTGGGACCATCCATGCGCCGATGTATCCACCTGATCATCCGCCGCGTTCATCACGCAGCGAGGCTACGACGAGCCGAGCGTGTCGCGCTCGACGACGCGGAGCTTGTCGCCATCCAGCGTCGCCAGCACCATCGGCTCATCCGTCTGTGGATCCACGAATTCCACATCATACAGCCGGCCCGTTCCCTCATGCCGGTGGATCACCATGCCACGCGCGCCCGCGCGCAATACCTCCAGCGTGGCGTCCGGCCGCACGCGCCAGCCATCGCGCACAGCCACGTCCTCGCGCAACTCGACGAGGTCCAGCTCTTCCGGCTCCATGTCGCCTGCCCTCCTGTCTCCTTCGCCCTCAGGCCGCGACACTGTGCGCGCCTGCTGGGAACCGAGCACGCCCGCGCGAACCCCATTGTACACTACCCGCCGCACAGGCACGCTCACTAGCCGCTTATCCCAGAACGCATGAACGCGCCAATACGAGTTCGCTCTGGCCCATCCGGTTCCCGCGCACGGCTCGCCCGCTCGCTCATGCTATACTGGAATCAGCGCGCCCGTTCCGGCGCACCCCATCCGGCTCGCCCGTTTCCGCTCCGCGGCCGCGCGGGCGGAACGGGAGATTGAGCGGCATTTTCTCTCTATTCCAAGTGCGGGAAACCACGTGCGCATCACCAAGGTCGTCCTCGACAACATCAAGAGCTACCGTCACGCCAGCATCCCCCTCGGCCTCGGCACCGTCGCCGTACGTGGACACAACGGCGCTGGCAAGTCCACCCTGGTCGAGGCCATCGGCTACGCTCTCTTCGACGCCCTCAGCTACAACCAGGCGCAATTCGTCCGCGAGGGCGAGAAGTACGGCACCGTCACCGTCGTCTTCATCTCCTCTCTCGACGACCGCGAGTACCATGTCTTCCGTCGTTGTGGCTCCTCCCCCGCCTGGTACGTTCACGACCCTGAGCTGGGCGCGCGCGTCGTCGAGCAGCACACCGACGTTGTGGACTTCCTGCGCCGCCACATGCGGATCGAGACCAATATCTCCCTCGATGACCTTTTCAACGATGCCATCGGCGTCCCACAGGGCGCTTTCACCGCCGATTTTTTGCTTACCCCCACCAACCGTAAGAAGAAGTTCGACATCCTGCTCCAGGTCGAGGAATATCGCAAAGCCTTTGACAACCTCGCGCCGACACGCGCCTATCTGCAGGATCAACGCCGCCTCGTTGACAAGCGTATTGACGACCTCACGCGCGAGACCGACCAACTCGACGGCTGGCGCGAGCAGCTCGCCACCGGCCGCGCACGCGAGCACGCCCTCGTCGCCGACCTGGATCGGCTCCAGCGCGAAGCCGCCGGGGCCGAAGCCACGCGCGAGGCGCTGCGCCGCCGCCAGGACGAGGTGACGCGCCTGGAAGGCGCCGCACAGGTTGCCAAGGCCGCCTTTGCCGCCGCCGACGCGCGCCTGCGTGACGCCGCCGCGCAACTCGACGAAGCCCGCGCCGCCCAGGCCGTCTGTGAGGCCGCCCGCCCCGGCAGCGAGGCACATCGCGCGGCCCAGGTCCAGCTTGCCGCCGCCCGCGAACGGCAGGCCGAGCGCGACGATCTGGTGCGCGAGCGCGCCGAGGCCGCCCGGCGGCTGGAAGGCGAGACGCGCGACCTCGCCAACGCTCGCGTCCGCCTGCGTGAGGCCGAGGCCGCTGCCGAGCGTGTGGTCGCCCTCGCGCCGCACGTCGCCCGCCAGAGTGAGCTGGAACTGGCGCGCGAGCGCGCCAATGTCGAGCTGCAGCGCCTGGAAACCCTGCGCCGTGACCTCGCCCGCATTGAGGGTGAGCGCGCCCGGCTCGACGGCGACCTCGCCGCGAGCGAGCGCCAGATCGCCGCCCTCGAAGCCCTGCGCCCTGAGGCCGAGCCGCTGGAGCAGCGCCGCCAGCGCGTGCTGATGCTGCAAGATCAGCGCGCGCAGAGAGCCGCGCGCGCGCCGCGCCTGCGCGTCATCGCCGCCGAGCAGACCGAGGCCACGGCCCAGCGTGAGAAGGCCGTCAAGCAGGAAGCGAAGCACGGCGAGAACGTCCGCAAGATTCGCGCGAACGCCGCCCTCGCCGAGGAGGCGCCCGCCCTCGAAGAAGCTCACGCACGCGCCAGCGCCGAGATCCGGCGTATCGAGGCCCGCCAGGATCAACTGCGCACCTCGCGCACGCAGTCCGGCGGCGGCGACTGCCCCTTCCTCGGTGAGCCGTGCCTGAACATTCAGCGCAAGGGCCTGCCCAACCTCAACGCCTACTTCGACCGGCTGATCGCGCAAGATGATCAGTTGCTCCTCCCCTTGCGTGCTCAGCTTGATGGGGCGGCTGAGCGTCTCGACAAGGCGCGCACAGCGCGGGACTTCTATGGGCGGCTGGGCGAGTATGAGGATGCGCAACACGCCGCCGCCGAGCAGCGTGCCGCCGCCGAAGCGCGTTTGTCCAGGCTGGCCGAGGAGCGCGCCGAGCTAGAAGCCTTCCTGCGCGCCGCGCCTGCCGAGGCCGAGATCGCCGCCGCCCAGGCCGAGTTCAAGCGCAGCGACGACGCCGACAAGCGCCTGCGCGCGTTGGAGCCGCTGCGTGCCGAGCGCGCCCGCCTCACCGCGAGCCGCGAGTCGCTGCTGCGCGATGCCAGGCAGATCAACGAGCAGACCGCCGCGCTCGCCAGCGTTCCCGCCGCGCTCGCCCAGGTCGAAGCCGATCTCGCCGCGCTGGGCGATCCACGCGGCCAGAGCGCCGCCGCTGGGCAGCTCGCCCGCGAGCGCACCGAGCGCGCCGCCGTCGTGGACCAGCTCGCCCGTGCGGTCACATCCAGTCAAGCGCAGGTGGCCGCGCTGGATGAGCGCCTGCGGCCCTTCGCTGGGCTGGACGCCGAGCTGCGCGCTCTGCACGAGCAGGCCGAGCGCACCGCCAGCGACCACACCCGCTTCCTTCAGCACCAGCAGACTGCCGCGAAGCTGCCGGAGCGCCAGCGCGCCCACGAGGCCACCATGGTTGAGGCCGCATCCGCCGCGCACGCCCGCGACACCGCCGCGGCCGCCTATGCGCGCGCCCGCGCCGATTTCGACCCGGACGCCCTCACCGCCGCCATCCAGCGCGCGGATGCCCTGGGCGCCGAGCGCGGCCGCGCCACTGCCGATCTGCGCCATACGCAGGACGGCTGTCTGCACCTGCAAGGCGAGATCGCCCGCGTCGAAGCGCTGCTGGACGATCTGCGCGCCGAACGCGCCGAGCGCGACACGCTGGACGACCTCGAGCGCATGCTCCAGCAGTTCCGTGAGACCATCCGCGAGGCCGGCCCCAGCATCATGAAGGCCCTGCTGCGCCAGATCTCTGTCGAGGCCAATCGTATCTTCGGCGATATCATGGGTGACCGCTCCGCCCAGCTTGCGTGGGAGAGCGATTACGAGATCGTGCTACGCCGCGACGGCAAGGAGCGCAGCTTCGCCCAGCTCAGCGGTGGCGAGCAGATGAGCGCGGCGCTGGCCATGCGCCTCGCGTTGCTACACAGCCTCACTCGCCTCGACATCGCCTTCTTCGATGAACCGACGCAGAACATGGATGGCGAGCGCCGCGGCAACCTCGCCGAGCAGATCCGCCGTGTGCGCGGCTTCGACCAACTGCTCGTCATCAGTCACGACGACACCTTCGAGCAGGGGCTTGACTGCGTACTCCACCTCGAAAAGCGCCACGGCGAGACTATCCTCGTCGAAGAAGATGCGCTGGTCTCCGCCTGATCCACCCCTCCGCATCGTTACTACACCGGCACTTGCAAAGCCGAGTTACAATAGCGAGGCAACCCACCAGAGGTTTTCAGAGCCGCGGTCGTGGTCGCAGAGAGAGCGTTCCGGGCGCTGCCTTCACGATGCGCCCGGCAATGGGAGAACGGATGATGGACGACCACCAGAGCGATTACCCATCCGCGCCGCCCGCCGTCGAGCCGCGCCCGGCCGAGGCTCCGGCGCCCGCCGACCCGTCACAAGCCGCGTCACAACCACCGACGCCGTTCCCATCTTACGCGCCACCCGCCTATCCGAGCTACCCCAGCTATCCGATTCCCGGCTACCCCGGCGCCCCTTCTATGCCGCTCCAGGCCGGCGAGGCGGGTACGATGCCGCAGGCACCGCAATACCCGCTGTATCCCGGTTCGCCCTCCATGCCGCTCTACGGCGCTCCGGGCGCTCCCAACTATCCCACTTATCCCGGCATGCCGGGTATGCCCGGCGGCCCCTCCGTGCCGCTCTATCCCGCTCCACCCACTCCAACCAGCGGCCCGCGCGCGGCGCTGGCGCGCGGCTTCCCCATCTGGCTGACGCTGGTCGTCGGCGTGGTCTCGCTCGCCGCCGTCGCCGCTGGCTTTTTCCTCGCCGAGCTGGCTGGGCATGCGGACTGGGCGGACGGCGCGCGTGTCGCGGGCATCGTCGCGCTGGCCGTTGCCGGCATCGTCCTCATTGGTATGATCGTCCGCCTGGTCGCCGGCCGCCGCACGCTCGTCATGGCCCTGCTCAGCGCGGTGCTGCTGCTCGTGCTGCTCGCCTCCGGCCTGGGCGGCCTTGCCTTCAGCGCGCCGATCCACGGCTTGCAGGCCAAATCGCTCGAGAGCGCCAAGGCATACCAGCCCGCGATTGACGAATATGCCGCCGCGGGCGAGGCCGCGCCCAACGCGCCGAACATCGCCCGCGTCTACGACGAGTGGGGCGAAGACCTGCTCGCCACCAACCAGTATCAATCGGCGCTCACCAAATTCAGCACCGTCACGTCCACGTACAGCGCGATCAGCGCCGCCGTCACCCGCGCCAATCGCGACACGTTCCAGACCTACACCAACTGGGTGAAGGCCGGCTCGTCCGACGTCCCCTACAGTGACGCCATCGCCTTCTTCGGCACATACGCCAGCGGCCCCGGCTGCGACTCTAACTGCCAGAGCGGCGCCCACGACATCGAGGCGCAGGCGCGCTTCCAGTACGGCACGCAGCTCGCCAGCCAGAGCAGGTACAGCGACGCCATCTCGCAGTTCGAGACGGTGCAGAAGAACTTCGCCCAGTCCAGCTTCGCCAGTAAAGCCCACGCCTCCGCCGCTACGGCGTATCTGGCCCTGGCGAAGCAGCAGAAAGGCACCGACTGTTCCTCGGCCATCCCGACCTACCAGACCCTCGCCAAGAGCTATGCCGACACCCCTGAGGGGAAGCAGGCCGCGACCGATCTCGCCGCTCCGCAGCCGGTCAGTGGCACTATCACCAACATCCCCGGCAGTGGACCCGCCATCCTCATCCTCTCGCGTACGCTGGACGAGGCGGCCGGCACCTTCTCCGACGACTATGAGACGCCGGTAGATGCCAGCAGCGGCAAGTTCGCCTTCGCCAGTGTCGCGCAGGGCGGCTATTTCATCCTCCTGCGCGTCGGCGCGGATCTGTTCGTCATCCTGGATCCCACCCACAATCCCGACAAGCACGAGGTCGGCCAGCTCTGCCCCAGCACTCTGACTATCAACCTGACCGGCTCGGCCTAATCGCTGGTGACACCGCGACACCACGCATCCCCTCGCGCCTGAATGGGCATGAGGGGATGCCTTTGCGTGCGGCCGGCGCGTAGCTGGTACAATACCCCGGCGGCTGTGCGCATGCCATGCGTGAATGCGGGCATGTCTCGTTCGTCATATCAGACGGAGACCACTGACACGCTGGAACTGGAGGATTGGGGCATGATGGACGACCGGCCAAACGACGAACACGCGCTCGCGCTGCCCATGACGGCGGAGCCAGGGCAGCGCGGATCGCCGCCGCTTGACATGGGCCAGCCCGCGCTCGCGGACGCTCCCACCCTCCCCCAACCGGCACAGCCTGTCGCGCACGGCGGCGCCCACCTGTACCCACCCCTACCGGATGCCACGCCCGCGTTCGACGATGCCCCTACCACATCCGGCAGCGAGACGGGTGCCGCACGTTTCACCTTCGGCGCGCACGCTGACCCGCGCGCCGCGCTCGCGCGGCCCTTCCCCTACTGGCTGACCG
>JAICVS010000048.1 GCA_025935195.1 Ktedonobacterales bacterium
AGCGCGAGATGGCGGAGCTACCGGTGTACGATTACCTGATCATCAACCAGCAGGACCGTTTGCAAGACGCGATCGAGCAGCTCAAGGCGATTCTGATGGCTGAGCACTGCCGCATCGAGCCGCACTGCCCGGAGGTGTAGGCGGGAGTCCTGTCCCATCTCTCCCAGGCGACTATGACGGGCGGCCGCTTCCCGCTAGAATGTGGTACGTGCCGTGCGGTGGCGGCGGCATGGGGCTGAGCGGGCCGCGGGCCGGCCACACGGCCGGCGAGAGGTGAGCGGGCATGTTCGGATCGAAATCGCTGCGCGCGACTGGGGCGGATGCGCTGCCGGCGCCGCTGGGGGTGCCGTCCGCGGCTGAGCGAGCGGGGCAGGCGCAAGCCTCGGTCGCGGCGGAAGGGACACTGCCGCTGCGGCCAATCGCGGCGCGGGCGGCGCTGATCTGGCTGGTGTCGCGCGTGGTCTTCGTCGCGCTGACGCTCGGCTTCGCGCTCGTGCGGCTGCCGCGTCCGCTGAACGCCGCCGCTGTGCTGCACGTCTGGCAGCAGTGGGACGGCAACTGGTACGTGGTGATCGCGCAATACGGCTACCCTGCGACGGCGCAAGGCCCGGCCTTCTTCCCGCTCTATCCCATGCTGATCAAGGGGCTGGCGACGGTCTTTGGCGGGGGGCATTACCTGCTGGCGGCGCTGATTCTCTCGAATGCCTGCGCGCTGGCGCTCTTTGTGGGATTCGGCCTGCTGGCGGCGCTAGAGCTGGGGCCGGCGGCGAGCGAGGGCGCACGCATCAGTCGCGCCGTCTGGGCGCTGCTGGCGCTGCTGGCGTACCCGCTGGCGCTCTACCTGGCGGCGCCGTATTCGGAGGCGCTCTTTCTGGCGCTGGCGGTCTTCGCCTTCTTCTGCGCGCGGCGCGGGCTATGGGCGTGGGCGATTGCCTGCGCGTTCCTGGCGGGGCTGACCAGGCCGACCGCCGTCATTCTGGCGCTGCCGCTGCTGTGGGAATACGGCCGGCAGCACGGCTGGTGGGAGCGGATCGCGCGCTGGCGTGGCGAAGGCTGGCGCGGCGATGGATGGCATGGGGTGTGGCGCGCGCTGCCGCGCGTGCGGGAGTTGGCGGCGGGGGCGCTGGTCGCGGTGGCGGCGCCGCTGGGCATTGCTTGCTATTCGGCGTACCTGCAGCTGCAATACGGCGATCCGCTGCGGTTCGCGCACGCGGAGGCCTATTGGTCGCACATCAACGCGCCGATCTGGCAGACGCTGGCGCTGATGGCCGGCAGCGTGCTGCATCCGCCGACGCAGACGATCTTTCGCTTCCTGATCGTGCTGGACTTCGGCGCGCTGCTCTTCGTCGCGGGCATGGTCGCGCGGGCGGCGAAGCGGCTGCCGGTGGCGTACACGCTCTACGTGGTCGGGCTGCTGCTGGTGGTGTTCTCGACGCCGGTGCCGAGCCGGCCGGAGGTGATGCCGAGCGCGGCGCGCTATATGCTGGAGGCGTTCCCGATCTTCTTCGTGCTGGGGCGCTGGGGCGAGCGGCATCGGCGGGTTGGGTTCGCCGTCATGGCCGCCGCGTTCGTCGTCCAGGCGGCGTTCGTGGCGATCTTCCTCTCCGGCAAGTGGGTGGAGTGAGGCTGATGGTCAGCCGTCGGCGCCGAGAATGCCGGAGAAGGTGGTCACTTCCAGGCCGTCGGCGCGCAGGCGCTTGACGTAGGGATTGATGCCGGCGCTGTCGCCGGCGATGTGGCCCATCACCAGGATGTTGCCGGGGACGCCTTCCTCGCGCAGCCGGCGCGCGTCTTCCAGTGGGAAGTGGATGCAGCAGATCGTGCCAACGCCGTTGGTCAGGTAGGCTTTGGCGACGGCGTAGCCGCCGTTGGTGTAGGCGCCGTGCGAGACGACAACCTTGCCGGCGGGGGCGTCCCACGCGCCCAGCATCACCGCCATCTCGGTACGTGCGGCGGCGAACTCCGGCAGGCGCAGCAGCGCGTCGCGCAGATCGGCGACGCTGGCGTGCGCGTTGGCGGCGCATGCCTCGTCTACCGCCGCTTGCATAACGCGCCGGCCCAGCTCGTCCAGCGGCGCGTGGATGTTAAGGAAGGGCTGTTCCAGCAGGCGGGCGACTGAGGGCGCGTGATCGTAGTTGGCGACCTGCGCGGCGGCGCGCAGCGCCTCGATGCGCGGCGTGACGGCCGCTTCGGCGACGCTCTCCGGCACGCCCGCCGCGATCATCTGGGCGACGTGCAGACGGTAGACCTGCTCGACGGGGCCGGTGTAGCCGGCGGGATGGTGCGCGATCACGGCGTGGTAGCCGAGCTGTCGCGCCATGAAGAGCTCGGCCGCGCCAGCGTCAATGCCGATCAGCACGTGTGAGATGCGCGTGCCGGGGTAGTAGATCGCGGAGTCGGCGGGGATGGTGTCCCAGCCGGCCAGCTCCAGCGCAATCGCCATCAGCCGTTCGGTCGTCAACGCCGCCATAGCCCGCTCCTTTCCGCGCTCACTGCTGGCTGGCGATCAACGTGCGGCCCGTCATGCTGGGCGGCTGTGGGATGTTGAGGAGTTGGAGCATCGTCGGCGCGACATCGGCCAGGATGCCGTCGCGGCGCAGCACGACGTTCGGCCACTGCGGCACCACGAAGTAGAACGGCACCGGATTGGTGGTGTGCGAGGTCAGTGGCTTGCCGGTGTCGTACTCGATCATCTGCTCGGCGTTGCCGTGGTCGGCGGTGATCAGCGCGCCGCCGCCCTGTGCTAGCACGGCCTCGACCACGCGGCCGACCCCGGCGTCCACCGCCTCGATGGCGCGTACCGCCGCCTCGATAACACCGGTGTGGCCGACCATATCGGCGTTGGCGTAGTTCATTATGATCACGTCGTACTCGCCGCTGGCGATGCGCCGCACCGCTTCGTCCGTCAGTTCGGGTGCGCTCATCTCCGGCTTCAGGTCGTAGGTGGCGACCTTGGGCGATGGCACCAGCAGGCGATCTTCGCCGGGGAAAGGCGCCTCGCGTCCGCCATTGAAGAAAAAGGTGACGTGGGCGTACTTCTCGGTCTCAGCGGTGTGGAATTGGCGCAGGCCGTGGTCGGCGAGAATCTTCGCCAGCGGCAGGTCCACATTGTCGGCGGGGAAGGCGACGTTCACCGGCAGCCCGGCCTCGTACTCAGTCATCGTGACGAAGGTCAGGGCGTCCAGGCGCGGGCCGCGGTCGAACTTGCCCTCAGCCTGCGGCGGCAGCTCCGGCAGCGCGAACGCCTTGGTCAGCTCGCGGCCGCGATCCGAGCGGAAGTTGAAGTAGATCACGGCGTCGCCGGCCTCGACCAGCGCCACCGGATCGCCCTCGTCCATCAGAACGACCGGCTCGATGAACTCGTCCGTGACCTTGCGCTCGTACGAATCGGCGATGGCCTGGACCGGATCCTCGGCGCGCGCGCCCTCGCCGCGTGTCATGGCGAAATAAACCCTGGCGATGCGATCCCAGCGGTTGTCGCGGTCCATGGCGTAGTAGCGGCCGGAGACGGTGGCGACGCGCGCCGGGTGGTCGCCGCCGATGGCGCGCGCCTGAGCGACCGTCTCGCGCATGTACTCGATGCCGTCGAAGGGCGAGGTGTCGCGGCCGTCGGTGAAGGCGTGGATGTAGACGCGCTCCAGCTCGTGGCCGGCGGCGAGCTTGAGGCAGGCGTACAGGTGGCTCTGGTGGGCGTGGACGCCGCCGTAGCCGATCAGGCCGCACAGGTGCAGCTTGCTGTTGTTGCGCTTGACGTGCGCGATGGCGCCGAGCAGGGCGGGGTTCTCGAAGAAGCTGCCGTCGTGGATGGCGGCGGAGACGCGCGTGAACTCCTGCAAGACGCGCTTGCCGGCGCCGATGTTGAGGTGGCCGACCTCGGAGTTGCCCATCTGGCCCTCCGGCAGGCCGACGGCGGGGCCGGAGGTGGCGAGCTGGGTGTGCGGCCAGTCGCGCGCGATGCGGTCCAGGTGCGGGATGCGCGCGAGGGCGATGGCGTTGGCGTCCTTGCGCGGGTTGATGCCGTAGCCATCCATCACGATCAGCACGAGCGGGCGCGGCACGGCGGACACGGCGGGCATGGCGGCGATCCTTTGCGAACAGGGGTGCGAACACGGCGCTGTATTCGGGGGTGGTCATCCGCGGCGGGCGGGCGAGCGCCACCGCAGTATAGCATAGGGCGGTCCGCCGACCAGCGGCCGCGCCCTACCGCGGTGAGTGGGCGCGGCCATGCCGTGCAGATCGGGGGCGCGCTTCAGGGAATGAGTGGGGACATTGTGCCGGTTTGTCTCGGTTCTCTTCGAGCGCTGTGGCTCACCCGTTGTGCTCCCCGCCAGCGGCCGGCCGCTCGGTGGCGTAGCGCATGAGCACCACCCCAGTGGGGAACGACCGGGTCTCCACTAGGCGCAGGCCCGCATGTGGCCCGTCGGGAAACACTTTCTTGCCGCCGCCCAGCACGAGCGGGTAGACGAGCAGGCTGTACTCGTCCACCAGGTCGTTCCGCGCCAGGGTGTGTACGAGCACGCTGCTGCCATCAATGAGAATGTTCTTGCCGGGCCGCGCCTTCAGGGCGCGCACCTGCTCGACGACGTCGTCCTTGATCAGGGTCGAGTTCCGCCAGGCCGAGACGTCAGTCAAGGTGGTGGAGACCACGTACTTGCGGATCGCCTTCATTGTGTCGCCGAAGGGGTCGCCGGCGGGCATCGGCTCGAAGGCGGCGCCGTGGCCCTGCCAGGTCTTGCGCCCCAGCAGCAGCGCGTCGCTCTCACTCATCGCCTGGAAGAAGTGAGCGCCCATATCGTCGTGCCAGTACGGCTGAGTCCACCCGCCATGGGTGAAGCCGCCCTCGGTATCTTCCTCCGCGCCACCGGGGGCCTGCATGACACCATCCAGCGACATAAACTCGCTCACCACAATCTTGCGCATGCTCTGCTCCTTTTCGTCCGCGCGCGGGCCGGCAGATCGTAGGTCCGCGGATCGCGAAACTCGTCGAGAGAAGCGTAATCAATCATCAATCCCTCGTCCGCGTTCACTCACTTTGAACAGCGGTGAGAACAACGATCTGGAGTGGTGCGACAGCCGCGATATCCCCACACGGAGCATATTCTCTCACGGCCCACGAAACCGGAGCATACACAGCATGGGTAGTGTCGTCATCCAGCACCAGGCGCGATATGGTACGATCCCGTCACACCGCCCGGCGCGGTTCGCCGTCGCGATCCGTCCGCGATCCATGAGCGATCCAGGGGAGCCAGAGATGTCAGCGAGTGATCCCGTCGCGCCGCGCCCCGCCTCGGCCGTCGTGCTGCTGCGCGACGGCGCGGACGGCGGCGCCGAAGTCTTCATGGTCCGGCGCCACGTGCGCAGCGAGTTCGTGCCGGACGCCTTCGTCTTCCCTGGCGGCACTGTCAAGCCTGGCGACATCGAGGCCGAGCGCGCGCCGGACCTCTGCGGCCCCGTCCACCTGGGCGGGCGCACGGCGCTAGGCTTCGGCTTCCGCGCCGCCGCCATCCGCGAGTGCTTCGAGGAGGCGGGCGTGTTGATCGCGCGGCGCGGCGCCGCTCCCGTCGCCATTGGCGCGGCGGATGTGGCGCGTTTCGCCGGCTATCGCGCTGGCCTCAACGATGGCGCGCTCACGCTCGGCGGCCTGTGCGAGCGGGATGGCCTGACGCTCGCCACGGACGCGCTGCTGCACTGGGCGCACTGGATCACGCCGGAAGCGTTGCCGCGCCGCTACGATACGCACTTCTTCCTCACGGAGATGCCCAACGAGCAAGAGGCGGCGCACGACGAGCTGGAGACGACCGAGGGCATCTGGATGCGCCCGGAAGAGGCGCTGGCGCGCTTCGAGCGGGGCGAGCTGCCGCTGGTCTTCGCGACGATCAATCAGCTACGCGAGTTGACCGGGCTGGAGCGCGCGGTCTCGGCGCGCGAGCGCTTCTCCGGCGTCACGCCGCGCACGATCATGCCGCGTGTTGTCCAGCGCGACGGCCAGGATGTGATCCTACTGCCGGAGGAGGAGTGAGGAGGAGTGAGGAGGAGTGAGGATCGGGGTGGGCAGAGGGAGTGTCATTCGCGGCTCCCGGCATGAATGCCGGGGGTAATCCTCGGCCCGCACAAGTGGCGGATACGCTAACGCCCCACGCCAAAGCAGTATGAGGCGCACCGATGGATTCGCTGAATCTCCCGCGCGGTGTCGAGCGCATTCTGGCGCCGAACCCGTCGCTGATGACCGGCCCCGGCACCAACAGCTTCGTCGTCTTTGACGAGGCCGGCCCCGCTGTCGCGATTGACCCCGGACCCGACGACGCCGGACATCTGGCACATATCGCGGAGGCTGGGGCGGCGCACGGCGGGCTGCGCGCCATCCTGATCACGCACGGCCACGCGGATCACGTCGAGGGCGCGGCGCACCTGCGCGCGCTGAGCGGGGCGCCGGTGCTGGCCTGGAGCCGGAGGGGATCGGCCGCCGCCGACCGCACGCTCAGCGATGGCGAGGCTATTCCGGTGGGTAATCGCGTGTTGCGCGCGCTGCACACGCCGGGGCATCGCTTCGATCACCTGTGCTTCCTGCTGGAGGATGCCAGCGCGGTCTTCGCCGGCGATCTCGTGGCGGGGGTGGGGACGGTGGTGATCGCGCCGCCGGAGGGCGAGCTGGCGGACTACATGGCGTCGCTGCGCCGCCTGCTCGCGCTCGACCTACGGCTGATCCTGCCCGCGCACGGTCCCGCGATCACGGACCCGCCGCGGCTACTGGCCGAGTACATCGCGCATCGTGAGGAGCGCGAGCGCCAGGTGCTCGCTGGCCTGGCCGCCGAGCGCACGACGGTTCCCGCGCTCGTCGCCGCGATCTACGCCGATGTGGACCCGGCGCTGCACCCTGTGGCCGCGCTCTCCGTCACGGCGCACCTGATCAAGCTGGAGCGCGAGGGGCGGGTGGCGCGCGAGCGGGGAGGCGCGGCGGAGGATGGCTGGCGGTTGAGGGAATAGGCCGTTCTGATGTCATGGGACCACGTTCAGCTCACCGCTGGCGCAAGACCTGCCCGCACAGCTAGGCGCGCAGGAGTGGCACGGACGACGGTGTCTCGTGCGCGGGCGCAACGGCGGGACCGACCAACCGCGGCAGCCCGGCATAGGCATCGGGCACGCTGGGCGCCCAGCCGGTCGCTGCCTTGAAGCGGCGATTGGAGACGCGCTGGCTGCGACTCAGCGCGTCTACGCCCGGCCCGCCGGCCAGGCGCATCAGCCATGCTGGCAGGGGGCGCAGCCGCTTGCGGCCGACGACGGCGGCCATGGCGGCGGCGATCTCCGCACGTCGGAGTGGGGTGTCGTCCACGATGTCGTAGACGCCTGAGTCGCCGCGATCGAGCGCGGCCACGATGGCGCTCGCGGCGTCGTCAACCCAGATAAGCGGCAGGTATCCCTCGGGGCGTCCAGGCAGCGGCGAGAACCCCATACGCGCGATGCGAAGCTGGTCCTGGGCTGAGGGCACGTCCAGGCCGTAGAACGCGCCCATGCGCAGCGAGAGGCCACGGCGGCCGCCGGCCGAGGCGAAGCGCGCGACTTCGGCCTCGGCATCAAGCGTGGTCCGCTGAATCGCGGTTGGCGCCGCGATGGTGTTCGCCGCGTCAATCCACGCATCGCCGCTCTCCGGATACACGAGGGCGAAGCTTGGGTAGATGAACGTTCTCACCGTCTGAGAGGCGAGCGCCGCCGTGACGAGCGCGCGTGTGCCCTCGCGCCGGATGCGGTCGTTCTCCGCCCAGGCGGAGAGCCGGCCGGCGCGTGAGGTTGGCGGAATCTTCGTCGCCAGATGGAGCACCGCGTCGCAGTCTTGGAGAGATGCTTGCAGGGAGGCAACGTCAAAGAGATCGGCCGCGACCGGCTCCGCGCCGAGCTGGCGCAGCAGGGCGGCATTCGCGGGCGAGCGGCTGAGGCCGCGGACGGTGTGGCCGGCGGCGACGAGACGCCGGACGACGGGGCGCCCCAGGACGCCCGTGGCGCCAGTAACGAGGATCCGCATACACTCCTACCTTTCTTCACGTCTGCTTGTCTTCACGACCTGTTCGCCACGATCAGCATCACGGCGGCCGGTGAGCGGAGCGCCAGGTCAGCCGCGAAGACGTTCTTGAAGCCATGCGAGCGTTTTTTCGACGGCACGTTGATCGGCCCGCTTGGCGAGGCCGCCCACGAGATCGGCGACGGTCTGTGCGCGGAGCGACTTGCGCCACGCCATCTCGGCACGCAGCATGGTGGCGTTGATGGGGCAGGGCAGGCGATAGACCGCTGGCTCAAGGGCGGCGGGGCCGCGCTGGCGAATCTCGGCGCAGCGGAAGGCTGAGTCTCGCCCTTCGATGGCGTCAACGATCGCCAACACGGTGATCTCGGCCGCTGGCCGCGCGAGCCGATACCCTCCTTTTGGGCCAGGGATCGAGATCAGGATGCCGGCGGCAGTCAGCGCTTGGAGGTGCTTGACGAGATAGCTTTCGGAGATGCCGTGGTACTCGGCGAGGGCCTTGCCCGGCAGCACCGTGCCGGCGGGAATAACCGCGAGCAACGCGGCGCAATGCACCCCCCACTCGACGCCATCACTCAGCTTCATGCGCGTCCCCCCGCACTGATCACCAGTCGTCTTTGGTGCGCCCGCTCACGCGACCGTCGCCGCCTCTATCAATGCTAACGCATATCCTGGATATTTGCAATCCATGATTTTCCGACGGAATTCTTCGCCGTTGCAGCTTCTTCGTTTCGCAAAGGCGCACGCGCCGCTTTGCCGCGCTCTTACGGCTCGATCACTTCTTCTCGCGCAGGTCATAGAGCGGCAGGCCGGTGCGCTCGTTGACGAGCGAGACCAGCAGATCCATCTGCCGGGTGTACTCACTGAACGGAATCGTCGGCTTGACCAGATCGGCGGATTCCAGCCGTGAAAAGCGCACGATACCGCGTGCGCCGGCAAGCTCGACACTGTTTACGCCCACCAGAGCGAATAGCCGTGCATCCGTCCAGCGTATCCGCCGGCCGAAGCCGGAGCGGCGCACACGCAGACCCTCCTCAGTAACATCTATTCGCTGGCGAGCGGCGAGTGCCATAAGCAGCAGGATGCCCACGAGCATACCCACGAGGATGCCCTGCACCGCCAGCAGGAGAGCCGGCGTCGCAGCCTGTGGATCACCGCGTACCGCCAGGAAGGCGCAGCCGAAGCAGAGCTCGATGATGCCAAAGACCACGCCGAAGATGATCCACAAGAGCCGGCTGCGCCAGGCCAAATGCTGTTTGAGGGTTACTGGTAAGGCGAGCCGGCTATCGCCGTGGGCGAAGCGTGTCAGATCAATGGGCTTGGCATTTCCCTCACCACGCGCCGCCGCCTGCCGCTGCTGGTTGTGCCGCACCGCCGCGCGCCAGCGCAGCCACCAGACCAGGATGAAGAAGGCAAAGCCCACTAGCCCGACGATGTCCTTCAGTATCTCTAGCTCGTCGAGGGTTCGTTCTTTCCCTGGATTGTCGAAGGGCAGCAGCTCCCGCGGCAAGAGCATGAGCTGAACGCTCGACCAGGCTCCGAACGCGCCTATGAGAATCGGGATGGCGTAGAGCGTGCGTCTGTAACTGGATTTGATCACGGGCGCTGTCCTCATTATCGCGCGCTGGTGAGGCTCCCATTCTAGCGGCAGGCGTGGTGGAACGCAAGCGGACGGTGGAAACCCTTGTGCGCCGCACTGCCTCGTGATCCCGCAATCGGCCGCCGCGATGGCGTATAATGTTTTGACAGGTCGCGCGGGCCGAGTGATGAGACGGACGAGACGGCGGCGCGACGCGGGAGGGAGAAGTTCTATGGATCGGCGCGGACGCATCCGCCTGAGCACGATGGAGATCGTGCTGATCGCGACTTTGCTGGGCATGCTCGTGCTCAGCCTCTTGCAGGCGCTCCAACAAGAGCGACAACTGCGCGGAGAGCACGACCCCGACGACGATCAGTAGCGACGCACACCCAGCGCGCCCCATTCTGCCCCACCCGCCCGCGGCAGATGGGGCGCCCGTCTGCCCGTCGTTCCACGTCGTATCCGGCGGTGACGCGCGTGTCGCGCGCACCGCACGATGACCACCCCGCCCAGGGAGCGAGATAGCACAGCGATGAAGACCGCCGACCTCGACCAGAAGCTGGCCGCCATTGAGGCCCGCTACGAAGAGATCAATCACCTGATGGCGCAGCCCGAGACCGCCGGCGATCCCGCGCTGCTGCAGCGGTACGGCCGCGAATATTCCAGCCTCAACGATGTCGTCCAGGCGTATAAGTCGCTCCAGCAGGTGCGCCGCCAGCTTGTGGAGACGGAGCAGATGCTGGGCGACAGCCTCGACGACGAGCTGCGCGAGCTGGCGCGCGACGAGCTGGCGGCGCTGCGCGTGCGTGAGGAGCTGCTGCTCAAAGACATCCAGGTCGCGCTGCTGCCCAAGGACACCATGGATGAGCGCGACGCCATCGTGACGATCCAGGCTGGGGCCGGCGGCGATGAGGCGGGGCTGTTCGCCGCCGACCTCTTTCGCATGTACACACGTTACGCCGATGGCAAGCGCTGGAGCGTCGAGGTGCTGGACGCCAACGAGAGCGGCATCGGCGGCTTCCGTGATGTCGTCTTCGAGGTGCGCGGGCGCGGCGCGTATGCCCGACTCAAATTCGAGGGCGGCACCCATCGCGTGCAGCGCGTGCCGACGACGGAGTCGCAGGGACGCATCCATACGTCTACAGCCAAGGTGATCGTGCTGCCGGAGATGGAGGATGTCGAGATCGAGATTCGCCCGGAGGACGTGCGCGTGGACGTGTATCGCTCCACCGGCCACGGCGGCCAGTCGGTCAACACCACCGACTCGGCCGTGCGCCTCACGCACCTGTCCACCGGCCTCGTCGTCACCTGTCAGGATGAGAAGTCGCAGATCAAGAACAAGGCAAAGGCGATGGGCGTCTTGCGCGCGCGGCTGTGGGATCTGGAGCAGCAGAAGCGGGCCGCCGAGCTGGGCGCCGCGCGCCGCTCGCAGGTGCAGACTGGCGACCGCAGCGAGAAGATCCGCACCTACAATTTCCCGCAGGATCGCATCACCGACCACCGCATCAACCTGACGGTCCACAATCTGCCGCGCGTGCTCGACGGCGACCTTGATGCGCTGATTGACGCGCTGATCACGTCCGATCAGGCCGAGAAGCTGGCTTCGATGTTCGAGGAGAGCGCGAATTAGTGGGAGTCCTCACCCCCCGCCTCCCTCTCCGTGCGAGGAGAGGGGGAGCCAGACAGGCGCGAGTGGCGCGGTGAGGGGGAGTGACGACGTGTGACAGAGAAGGATGCCCATCTATGCGCCAGGATGTCTCTCCATACATGAGCGGGCAGCCAGAGCCGGCCGCGCTATCCGCGCGAGCGCCGGGAGTCATCATGCGCCGGCTCGACGCGCGAGACCATGCGGCGCTGGCAGCCCTGCTCGACACGGATCCCGGCCGTGGCGTCTTCCTCGCCGACACGCTGGAGCGCTACGGCGTCACGCCGCCGTTCGCCGGCTTCTGGGGCGCTTTCACGGGCGGCGGCCTCGTCGCCGCGCTGATGCTGGTCGGCCGCCGCGCCGCGCCGTTCGCGCTGCCCGGGGCAGACCTCGCTCCGCTCGCCCGCGTCGCCGTGTCCGAGGGCCTGGACTTCACGATGGGCCGGGCCGCCGAGGTAGACGCCCTGCTCGCCGCGCTGCCCGCCGGCCACCGGGTGCTGCGCGAAGAGCATCATCTCGCCGAGCATCTGCCCCCGCGCGCCAGGGAGACACCCATCAGCCCGCCGCCCGCCACCACCATCCGCCGCGCCGTTCCCGGCGACCTCGACGCGCTCGCCCGCCTCTACTTCCGCACCGACGGCTTCGAGCATCTGACGTGGGAGCACCTGCGGCAAACACTGGACGGGCGCATCCGCGGTCTACGGACGTATGTCGCCGAGACACGCGGCCGCCTTGTCTCCGCCGCCAGCACCAGCGCCGAGACGGCCCGCGCCGCGATGATCGGCGGTGTCTGGACCGCGCCCGACGCGCGCAATCGGGGGCATAGCACGGCGGTCGTCGCCGCTCTCTCGCGCGAGCTGCATGGCGAGGGCCGGCGCGCGTTCCTCTTCTATCTCATGGACAACGCGCCCGCCGCCGTCGTCTACGCACGGGCCGGCTATCGCGTCGCCGGCCGCTGGTCCGTCGCCTACATCGCGCTTGAAGATTGAGGCCGCGCGCCGCATGCGCGCTGGCCCCACTGGCCCGCCCTGTGCTTGAATGAGTGGGCCGAAGCGGCGGCACCATCCTCGCCGCCGTCCCCGCCGCTGTTCCGTTCGTCCGACTGAGAAAGTGTTCGTCATGCCGATTGTCACGGACCTGCCCAACGTCCAGGCCGTTCGCGCCGTCTTCTTCGACGCCGGCTTCACCCTGCTCGCGCCGCACCCTTCGGTCGTGGAGATCGCGCTGGCGGCAGGCGCGGCGCGCGGCATTCCCATCGAGCGCGCCTGCCTGGAGGCGCACCTGCCCAACGCGGAGGCGTCGCTGCGCCGCTCCGCCAAGGCCAACCCGTACACCTGGGCCGAGCAGAGCGCGATTGACGCCATCTGGATCGCTTACTTCACGGAAATCCTGCGCCCCTGTCTGCCCGATGCCGCCATCGCGGAGGTGGAGGCGGCGGCGCATGAGGCGCATCAGACCTTCGAGCATGCCGCCAGCTACGCGCTCTACCCCGATGTCATTCCCACGCTGGAGGCGCTGCGCGCGCGCCGGCTCACGCTGGGCGTGATCTCGGATTGGGGCGTCGGGCTCGGCCTGATCCTGCGCCACCACGATCTCGTGCAGTATTTCGACTTCGCCGTGATCTCCGCCGCCGTTCGCCATTCCAAGCCCGATCCGGAGCTGTTCCAGACAGCGCTGCGCCGCGCCGACGCCATCCCCGATTACGCCGTCCACGTCGGCGACTCATACGTGCTGGATGTGCTGGGCGCGCGCGCCGCCGGCATCACCCCCGTCTTGCTCGACCGCGCCGGCCGCGTGGATCCCGCCCAGGTGGATTGCCTGGTCATCCGTGATCTCGACGGCCTGCTGGCGGCGCTGGAGATGGAGCGCGAGTGAGGCTGGTACACTGGAGCGGGGCGTTGTGGACGACCAGCCATGAGGATGTTGCCATGAGCCATGTGATCGAGCTAACGGACGAGCAGTACGAGACGTTGCGCAAGGTCGCCGAGGCGCGCGGCCAGACGCCGGACGCCGTAATCGCGGCGTGGCTGGAAGAGGCGCACGAGCGCGACCGCGAGCCGAGATACTACGAGACGGACGACTGGCTGCGCCATCTCGGCGTGAGCGAGGAGCGTATCCAGCGGGCGAACGCACGGATCGCGGCTGAAGACGACGATGCCGACGCATGAGGAAGAGGCGCAATTCCTCGCGATCTCTCTTCCTTATTCCTCGCCGCTCCACCCCATCCCAGGCGCGATCATCTCCTTCAGCGCGAGCAGAAAGGCCGGGTTGTACTGCCGGTCGCAGCGCCCGCACGAGACCTGCCGCGTGTATTTGCGCACGCGCGGGTATTCCTTGTGGCAGTGGGGGCAGGCGTACACGTAGCGATACGGCCGCGCCTGGCGCAGCGCCAACTCACGCCGCGCCGTCTCCTCACGCAGCAGCGTCCGCAGCAGCTCGGGATCGCGCTCCGTGATCGCCGCCTCATCCACCGAGATCGAGTCGTAGCCGTGGCAGCGGTGCTTGCGCGGATTGCCCTGCACACGGTCGGAGAGGTGGATCAGCTCGTGCGCCACCGTCACCTCGATGCCCAGCGGCAGCAGGTCCGGTTCCACAAAGATCAGATGGCGATAGTTCGCCGGCGCATCCTCCGCCGGCAGCCGCAACGGCTCCAGGTGCACGGCGATGGGGTCCGCGAAGCCAGGCAGCGCGGGCTGCACCCGCCGCGGCGCCAGCGCGGGTGCGGTCAGTGTGGATGTGCTGGCCTCCTCGCCACGCAGCTCCGCCTCGCCGCCATTCAATGGGAGGTAGCAATAGCAGCCGAGCGCCAGGGGATTCAGCCGCCGCCCCGTCCAGCGGTGGAACTCGCCGCGATCCTCCGTCACCGCCAGCCGGTGCGCCTCAGGCGCCGGCAGCCCCAGCTTGAGCCAATAGTGATCGAGCCAGTGCGCCACATCCGAGCTGGCATTCACCATCGGCAGCGCATCCAGAGCGGGTGGCTCAGGCGCCCTGCGCCTGCTGCTGTGCTTGGTCATATCTGGATGGGCGCCCACAACCCGTGCCGTGACCGCCACGACCTCCCTTCGTCCCCAGATTCGTGATCAGCCCTGCGCCCGGCAAGCGGCGGCATGCCCCGCGCGCCGCCGCTCACCCCTATCTCATCTATGGACTGTGCCGGGTTACAGCGCACCCCGGCCGGGCAATGGCGCCTGCTAGAATAGCTGGAACAACTGGCAGGCAGGCTGTATTCCCATTGTCCACTCTCACTCGTTAGAAACGCATGATGCGCCGCGAAGTAATCCCTGGCAACACTCTGCTACCCCAATGGCTGCGCGGGCCGCGGCGCCTCTTCGCGCGCCTCACGCGGCGTCTGTATGGCGCCTGTCACGTTGGCGTAGCCCTCGCGCCGCAGCCGCAGGTCGTAGAGCAGCACCACACGCGAGATCACCGTCAGCGGCACGGTGAAGAGCGCGAGGATCGGCACCACCGCGAGGTACGCGATCTCAACCGAGGCCAGCGCAGACTGCCCGCCCACGCTCTGCACCACCGCCACCAGCAGAAAGATCAGCAGCATCACGCCAAGTGTGCGCCAGAAGCTGCCGCGTGTCAGCCGCCAGCTCTTGCCCAGCGCCGCCCACATGCCGATCCGCTCCGTCGCCGCCACATAGGGCGCCAACCCCAGCCGCGCCGCGAAGAACAATGCCAGCACTGTGGCCGGCAGCAGCAGGAAGGCGCCCAGCACCTCGAGCGCCGCCGCCCCCGCCACGGCATCCGGCAGCGGCGCGGTGGTGGCGGCGCACAGGTCCACGCCTTTCAGGTTCGCGAACGACACGGCGATCAGCACGAACGACGGCGCCAGCAGCCCGTAGGTCAGCGCCCAGACGATGATGGACGCGCCCAGGGTGCGCGGCAGGCGGCGCAATCCGCCCGCCAGGCTGCCGCCCACGGCCACGCGACGCCCCAGGATGGCGTCGCGCACGCCCAGCGCCAGGCTGGCCTTGGCCCAGGCGTCCAGCATCACGGCCAGCGCGACGAAGCCCGCGATCACGGCGGCGCCCTGAATCAGCGCATCTCCCCGCGCCGGTTGGATGATGGCCGGGAATGGGCAGGACTGCGCGGACGGATCGAACGTGATCTGCCCGCCCACCAGGCGATCCAGCCCGAGCAGCCGCGTCGCCGTGATGCGCGCCATGCCAGCCAGGATCGCCGGCACAAGCGCTGTGACGATCGCCAGCGTGAGCCAGCTTCCCAAGTGCCT
This sequence comes from Ktedonobacterales bacterium, assembly GCA_025935195.1. Classification (GTDB taxonomy): domain Bacteria; phylum Chloroflexota; class Ktedonobacteria; order Ktedonobacterales; family JADMIN01; genus JAICVS01. The sequence goes on from JAICVS010000048.1 coordinate 15,473, forward strand.
GCCAAAGAGTGTGAAGGTGGCGCCCAGCAGCTCGCCAAACGTGCGCGGCATTTGGGTCAGCCCGCCATGCCCCGTATTCGGGCCGCGCATCCCCACCGGCACGAAGACCGGCGCGGGAGAGCCGGCGGGAGGATATGGGGGATAGGGCGGGTACGGCGGATAGCCCTGGGCAGACGGCGCGGGCGGCATCCCATAGCCGGCGGGCGGTGGTGGCGGATAGGGTGGATAGTTGCCCATCGGGGCCGGGTCGTAGGGCGGCGGGGCGGGTGGATACATGCCCGGCGCGGGCGGGCGCGGCGGCTCGAAGCCCGCCGGCCGCAGATCGGGCCGCAAGCGGAACAGCGCCTCCAGCGCCACCGCGCCGTCGCCCACATGCGCCGGCTGGAACTCCACCAGCCCCGATCCAGCCACGCGCAGCGCGAACGTCTCCGGGTCCGGCGCCACCTGCCGTGCGTCCTGAATGCGCGCCAGCTCGTATAGCCGGTCGCCCAGACGGACGCCCACCGCCTCCACACGCAGCACCGTCCCGTCGCGCAGCGCGATCGCGATCAGCGGCGCGGCCCCTCCGCTCATGCATTGCTCCTCACTCGTGCCCCGCTCGTTCCCCGCATTGAGGCGTGCGGGCGGTCCTCTCGCGTCCTGAGGTATCGTACCAGCACCACCAGAGGACCGCAAGACGAGCGATGGCCGTGTGCGCGGCCAGCGCCGCCAGGCGATATACTCTGTATCATCAGGCGGCAGCTTGGGATGAGTGTGGGCGTGGCGCGAGTAGGTGTTCGATCAGCGCGGCTGCCAGGAGGTCGTCATCATGCCTGTGACCATTCGCATGCTCGGCCCGGCGGACGGCGCGGTGCTCCAAAACGTCGCCGCGGATGTGTTCGATTATCCGGTGGATGCGCGCTGGAGCGCGGAGTTCCTCGCCGATCCGCGCCATCATCTCGCCGTGGCGATTGACGAGGAGAATGGGCAGGTAGTGGGCATGGCTTCGGGGATTCACTATGTGCATCCCGATAAGCCGCCGGAGCTGTGGGTGGACGAGGTCGCCGTCGCCCCCACGCATCAGAGTCGCGGCGTGGGCAGGCGGATACTCGCCGCGCTGCTGGCGCATGGGCGGACGTTGGGGTGCCGGGACGCCTGGGTGCTCACCAACTACGGCAACGCGGCGGCGCGGCGTATGTACGCGGCGGCGGGCGGCATGGAGGAGAGCGAGGCGCCGCTGATGATCACCTTCGCGCTGGCCGGCGGCGAAAGCGACTAGCGCCTGGTAGGGAGGGATTCGTGGAGGAGCGCGGCATGGCACGTGAACCAGAGCGGCCGGAGGGCGCGGCGGTGCCTGATGTGGCTGAAGGCGAGAGCCGCGACTCCCGCCTCGTCTGGAATCCGTTCCTGGGTGAGTGGACCGGCCTGGCCCCCGGACGCATGAGCCGGCGCGAGCTGACGACCGAATGCCCCTTCTGCGCCGACCTCACCTCCGGCCGCGTTCCGCCCGGCACGCGCGCCTGGGTGCGCCCGAACGACTTCCCCGCCTTCCGGCCGCCCGTCGGTGAATGCCTCATCCTCATCTACAGCGACCAGCACGACCGCACCTTCGCCGATCTCGCCGTTGCCGATGTCGTGCGCGTGATCGGCCTCTGGCGACAGGTCTACCGCGATCTCGCCCCAAAATACGCCGCCGTGATGAGCTGGGAGACCAGCGGCGCCGCCATCGGCCAGACACAATTCCACCCGCACGGCCAGACCTACGGGCTATCCATCATGCCCGATACACTGGTGCGCGAGCTGGCGTACGTCGAGCAGAGCCAGGCGGCGGGGCGCGGCTGCCCCTTCTGCGCCGAGCTGCGGGCCGAGCTGGACGGCCCGCGCCTCGTCCATGCCGGGGCGCATTGGGTGGGCTTCGTTCCCGCATACGCCCGCTACCCCTATCAGGTCCGTCTGACGCCGCGCCGGCACACCTCCGCCATGGACGGCGTGGACGGCGAGGGAGAGGAAGCCGTCGAGCTGGCGGGCATCCTGCCGCGTCTCGTCCGCGCCTATAATGCCGCCTTCCAGGCGCCCATGCCCTACATGCTCGCCCTGCACCAGCTCGGCGACGCGCGTTTCCACGTCCACTTCGAGCTGCTGCCCGTCGGCCGCGCCCCCGGCAAGCTCAAGCTCGCCGCCAGCAGCGAGATGGCCTGGGATTTCTGGGTCAACGACTCTCTCCCCGAAGCGAAGGCCGCTGAATTGCGCGATCTGCTGGCAAAGGAGCGCGCGGAATGACGGCCCGCCTATCCCACGCCGATCTGCCCGAGCCCGCCCGCCGCGCCCTCGATGCCTACCGCGAGCGGCTCAGCGATTCCGCCGCTGCCGTCCCGGCGCGCGCGCTGGGAGCGGGGCCGGCGGCGGGGGTGAAGCTAGGGGTCACGGTCGCCTGGGCGCCGGGACGTGTCAACCTGATCGGCGAGCACACCGACTACAACCAGGGATACGTCTTGCCTGTCGCCGTGGATCGCGTCGTCGCGCTGGCCGGCAGGCCGGCCGCCAGCCGGAGGGTGCGCCTCTACTCGCTGCATCACGACCGGCTGGCCCACTTCCCGGGCGGGCGTCACGCGCTGCTCGGCCCGCCATCCGAGCGCCCGCGCCTGCCGCTCTTCGCCCGCTATGCCCGCGCCGTCCTCGCCGAGCTGGCCGCCCTCCCCGGCGCGCGCCTCACGCCCGCGTTCGACGCCACGATCGCCGGCGATGTTCCCGTCGGCGGCGGCATGAGCTCCTCCGCCGCGCTCACGGTCGCCTGCGCCAGCTTCGCCGCCACGCTTGGCGGCCCCACCCTCGCGCCGATGGAGACCGCGCTGCTCTGCCAGCGCGCGGAACAGGCGGGCTCCGGCGTGCGCGTCGGCATCATGGATCAGGCCGCGTCCTGCCTCGGCCGTCCCGATCACGCGTTGCTGCTCGATTGCCGCACGCTCGCCTACGAGCACATCCCGATCAACCTGCCCGGTGTCGCTGTCGCCGTCTACGATACCGGCGTGCCGCGCTCGCTCGCCGCCTCCGGCTACAACGCGCGCCGCGCCGAGTGTGAAGTGGCCGTCGCGCTGCTGGCCGCCGCCATCCGCCGCGACGATCCCGCGCGCGCCGTGACGGCGCTGCGCGACATAACGCCGGACGACCTCGCCTGCTACGGCTCGCTGCTGCCCGACATTCCGCTGCGCCGCGCCCGCCACGTCGTCGCCGAGAATGGCCGCGTCCTCCAGGCGGCGGCGGCCCTGCGCGCTGGCGACGCGGGGACGCTGGGCGCACTGCTCTACGCCTCGCATGCCAGCCTGCGCGATGACTACGAGGTAAGTGGCCCTGAGCTGGATGCCGTCGTGGCGATTGCCCGCACGGTGGATGGCGTGCTGGGTGCGCGTCTGATGGGCGCCGGCTTCGGCGGCAGCGCGCTCATCCTCACTCGCGCGGACGCCCTGCCCGCCCTCGAAGCGACTCTCGCCCGCGAGTACCCAGCCCGTACCGCCCGCACCGGCGCGTTCCATGTCTGCCGCGTCGCCGGCGGCCCGGTTTCAGGCGTGGTGGAGCTTGACATCTAGCGCCGCCCGTGCGTACAATACTTCAGTCAATTCAACAACAGGCTCACAGCGAGCCCTTCAATGGGCGCGCTGTTCTTTATTCTGCCTGCCTTAGCCCCCGCCGGCGCTGTTTTCCGGCCGCATTCGCTGCCCATCTTCTCCCGCGCCGAAGGTGGGTCACTGGCGCAGGCCGCGATTGATCTCAGCTTGATCCCACAGCACAGTACACAGCACGTAGCGCACGACACGCGCGGCCATCGCGGGCGAGGGGGGCGGCTAGCATCTCCCTGGCCGGCAGCGGCACGACGCCGGCCGCCGCTCTTGCATGAGGAGGATGGACAATGGCAACGAACACGACCAATCACACCACTGGCACGCGCGCGGGCGAGAAGGAAAAGATCTACCTGACGCGCGAGGGCTACGAAGAGAAGAAGGCACGCCTGCATTTCCTCGTCACCGAGCGGCGGCAGGAGATTGCCGACTATATTCACGACGCGAAGGAAGCGGGCGACATCAGTGAGAGCAGCGCGTACGAAGACGCCAAGAACCGTCAGGCGATGCTCGAAGGCGAGATTCAGGAGCTGCAGCGCATCCTCGACAACGCCGTCATCCTCGACGCCCCCAAAGTGATCGACGGCAACCGCACCGTCCAACTCGGCGCCACGGTCGAGGTCGAGACGCCACGCGGCCCCAAGACCTTTACCATCGTCAGCACGGTCGAGGCCAACTCCGCCGCCAACAAGCTCTCCGATCAGTCACCCGTCGGCCGCGCGCTCATGGGCCGCGGCGAGGGTGACAAGGTGGAGATCAACACCCCCGGCGGTTCCGCCACCTACACCATCAAGGCGATCCGATAGGACTCCTGGCCCCGCGCGTCTAGCCTCATTGTCACCCCAGGACCGGCCGGCATATATTGCTGGCCGGTCCGCTCGTTGTGTCATAGGCCAGCGCCGGTTCGTGGTGTGCCGAAAAGAATGCTAGTGGGGAATGACACGGCTTCCCGGCTCATCACGCCACGAACATGGCTTGACGCGCGTAGGACTTCCGTTTTACAGTGAAGTGAAACGAAAATTCTACCGAGAGACGTTCGCGCTGGTAGTCCCCACGCTGATGGTGCGGGGATTCCGGCCCTCAACCGCAATCACTTTCCAAGGACATATGCCATGTTGGCTTCAGGACTCCTCTGGTACGACGACGACGCCAGCCGCCCGTTGGCGTTCAAGCTCGCCGAGGCCGCCGATCGCTATCGCGAGCGCGTCGGCTACGAGCCGACCGCCTGCCAGCTCAATCCCACGCAGGCGCAGGCCGCGCAGCAGCCGGCCGCGCCGGCCGCGATTCGCCGCGGCGCGAAGCGCGGCGTTCCGCTGCCGCCGATCACGCTGCGCCTCATCCCGGCGGCGCACCTGCGCCCCAACTACTTCTTCGTCGGCGTCGAGGAGGGCGACCAGCTCCGGCGCGTCTCCGGCTGGCACGACGATCTCGAAGACCTCATTGATCACACCTCCGCGCGCCGGCAATCCACCCGTCCGCCCGCCGCTGTCGCGCGTCCCACACCACCGTCGAAGCCGGCCGCCATGCGCGTCGCACGACCGACGGAAACGGCAACGCCGGCAAAAACGACAAAGAAGGTGGCACGATCTGGCCCGGAACTGGAACGGACCCCCATGCCGCCCGCCAGTATGCCGCCGTCGCACCACCGTTCAGCGAAAGCCGAGAAAACTCCAGCGGAAGCGGCACGCGCGGCAACACCCATCACCGCGCCCACGGCAAAGGCGCGGAAGTTGCGGATAGCGGCGGAGAGCGGAACAGCGCGTCCCACCGCCGCCCCCGCGCGCGACAAGGAAACGAAGGAAACGCCGGTAGCGGCCACACGTCCGGCAAAATCCGTAAAAATGCCACATGCGGCACACCCGGCCAAAACGGCGGAAGTCGCACGTCCGGCAAATCCGGCGCCCGCGCCGGATCGCCCCAAACGACCTCCCAAGGCCATACATACACAACCAGCAGAGACGGTGAAGCCGGCCACAACGGTGAAGCCGGCGCGAGCGGCCAAACCAGCACAAGCGCCGGCCACGCCGCCGCCCGTCCTTCCCGTCGCGCGCCGCAAACGCCCAGCGCCACCCGCCGCCAGCCAGGCAACGCTCTGGGCCGAGCCGGCGGCCGAGGCGCCGGCCGCGCCCGCCCGCCGCCGCAAGACCGCCTAGCTGGCGGCGCTGTACGATAGGTGTATGATAGTGAGAGGTCGGCCAACTGGCCCAGTATCGAAGGGGCACGCATGATCGAGCGATACACCCGGCCGGAGATGGCGCGGGTCTGGTCTGAGGAGAACAAGCTGGACACCTGGCTGCGCGTCGAGATTCTCGTCTGTGAGGGCTGGGCGCGCGAGGGTGTCATCTCCGCCGAAGACCTCGAGAAGATTCGCGGCGCCAGCTATGACAGCACCCGCGCCCGCGAGCTGGAGGCGGAGACACACCACGACGTGATCTCGTTCCTGCGCTCCGTGCAGGAGCGGCTCGGCCCGGAGGGGCGCTTGCTGCACCTCGGCCTCACGTCATCGGACATGCTCGACACCGCCCTCGCCGTGCAGCTTGCCCAGGCCGGCGCGCTGCTGCGCACGGCCCTCGACACACTGCACGAGACGGTCGCCGCCGCCGCCGTGCGTTATCGCCACACGCTGATGGCCGGCCGCACCCACGGCATCCACGCCGAGCCGACCACCTTCGGCTTCAAGCTCGCCATGTGGGTGGACGAGCTGCGCCGCGCCCGCGCCCGGCTCGACGCCGCCCTGGATGATGTCGCGGTCGGCGCCATCTCCGGCGCCGTCGGCACGCACGCTACCGTCCCGCCCAGCATCGAGGAGTACGTGTGCGCCCAGCTCGGCCTGCGCCCCGCCCCCGTCTCCACCCAGATCATCCAGCGCGACCGCCATGCCCATTTCGTCAGCGCGTTGGCTCTCGCCGGCTCTTCGCTCGACAAGATGGCCCAGGAGATTCGTCACCTCCAGCGCACCGAGTTGGGTGAGGCGTTTGAGCCGTTCGGCGCCAATCAGCAAGGCTCATCCGCCATGCCGCACAAGCGCAACCCGGAGAAGGCCGAGCGCGTCTGCGGCCTCGCGCGCCTGCTGCGCGGCTACGCCGTCACGGCGATGGAGAACGTCGCCCTTTGGCACGAGCGCGACATCAGCCATTCATCCGCCGAGCGCGTCATCCTGCCCGACGCCACGGCGACGCTGCACTACATGCTCTGGCTCTTCAACGAGATTGTCGCCGGCCTCGAGGTGGACGAAGCGCGCATGCGCGCCAACCTCGACCTCACACGCGGCCTGATCTACTCCTCACGCATCCTACTGGCGCTGGTGGAGAAGGGCCTCGACCGCCAGAGCGCATACAGGCTCGTGCAGCGCAACGCGCAGAAGGTCTGGCGCGGCGAAGACGCCGGCGCGGGCCTGCTCGCCATGCTCACAGCCGACTTCGACGTGAGGACATACATCAGCGTCGCCGAGTTGGAGGCCCTCGCCGATCCCCACGCCTACCTCGCCCACATTGACACCGCGTTCACCCGCCTCGGCCTGCTGTGAGCGCAGTGGGCGCCACTTCCCCCTTCCCTCCCAGGGAAGGGGCCAGGGGTTAGGTCACACCTCGGCCGTCTCCTCGGTGAGAATGGCGTTGCCCAACGCCTCCTCGCCGTCCTGTGTCACCAGCGCGAAGATGCGGTCCTCGCCCTGGATCACCGTCTCGCCCGACGGCGTGATGTTCTCGTCGCCACGCACGATCAGGGCGATGTTGGCGCTGCGCGGCAGCCGGAGCGCTTGCAGCGTCTGGCCGGCGGCGGGCGAGTCCGGCGGCACCGTCACCTCCACCAGCCCCAGCCCGGCCTTCGTCAGCGTCAGCAGCGGCACCAGCGTGTGGTGTGGAATCTCCGCCTCGATCTGGTGCAGGATCGTGCGCGTCGGGCTGATCGTGACGTCAATGCCCAACTTCTGGAACAGCTCATCGTTGCGCGGGTTGTTCACGCGGGCGATGGTCCGCTTCACCTTGAAGCGCGCTTTGGCAAGCTGGCAGATCACGAGATTATCCTCGTCGTCGCCCGTCACAGCCACCACCAGGTCCGCCCGCTCCGCGCCGACGTCGCTCAGCACGCGCGCCTCGCAGGCGTCGCCGCGCGCCACCGCCGTTCCCAGTTCTTCTGTGAGCTGGCGTACGCGCCGGCTCTCCTTCTCCAGCAGCAGCACCTCGTGCCCCTGCTGCAGCAGCCCCTTCGTCAGGTAATAGCCGACCTGGCCGCCGCCCCCAATCAGGATATACATGGCGATCCCTCTTAGCCGCGTTGCGCGCGCCCGCCCGCCTGGTTGCGACCCGCCTGGTCACGCTCCATCGGCAGCAGCGGCACACTCGTCCCATGCGCCAGTGAGTGTGCCGGCGAGCTGGTGCGCACCACCGGATTGAGCAGGGCGTCGCGGAAGAGCTTGGCGCCGATGATGGTCGGGCTGATGCTCTCCAGGCCCATGCTGTTGTACGTCTCCTGGCGAATCGGATCGTAGATGCGGCAGAGCACGCGCGGCACGCGGAAGGTATGGCGCGCGATCTGCGCCGCCAGGATGTTGCGGTTGTCGCCGTTCGTCGCCGCCACGAAGGCGTCGGCCTGCTCGATGCCGGCACGGCGCAGCACGTCCTCGTCGGTGCCGTCGCCCAGCACGGTCTGCCCCTGTGGGAACGTCGGGCTGAGGCGGCCGAACGCCTCGTCGTTCAGGTCAACGATCGTCAGCGTGTGGCCTTCGCGGGAAAGCATGCTCGCCAGCGCCGCGCCGACGCGCCCGCAGCCCAATATCACGATTTTCATACGTCTACTTCTCCCAAGCCGGCCCCATAGCCAGCGTGAGCCGCCCGCTCATCGTCGCGCCTCTCGAAAAGCGTGTCCGGGCGGCATCTGCCGGATGATAGCGCGACACCGCCCGCGCGGCCACCAGGGGCCAAAGGCCAGGGACTAACGGCCGAGGACGACCAGGACCAATGGCTACAATGGGCTAATAGGCCTTGCCGAAGATCGCCCAGCGCGTGCCCTCACCCGCGCGCCCGCAGTACACGCACGGGCCGGACCCCTCCGGCTGCTCCAGCGGCATACAGCGGATCGTCGCGCCGGTCTCGGCCTTGATCGCCGCCTCACAGGCGCCGTCGCCGCACCACCACGTCTCGACGAAGCCCAGCCGCTCCTTATCGCCCATGATCGCCTTGAGCTCCTGGTAGTCCGACGTGCGATACGTCCGGCTCTGGCGGAAGGCCAGCGCCGCATCGTACAACGCCTGATGGATCTCCGCCAGCATCTCTGGCACACGGCGGGCCACGCCGTCTTTGCCGACGATCTCTTTCTTCGCGCGGTCGGTGCGCGGCACCAGCACGACCTGGCCGTTCTGCGCGTCGCGCGGGCCGATCTCGATGCGGATGGGCACGCCGCGCAGCTCCCAGTCGTTGTACTTGAAGCCCGGCCGCTCCTCGCGCCAGTCCGCCTTGACGCGCACGCCCGCCGCGCGCAGCGCCGCCTCAACCTCGCCGGCCAGCGCGGCCACCGCCGCGCGCTCGGCCTCTTTGCGCCAGATCGGCACGATGATCGCCTGGATGGGCGCGACGCGCGGGGGCATGCGCAAGCCGGAGGCGTCGCCATGCACCATGATCAGCCCGCCGATCATGCGCGTGCTCGATCCCCAGCTCGTCGTCCAGGCCGTCTTCACCACGCCGTCGGCGTCCTGGAACTGGATGCCGAAGCCGCGGGCGAAGTTCTGCCCCAGGTTGTGCGAGGTGGCGGCTTGCAGCGCCTTGCCGTCGCCCATCATCGCCTCGATGGTGTAGGTACGCAGCGCGCCGGGAAACTTCTGGCTCTCGCTCTTCAAGCCAGGAATCCCCGGCATCGCCAGCTCCTTGATGAAGAAGTCCTCGTAGACCTGGCGCAGAATCAGCAGCGTCTCGTCCTCCGCCTCCTGTTCGGTGCGGTGGACGGTGTGGCCCTCCTGCCAGAGAAACTCGGTGGTGCGCAGGAAGGGGCGCGTGCGTTTCTCCCAGCGCACGACGTTGCACCACTGGTTGAGCAGCAGCGGCAGGTCGCGGTAGCTCTGCACCCACTTAGCGTACATGTGGCCGATCACCGTCTCGGAGGTCGGCCGCACCACCAGCGGCTCGGCCAGCTCCTCGCCGCCGGCGCGTGTGACCACCGCCACCTCCGGCGCGAAGCCCTCCACGTGCTCGGCCTCGCGCTCCAAGAAGCTGCCGGGGATGAACAGCGGGAAGTAGGCGTTCTCGTGGCCGGTCGCCTTGATGCGGTCGTCCATCGCGCGCTGCATGTGCTCCCAGAGCGCGTAGCCATACGGCTTGATGGTCATGCAGCCGCGCACCGGCGACTCATCGGCCAGGCCGGCCTTGTAGACGACATCCTGATACCACTGCGCGAAGTCGTCTTTCTCCGCCAGGTCTTCGACGAATTTGGTCTCCGCGCTCTCGGTCTGTGTGCTTTCGCTCGCCATCGCTCTCGCGCTCCTCTCGTGCGACGCCTCAACGGCACCCGCTGTACCCTGCCATACCCCGTCTGCCCCTCAGACAACGACAATGCCCGCCCCCTGAGCATCTCGCTCCGAGGGCGGGCATCAACACCCGCGGTACCACCTCGCTAGGCCACACCTCATCGGTGCGGCCCGCTCCGCTCGCGCCCCCGGCGGCATCGCCTCAGCCGGTGACGCGACGTCCCATGATAACGGTGGACGGCCGGCGACCTTCTCCTGGCCGGCATATCCGCTGCCAGGGTTCTCGGCCGCTGCTCGCGGGTCGGTTCGACGGAACGGACAGCGCCGGCTCACACCGCCCCGGCTCGCTGTTGCGCCCGCTTCCGTCTACTGGTCCCGTTCCGCTACTCGTGTAGATCGCCCGCGCGGCCGTGAACGGCCGGTGAACACGGCGAGGGGCATAAATGCCAGTCGTCTCGCCTCGCCGCTCAGTGTATCCCCGCCACCACGCCAACGTCAAGCCCGCGGACTGAGGCCGCACGCCGATGCATCCCAGCCTGCGCAGGCGGCCGTCGCGGCCGTAGCCCCTAGGCGCGGGTTCACCCGCCGGCCTGCCCGGCCGGCGCGAGATCAGCCTCGGTCACGGGTGACGGTCACCCCAAGCGACTCAGCGCGAGATCGAAGAACTTGCGCGCGCCCGTGCGCAGCAGGCCGGGATTGCGGCGCAGCACACCCAGGAAGAGGCCGGCGCTGTAGTCGCCGCGCAGCAGCTCGGCGGCCTGGGCCGGCGAGAGACGCGCCAGCATCTCGACACCCGCATCCCACTTCGCGTCGCTCCAGGCGGCGATGCGCTGGTTGATCAGATACGACAGCTCCATCTCGCGGCCGAAGCGTGCGCGCCACTGGCGTTCGTAGCGCGCCAGGAACTCCGCCGAGGCGTCGCCCGCGCGCACCGCCTCCGCCGCCACCTCGCCCGCCATCCGCCCGCTGTAGATCGCGAAGCGGATGCCCTCGCCGACGAGCGTGGAGCCGTGGCCGGCGGCGTCGCCGGTGGCGAGCAGGCCGGCGCTGGCGAAGCGCGGCGCGACACCCTCCGAGGGGAACAGCCCCGTGTGATACTCGACCGCGCCGGCCCCGGCGAAGGCGGGCGCGAGCGATGGCAGCCGCTCCGTGAAGGCGTCGAGGTATTCGCGGGCGTCGGCGTCCACATCCGGGCGGATCACGCCGACACCCAGGCGCACGCGCCCCTTGCCGCGCGGGAAAGCCCAGGCGTAGCCGGACGGCGCGACCTGGCTGCCCATGATGAGATAGAGGCTGTCCTGATCGTAGTTGGGCGCGTACAGGTCATACTCCGCGCCGAAGCCGTAGCGCCGGAAGCCGGTTTGCAGGCCGGTGCGCGTGACGAGCGTGCGCGAGAAGCCGCTAGCGTCAATCACCACCGGCGCGCGCCACTCGCCGGCCTGGTTGCGCTGATCCTTCGCCACCACGCCCACGACGCGCCCATCCTCGACCAGCGGCCGCTCCACCGGGGCATGCGGCAGCAGCGTCACGCCCGCCGCGACGGCCCTCCCGGCAAGGTGTTGGTAGACGCCGCGCACATCCAGCACGCAGCAGACCGGCTCGTCGTAGTCGAAGCGCGCCTCGCGCCGCGGCGCGAGGAAGGTCACACGGCGGATGGGGTGGTACAGCTCCGGCGGAATGCCGAGCGCGCGCATGTCGCTGATCCAACTGCCGCCGCTGGTATGGACCGGATAGCCGATCTCCTTCTGCCGCTCCAGCACGGCCACGCGCGCGCCGTGCGTGGCGGCGGCTTCCGCCGCACACAGCCCCGCCGGCCCGCCGCCGACCACCAGCACGTCGAAGCGCCGCGCCGCGTCCGCCTGTCCTGTTGCCCACTCTATCCCTGCCGATGTTTCCGCCGCCGTCATGCCTGCCTCGCTCGCCCTGATCTATTCCGCCAGATTGCCAGCTCGTCCGGGCCAATCCCGCCCACTATATCACAGGCCAGAGGGCGTTTCGTAACCCAGAGGAAGTGGTAGGCTGACCTCCCGACGAGGCTCGTACCCTCGCGCAGGAGATCAGCCCATGGTTGCGGTCCCGTGTGTCAGCACGGCGCCCGTCCCGCCTCCAGCATACCACCGTGCGCAG
>JAICVS010000229.1 GCA_025935195.1 Ktedonobacterales bacterium
CCTTGCGAGGAGAGGGGGCCGGGGGGTGAGGACTCCCGCCAATGTGAGCCAGCACCCTTCCCAGGCGTAGCAACTCGTGTACAATAGAGCGGCAGGCGATGGATGAGCGGGAAGGGCGGGCGCGATGAACAGGGATCCACGACAAGGGCCAGAACAGGGGTCGGGACAAGAGCCAGGGCAAGAGTCGGGCAGGCTGCCGCGGCTCGGCGGCCACAGGCTGTACGGCGAGTCCGCGCCACCCACGGTGGATAGCATACCGCCAGGCGCGAACATCCCCAATGGCGGGCGCTCCATGCCGCCGGAAGACTGGAGCACCCAGCCGCTGCCGCTCGGCTATCAACCGCCGCCGCTCCCCCGCAACATTGACAAGCTGGCGACTCGCCGCTTGGGCCAGAGCGGCGGGCGCCGCTGGATGGTCGCGCTCAGCGCCGTCCTCGCGCTGGTCGTGGCCGCCACCACCGTCTTCTACGTCGTGCGCAATCCGCCGCGCCTGGGGGGCGGATCGAGCAGCACCCCTCATCAGGCCACCTGCCAGCCCGGCACCGCCTGCGCCGCCGCCAACGCCTATCTCGAAGCCTACAGCGGCGGCGACTACGAGAAGATGTACACCCTCACTTCCGCCGCCAGCCAGAAACGCTTCAGCTCCCCCACCATTCTGCGCGGCAACTACAAGGACGCCCACGACTACATCGTCAACCGCACCAGCGCCATCCTCGCCGAAGCATCCGTGGGCGAGATTGACGCGACGCTGGGTCAAGCGGCGCAGAAGAGCGCGACCCAGGCCACCGTACCCGTCCACATCACCATGAACAGCGCCCGCGTCGGCCAGATCACGCAAGACCTCACCATCCCGCTCGTCAACGAAAAGGGGCAATGGCGCGTTGACTGGAGCCCCGGCCTGATCTTCAGCAAGATCGACGATCCGGCCGACCCCACCTATGCGCGGCGCGTGCATATGTTCCCCCAGGACGCTCCTCGCGGCACGATCTTCGACGCCGATGGCAACGTGTTCGCCCAGGACACGACGGCCTACGCCATCGAGGTGACGCCGAAGTTCATCCAGAACGAGAGCCTGCTGCTCAGCACCATCAGCGCCAAGCTCGACTTGCGCCCCGACGAGATCAAGAGCAAATACGCCGGCGGCGCCCCGGACCAGCCGCATACCGTGCGCATCATCAGCCAGGCGCTGTACACCAGCGTGCAGGCCGCGCTCGGCACCGTCTCCGGCATCACCGTGGACCAGGTAACGCGGCGTGTCTATCCATACGGCAGCGCCACAGCGGCGGTGACGGGCTACATGTCCGAGATCACCGCCGACGAGCTGAAAGCGGATACGTCCGGCTATTACGACGTGGGCGACCTCGTCGGGCGCGACGGCGTGGAGCAGTGGGGCGAGCAGCTCCTGCGCCCGATCAAGGGCGGCAAGCTGCAGATCGTGGACGTGAACGCCGACGGCAGCAACGGCCAGGTTGTCACCACCATCAGCCAGCGCGACGCCGTCCCCGGCGCGAATATCCACACCACCATCTCGATCAAGTACCAGCGCATCGCCATGGCCCAGCTCAATGCCACACACAAGGGCGGCGGCGTGGTGGCGGTGGATCCAGTCAGCGGCGCGGTGCTCGTACTGGCGAGCGCACCCATCTACAACCCCAACGACTTCACCCTCGGCTTCACCCAGAACGAGCTGGACCGCTTCAACGCGCTCGACCACCCCTACGTGAACCGCGCACTCTCCAGTGCTGTGCCAATCGGCTCCGTGATGAAGGTGACGACGCTGGCGACCGCGCTACAAAACGGCGTCAAGCCCTCGGACATCTTCACCTGCAAAGGCTCCTATCAGGTGCCTGGCGAGAATCACCTGCGCATTGACGACAACCCATCCGGCCACGGCAGCCTCACCGCGCCGCGCGCGCTCGGCCCGTCCTGCGACGTGATCTTCTGGCAGGTCGGCGTGCTGCTCAACAACAAAGACCCCAACCTGTTGCCGAAGATGGCGAAAGCGTTGGGCTACGGCACCCCCACCGGCATGATCGGCATCCCCGATGGCGAGGAGACCGGCGGCATCGTGCCGGATCCGCAATGGCTCAAAGACAACAAGAACGCCGACTGGACCGCCACCGACGCCGCCAACCTGGCAATCGGCCAGGGCTTCTTCGAGGCCACCCCCGCCCAGACCGCCATGCTGACCGCGGCCGTCGGCAACGGCGGCAAGCGCATGCAGCCGCGCCTCGTCAGCTCCGTGACCAGCGCCAGCGGCACGACGCTACAGTCCTACCCGCCCAAGCAGATCGGCACGCTGCCGATCAGCGCGGATAACCTGGCGGTGATCCAGGTCGCGATGGTAGACTCCACCGCCTTGCCGGATGGCACCTCCTACCCGATCTTCATAGACGTGCATATGCGCGTCGCCGGCAAGACCGGCACCGCCGAGTCCGGCCAACCCCTGCCGCACGCCTGGTTCATCGCCTACGCCCCGGCCTCGCCCGTCGGCGGCCCACCCGTGACCCCGCGCATCGCCATGGGCATCGTCGTACAGTTCGTCGGCTTCGGCGACCTCAATGCATCCCCGATCAGCGCCGCACTGATCAAAGCCTACTTCAACGTGTGAGCGCCCCAAGCTCGCGGCGGGCGCATGAGGCGGAACATATGGCGGACACACCGTTTCGCATCGGCACCGGCTACGACGTGCATGCCTTCGCCCCGCCCGGCGCCGCGCGCCCTCTGGTGCTCGGCGGCGTCGCCATCCCACACGACCGCGGGTTGGCCGGCCACTCAGACGCCGACGTGCTGATCCATGCCCTGGTAGATGCCCTGCTCGGCGCCGCCGCCCTCGGCGACATCGGCGCCCACTTCCCCTCCAGCGACGACCGCTGGCGCGACGCGCCCAGCGCCGCCTTCCTCACCTACACAGTGGATCTGCTGCGCGCGCGCGGCTGGCGCATCGCGAATGTGGACACGACGCTGGTAGCCGAACAGCCCCGCCTCTCGCCGCACGTCCCCGCTATGCGCGCGTGGCTGGCCGATCTGCTCGGCCTCCCCGTCGAGTACATCAGTGTCAAATCGAAGACCACCGACGGCCTGGGCTTCACCGGCCGCGGCGAGGGCATAGCCTGCCACGCCGTCGCCCTGATCGCGCGAGCGGATGATGGAGCGGCGGCCGGCGAGGAATAGCCGTGGCGCGGGCAAAGAAAACGGGAGCGTGCGGAGGCGAGCTCCCCTTTGGTCTCATATGATGGCGCGACGCTGTTGATCTCAGCAGCCGCAGAGCCAGTTCGTGCCGTACGCGCGCATCGCCTCGATCACGCTGACGAGCGCATGGCCCTTCTCTGTCAGCGAATACTCGACCTTCGGCGGCACCTCGGCGTAGGTCTGCCGGTGCAGCACCCCCTCGCGCTCCAGCGCCGTCAGCCGCTCAGAGAGCGTCTTCGGGCTGATGCCCACCAGCGACCGCTCCAGCTCGCTGAATCGCTTCGTGCCGGTGGTCAGATCGCGGATGATGAGCAGCGTCCATTTGCCGCTGATGATCTCAGCGGTCCGCGCGACCGGGCACACGAGCAGCTCGTGGGCGGCGGTCGAGATGTCCTGCTCGACCGCGGTCTGACGTGTCATAGTGTGGCTCCTCCCCACGAAAAAGAGACGCGCGCGGGGAAGCGTGAGATGAGCCCCCGGCTCGGGCGCCGTTACGATCTAGCGTTTCCACTCACTCATTCGCGAACGAGTGAGTGGTGTATACGGCAAACCGTACTGGGTGAACTACGCACCCGCTATTCCCTTGCCCCAGCCAAAGCCGAAGGCCTCAGGAGCTACTTTGCGCATGACAGTGTTTGCGCATGACGTTGTACGAGTCGTTGGCATCCGCATTGAGGGGCCGGCTATTCGCCGCTCGGTAGAGCCTGCACCTCACCCGCCGACCCTGAAGGTCGGCGTAAGCTATTTCCATTATACTATAGCATAGGATAGCATGCGATGGTAGGACGCCCCGCGAGCGTGGAGGGGAATGGCGCAAGAGGGCGATACTCGCATCAGGTGATCATGCGCGCGTCTCGTATGCGTCCGCGTGCGTCCGCGTGCGTCCGCGTGGTTGTGGGGCGTAGCAAAATGCCTGGGACGCTTGCCGCATCCCAGGCGTTGCCATGTCGCTGTGTTGGTGCTCGTCGCTCCCGTCTTGCTCTGCCCTCCGCGTTCTCCGCGGTTCACTCCCCAGTCAGAAGGAGATGTCGTCGGCCAGGAAGTGGGTCCAGACGAGCGTGACGCCCAGCCCGCCCATCAGCGTGAAGAAGGCCACGGCGCCGCGCACGCCCTCATCTATGCTGTCACTGCGGAAGCCGAACATGAGCGCGATTGCCAGCCAGAAGATGGTGGCTGAGGCGGCCAGCCCCAGCTTCGTCGCGGTGGCGGTGGTCTTCCAGAAGAGCTGCACGCCCAGCCAGATCGCCGCGACGGCGATGATGATGCCGTAATGGATCGCGCCCGCCTGCGCGTCATCCCACGGCGTGTTCGGATTCTTGAGGCCCAGCGCGTCAATTTGCAGGAACGGCAGCACGAACGCCAGCACCAGCAGCAGCGCCAGCGCCGCGCTCACCAGCGGCTTCGAGCTTCGGACTGGAGTCATCGCGCCAACGTCCTTTCTGGGATGCGCTTTTTTGCTAGTATGCCAGCCCACTTGGAGCGGGCCGCGAACCGCGATCAATCGAGGGTATTGCGTGGCGTGTGGTGACGCGCTTGCGAGCGCCATACGACGACACACTACACTATTGTACCGGCGCTCATCCCGCCACGCAAGCCTGTTACCCCGCCGGCGGGCGGATAGGGGCATGATCTCCCATGAGACCAGCCGGCGGGTGAACCCGCGCCTGGGGGCCGGTGGCCGCGACGTCCGCCGTCGCGGACTCAGATTCGACGGTGCAAGCAGAGGAGTCTTGTATGGCGAACACAAGTGATCTCGCGGCTTCCGGCCCGCTTTCCTCCGCCGCCTCGTCCGCTCCTGGCAGCTTTCGTCCCCTCGGCGCCGTCCATCTGGAAGCGCGGACGGATACGACCTGGCGCTTCGCCGCGGCGGATGGCGCGAGCGTCGAGGTTGTCTTGCTCGCCGCCGATCTCGCGCGCGCGCGTGTGCTGCCGCCGGGTGTGC
>JAICVS010000194.1 GCA_025935195.1 Ktedonobacterales bacterium
ATCCAGGCCGTAGCCCGCACCGTTCTCCTCGATAGAGGGCGTGTTCATGCGCAGATCCGTCGCCGGATAGATCAACAGTTGGAAAGCCAGCGCCGGCCCGCCGCGCTCCCGCGCCATCAGCGCCACCACCGCCGCCAGGTTGCCGCCCGCCGAATCGCCGACGACCGCCAGCCGTGCCGCGTCGCCGCCCAGCTCGTCCGCATGCGCCGCCGCCCAGGCCGTCGCCGCGTAACAGTCTTCCGGCGCGGCGGGGAACTTGTGCTCCGGCGCCAGCCGGTAGTCCACCGAGATCGTCACGCACCCCGCGCTGTTGGTCAGCGCGCGGCAGATGGCATCGTGCGTGTCCAGGTCGCAAAGCACCCAGCCGCCACCGTGGAAGAAGACCAGCATCGGCAACAGCCCACCGCCATCACCCGCCGGCCAGTAGACGCGCACCGGAATCTCTCCCGCCGGCCCTGGGATCGCGCGGTTCTCCACACGCCCAACCGGCGCCGGCTCCCCCATCATGCCCACCCACTGCCGCGTCGCCTCGCGCACCGCCTGTGGCGTGAGCGTGTGGAGCGGCGGCGCCCCCAGCGCGGCCATCTGCTCCAGATACACCTTCACCTGCGCATCCAGCGGCATACCTCTCCCCTGCCTTTCATCTCATCACCTTGCGTCGCGTTTCGTCGCGCCTCCGGCCGCGCCGCTCATACGCGACTTCGCACGTCACTGGGATCGCTGTGCCGTGATTATACGGCGGGGCTTGACACCGCTGTCAACTCGTGACATCATTGTCAGACAATGCGCCGTAACCGCTCCCCATGAGCGGAGCCAGAGGAGGCCAATCATGTCCATCGCCTCCGGCGACACGCGGCCGCTGAAGGAGCGCCAGCGCGAGGAGCGCGAGCGGCTCATCCTGCGTGCGGCGGAAGAGGTGATCGTCGAGAAGGGCTACCAGGCGTTGGCGATGGAAGAGATCGCCGGCCGTGTCGGCATCTCGCGCGCCACCATCTACCTGCACTTCGCCAGCAAAGAAGACCTCGTGCTCGCGCTGTTCGAGCACGGCCTGCGCGCCTTCCTGAATGTGCTGGACGCGCACCTCTCCTCAGCCGCCGCCCCGCGTGAGAAGCTGCTCGCCATCCTCGAAGATGTCTATGGCAGCATGTCCGGGCGCCACTACCAGGCGCTCAGCGCCGTCCTGCAAAACCCCGAGTTCCACGCCCGCCTGGCCGAGAAGCGGCGCCTCTTCGCCACACTCTGGGAGGAGCCCGCGCGGCGCTTCGCCGCCGTCTTCGAGGAGGGCAAAGCCGCCGGCGAGTTCGACCCAGCGCTGCCGACATCCGTGATGTCGAGCGTGTTTGGCACCTTGCTCACCCCGCTCTCCTATCGCCGCCTGATCGACCAGGAACACATGGCGCCGGAAGAGGTCGTACGCCACCTGTCCCGCTTCTTCTTCAAGGGCATCGCCCCCGTCGGCGCGCCCGGTGAGGCGGGCGACGCGCCGGGCCCGCCCGGTAGTAAGCCCGATCCCGCCGCGAGTGAACCCGCCGATACCGCCGATCCGGACGCCGGCACGCGCCGCGTCCCCTGGAATGGAGCCGAGCGCGCATGATCCGCCTGTTGCGTTACCTCAAGCCTTTCCGTGGCGCCGTGGCGCTGGTGCTGGTGCTGGTCTTCCTGCAATCGCTGGCGAACCTGTACCTGCCCACCCTCATGGCCGACATCGTAGACAAAGGCATCGTCACCGGCGACACCGACTACATCGTGCGCATCGGTGGCCTGATGCTGCTGATCACTCTCGGCGGCACCATCTGCGCCGTCGTCGCCAGCTTCTTCTCCGCGCGCAGCGCCGTCGGCTTCGGCCGCCTCGTGCGCGGCAAGCTCTTCGCCCACGTCGAGGGCTTCTCGCTGCACGAGTTCGACACGGTCGGCACCGCCTCGCTGATCACCCGCACCACCAACGACACCAATCAGGTGCAGCAGGTGCTCGTGCTGATGCTCAACGTGCTGGTCAGCGCGCCCTTGCTCGCCATCGGTGGCGTCATTCTCGCCATCGCGCAAGACGCCACGCTGGCGTGGATACTGGTGGTCGCCATCCCCATCCTGGTGCTCGCGATCTTCCTGATCATGAGCCGGGCGATCCCGCTCTTCCGCATCATCCAGGTCAAGATCGATCGGCTCAACCTGATCCTGGATGAGGGGCTGACCGGCGTGCGCGTCATCCGCGCCTTCGACCGCACCGCCCACGAGCGCCGCCGCTTCGACACCGCCAACCGCGACCTGACTGAGACCGCCATCACCGTCAACCGCATCGTCGCCACGCTCTTCCCGATCATGCTGCTGGTGCTGAATCTCTCCACCATCGCCATCGTCTGGTTCGGCAGCGTGCGCATTGACCGTGGCGAGATGCAGATCGGCGCGCTGATCGCCTTCATGCAGTACGCCTTGCAAATCCTGTTCGCCATGCTGATGCTCTCGCTGATGTTCGTCTTCCTGCCGCGCGCCGCTGCCTCGGCGGACCGCATCAATGCCGTGCTGGACATGGCGCCGGAGATTCGCGACGCCGAACAGGTGCGGCCGGTTGGCGCGCAGCGGGGATACGTGGAGTTCGACGACGTGACGTTCAGCTACCCCGGCGCGGAAGAGCCGGCGCTCGCGCACATCTCCTTCACAGCGCGGCCGGGTCAAGTGACGGCGATCATCGGCGGCACCGGCGCGGGCAAATCCTCGCTGGTCGGGCTGATCCCGCGCTTCTACGACGTGGCGAGCGGGCGTGTGCTGGTGGACGGCGTGGACGTGCGCGAGCTGGCGCAGCATGACCTGCGCTCCCGCATCGGCTACGTGCCGCAGCAGGCCGTGCTCTTCTCCGGCACGGTCGCCGGCAACATCCGCTTCGGCACCGAGTCCGCCAGCGACGAGCAGGTGCGCCACGCGGCGGAGATCGCGCAGGCGACCGAGTTCGTGGACGGCATGGACGCCGGCTTCGCGTCGGCCATCGCCCAGGGCGGCACCAACGTCTCCGGCGGCCAGAAGCAGCGCCTCTCCATCGCGCGTGCGCTGGCCCGCCGGCCCGAAATCTACGTCTTCGACGACAGCTTCTCCGCGCTCGACTACGCCACCGACGCCCGCCTGCGCGCCGCGCTCAAGCGCGAGACCACCGACGCGACGGTCTTTATCGTCGCCCAGCGGGTTAGCACCATCATGGACGCCGACCAGATTCTCGTCCTCGACCAGGGGCGCCTGGTCGGCTCCGGCACCCATCGCGCGCTGATGGAATCGAACCCCGTCTACCGTGAGATCGTGCTCTCGCAGCTTTCGGCCGAGGAGGTCGCCTAAATATGATGCAGCAGCGTGCGGGGCAGCAGCGCCCCGGCGGCCAGGGCGGCCCCATGGGGGGCTTCGGCCGCGGCCCGATGGGCATGATGGGCATGCCCGTGCAGAAGGCCAAGAACTTCCGCGCCACGCTCTTCCGGCTGCTGGGCTACTTCCGGCGCCAGAAGCTGCGCCTGCTCGCCGTGCTGGCGGCGGCGATCCTGGGCACGGTCTTCAACATCGTCGGGCCGAAGATTCTGGGGCTGGCGATCACACGGCTCTTCGAGGGCTTCATCCTGAAGCTGCGCCACGTGCCCGGCGCGGCGATAGATTTCCCCTACATCGCGCACGTGCTGGAGATTCTCGCCGGCCTCTACGTCGTCAGCGCCATCTTCACCTACGTGCAGGCGTACATCATGGCCGGTGTGGCGCAGCATACCGTCTACGCCATGCGCCGCCAGGTGGACGAGAAGCTGGGCCGCCTGCCGCTCAAGTTCTATGACTCGCGCGCGCACGGCGACATCCTCAGCCGCGCCGTCAACGACATGGACAACATCAGCAACACGCTGCAGCAGAGCCTCACGCAGCTCATCACCAGCGTCGTTACGCTGGTCGGCGTGGTGGTGCTGATGCTCACCATCAGCCCGGTGCTCACCCTCGTCGTCGCCGTGACACTGCCGCTCAGCATCATTACCACCACCATGATCGCTAAGCGCTCGCAGACCTTCTTCGCGCGCCAGCAGCGCGCGCTCGGCGAGCTGAACGGGCATGTCGAGGAAATGCTCAATGGCCACAGGATCGTCAAGGCGTTCGGCCACGAGCAAGAATCCGTCGCCGCCTTCGAGGAGATGAACGAGCGGCTGTACGAGGCGGGCTGGCGCGCGCAGTTCGTCACCGGCATGATCCTGCCGCTGATGACGAGCATCGGCAACCTGGGCTACGTCTTCGTGGCCGTCATCGGCGGCGTGATGGTCACGCAGCGCGCGATCTCGCTCGGCGACGTGCAGGCGTTCATCCAGTACGCGCGCCAGTTCACGCAGCCGATCACCCAGCTTGCCAGCATCTCCAACACCATCCAGCTCACCATCGCCTCGGCCGAGCGCGTCTTCGAGCTGCTCGACGAGACGGAGGAGGCGCCCGACGCCGCCGACGCCCCGGTCATCGCCGCGCCGCAAGGCGAGGTGGCCTTCGAGCACGTCTCCTTCAGCTACAGCGCCGACACGCCGCTGATCGCGGACATGAACATCGCCGTCCAGCCCGGCCGTACGATTGCCATCGTCGGCCCGACCGGTGCCGGCAAGACGACGCTGGTGAACCTGCTGATGCGCTTCTACGAGCTGGACGGTGGCGCGATCTGTGTGGACGGCGTGGACATCGCGCGCATGCGGCGCGGCGAGCTGCGCCGTATGTTCGGCATGGTGCTGCAAGACACCTGGCTCTTCAACGGCACCATCCGCGAGAACATCGCCTACGGGCGCGAGCAGGCCACCGAGGAGGAGATCGTGCGCGCGGCGCGCGCCGCGCAGGCCGATCACTTCATCCGCACCCTGCCAGAGAGCTACGACACCGTGCTCAACCAGGAGGCATCCAACATCTCGCAGGGGCAGCGCCAGCTTTTGACCATCGCGCGCGCCTTCCTGGCCGACCCAGCGATCCTGATCCTGGACGAGGCGACCAGCAGCGTGGACACGCGCACCGAGATCCTCATCCAGCGGGCGATGACCGAGCTGATGAAGGGGCGCACCAGCTTCGTGATCGCCCACCGGCTCTCGACCATCCGTGACGCCGACGCCATTCTGGTGATGGATCACGGCCGCATCATCGAGCAGGGCAGACACGAGGAGCTGCTGGCGCAAGGCGGCTTCTACGCCGACCTCTACAACAGCCAGTTCGCCGCCCGCGTGCGCGCGGTGGATGCCGCCGTCACACCGTAGCCAGCCGCGCGCCACGCCTGGAAGCGTGGAATACGCGCTGCCACGCGGCCTGAAGGCCAGGGGTAATCCTGGTCGGCATACACCTCGTTTGCCCAACCAGGATTACCCCTGGCCTTCAGGCCGGGGAGCATGATGGAAGGACTGCATCCCCTGAGCGGCGCACCTATGCGCCGCTCATCCTAGTCCGGCTCCGGCCGGACTTCGCGGCCGGAGGCCATCTAGGAGCGAATATATTCTCCGGCCGACCCGCGCGGATGGTGTGTTCCGTCTCAAATTGAAACTACCATCACTCGCCGGCCAACTGGATCCCCCCTCGTTCCTACGGGGAGAGGGGATCGGGAAGGTGAGGACTCCTCGCCCTCAATTATCCATATCGCCCGCGCCGCTCATGCCGCTCATGCCGCGCGCCGGCCCCATCGTCGCCGCCGACTCCAGCGCCTCGATCACGCGCGTGATGTCCGCCACCACCTCCGCCAGCAGGTGCGGCAGCCAATCCTCCGGATGCGGATCGTTCGCCTCCTCCTCATCCTCATCGCGCCGCCGCGTCCGTCCCAGCGTCATATGCCCCGCGCGCCGGTCGGCGCTGGCGCGGAAGCCGCTCACACCCTCGGGATCCCACAGTGGCAGCTCCACCCGCTGCTGCAACGTCAGCCCATCCGCCTGCATGCCATTATCGCCGAAGGCCAGCGCGATGCTCGGCCGCGTCTCCACCGCGCGGCTGCTGTGCTCGGAGGCGCGTAGCCGCAGCGTGCGCGCGAGCGTCTGGAAGGTATCCGGCCGGAACCGGCCGATCTCCAGCGGCATCGCGAAGGTGAGGTCCAGCACCAGCGGCGGCACGTCCTCCGTGTGCAGGTGCGGGCAATTCTCCTCCGGCTCGTGGAAGAAATCGCAGATGCCTTCCGCGCCGTCAATCGAGAGCACCGTATCCAGCGGCCCCCACGCGAACGACACCGTGCAGGTCGCGTGATGCTCGGCCTCTTCGCACGGCCCCGGATGCAGCGTGCAGGCGAACTCGCGCTCCAGCGTCTGCGTGTTCATCCAGAACTCCGGGTGAACGGAAATCTCCGTCGCTTCCGCCGCGTCCAGGAACATTTCGGTGACATCTTCGAACGTGACCATAGGTGCGGACTCCTCCCGGCGCGGCCCGGTGCCCCGGCGCACCGGCTGGCGTTGCCGCCACGCGGCATGCCCGGTCGCAGGGGCTTACCCCGCATCATACAAAGCCGCGTTGCCCCTGTCAATTCGCGCCGAGCGCGCATCATCCCGCACCCTACCGTTTCTTCACGGCGTAGCGATCCACCATGACCCAGATGTACTTGATCCATGACAAGGCGGTGCGG
Organism: Ktedonobacterales bacterium; assembly: GCA_025935195.1. Classification (GTDB taxonomy): domain Bacteria; phylum Chloroflexota; class Ktedonobacteria; order Ktedonobacterales; family JADMIN01; genus JAICVS01. Next base: position 6,569 of record JAICVS010000194.1, read on the forward strand.
GTTTCGCAGAACCGGCATATACTCAATTCGCCGGATAGTAGCTATTGTTGCTGTGATGTAGACTGGAGGCAGGGATGAAAGAAAACCGCTCGCGCGCATGGCTCGTTTGGATATGGACTCAACTGGTTCAATGGAGCCAGCATGGATGGGAATGGACACGCACGCGCTTCTGGCCCTGGTATCGCCGTCAGGGGCGGAATATGCAGGTGGGCATAGGCTGCGGAACATTAGTGGTTGTCTGTGCTTGTTGCGGGGCGCTGCTGAGTCGCGGTCCGAGCACCACAACGACGGGGCTTGCGCCGACCGCCACGTCTGGTCACATTGCGCGGGTGACGACGGCCGCAACGGCGACACCTGCGCGACCTCAGCCAACGGCCACCTCTTTACCCACAACTCCGCCTACGTCCACACCGCAGCCACCAACGCCGGCGCCCACAGCAAATCACCAGCCGCTCTTCTTGCAATTCACGGGAGCGAGCGCGGCGGTAGGCCAGAACAGCTTCATCAGTGTCCAGACCCTTCCCGGCGCTCAGCTCACCATTGCCGTCGTCTATTGCAATGACAACCAGGCGACCAGTAAGAGCTTGCAGGGAACGTTTACCGCGGACGACAACGGCGACTATACGTGGTCGTGGAGGCCCGCCACGACATGCCACGGGCCAGCAACGGCAACCGTGACGGCAAGCCTGAACGGTCAGAACGTGACGCAAAAGGAGCAGTTCACAGTCGCTTGACCCTCATTCCGCAGTTTGGATTGACCGTCCTGGAGGATATTGGATAGGGTGAACGCCAGGGGGCACCAAGCGGCTCCGCCTGCTGTGAGAGGGAGGCTGCGGCCGTATGGGAACCCGCTTCGTTGTC
>JAICVS010000176.1 GCA_025935195.1 Ktedonobacterales bacterium
ACGTGTGACGGCGACGACGTGTGACGGCGACGACGTGTGACGGCGACGACGTGTGACGGCGACGACGTGTGACGGCGACGACGTGTGACGGCGACGACGTGTGACGGCGACGACGTGTGACGAGCGCGCTCGCCGGCGCTGATAGCATTGCGAGGCGCGCACGTGGCAGATATCACGGCGGATAGCACAACGGAGACAATCGTAGAAGATGCGGGTAGGGTCGCACGCGAGCCGCGCGCGACCGGCTACACGCACGACATCATCGTCGCTGGGGCGTCTACCGGCGGTGTCGAGGCGCTGTCGCTGCTGGTGCGCGGCTTGCCGGCGGATCTGGACGCGGCGGTCTTTGTCGTGCTGCACCTCTCGCCGCAATCGCCGAGCCACCTGCCGGAGATTCTCAGCCGCCGGGGACCGCTGCCGGCCAGCCACCCACGCGACGGTGAGGCGATCCAGCGCGGGCACATCTACGTCGCTCCGCCCGATCGCCACCTGCTGATCGAGGCTGGTCGCGTGCGGGTGGTGTACGGCCCCAAGGAGAACCGCTTTCGCCCGGCGGTTGACGCGCTCTTCCGGTCGGCGGCGCTGGCGTATGGGGCGCGCGTGGCCGGTGTCGTGCTGACCGGCGCGCTGGACGACGGCGCCGCTGGTTTGTGGGCGATCAAGCAGTGGGGCGGCATCGCGGTCGTGCAGGATCCGCGCGAGGCGATGTTCGCCGGCATGCCGGAGAGCGCCCTGGAATACGTCGCGGTGGACTATTGCGTGTCGGTTGAGGAGATGGGGCCGCTGCTGGGTCGCCTGGCGCGTGAGCCGGCGCCGGGCGCGAACCCTGTCGCGCGGGCGGCGCGCACGCACGAGGCCGCGGTGTATCTTTCCTCGATGACGGGCGGAAAGATGACGGGCGGAAAGATGACGGGCGCGGAGAGGAGTATGGAGAAGAGGAGCATGGAGACGGAGAGCGAGATAGCCGCGATACGGAACGCGACACAGAGCACGCAGGGCGGCACGCTGTCTGGATACGTCTGCCCGGAGTGCAATGGGCCGCTCTGGGAGCTCCGCGATGGCATGCTGGTGCGCTTCCGCTGCCGTGTCGGCCATGCGTTCAGCCGCGACAGCATGCTCGCCAGCCAGGCGGACGCGCTCGACGAGACGCTGTGGACGGCGTACGAAACGCTGTGCGAGAGCGCGCTGCTGGCGGAGCGGTTCGCCGCTGAGTCGCGCGACCACGGCCGTCCGCATGTGGCGGAGCGGCTGGAGGAGCGCGCCCGCGCGCAACGGCGGCGGGCCGAGCGGCTGCGTGGCGTCATCGGCGATGGCGACGACACCGTACCGCTCGATGGCGCGGCGGGCCAGGAGCAGGCCGAGGCAGCACAGCCGTGAGCGGGTGGCCGGCGGTTGAAACCGCGCCTGGGGGCCGTTGGCCGCGACGTCCGGCCGGAGCCGGACGGGGATTCGCCCTGGGCGAGGATGAACGGGCCAAGGGATGTGACGCTTCTGGTAGTGTAGCATAGGCTCCTTCCCCTGGCGCGGTAGGGGGATGATGTTGACTGGTTTGGTCACCATTGCCGTTTTTGCCGCTTTTTGATTTTGTGTCACGTGCGATCTCCTCGCGAACGCCGCATTCAAGCCGGTTTGCCGGGATCGGCCACGTGCCATGTGGTGTTCTGGGTGGCAAAAGCGGCAAGCAACGGCAAGGATGTGGCAACAAGTGGCACGGTGGGTGGCAAAAACGGCACGGTTTGGCGCTGGTGCGGCCACTTCCACGCCAGCGAACACATCGTTGCCAACGGGCGCGGATGGCGGTGTGTGGCACGGTATGCGGTTGGTAAGGTGCGAGAGCCTGGGGTTGGCTCGCTGTTGATAGAACTTATTTACCACAGATTAGGGTGATTGTCAAGGGTGAGGGTTGGGGATTGCCGGGTCGGGTGCGCCGCGCAACCAGCCGGCGGTTGCAACCGCGCCTGGGGGGCCGGTGGCCGCGAAGTCCGCCGCCGCGGACTGGGAAGAGGGATGCGCGGAGGGGGAACAAGCACAAGCCCTGGGGGGCGGTGGTTGCGTGAAGAATCCTATGCCGACGGCGGTAGCACGGGCAGCAGGCCGTAGCGGGCTTTGAGGGTGAGGATGCGGCGGACCGAATCGTCTATGCGGCCGACGCTGAGGCGGCCGCTGGCGATGGCGCCTTTGAGGGCGGCGAGCATGAAGCGCATCGAGTCGGGGTCGAAGGCGCCTTCCAGCAGGTCGTCGCCGGCCAGGATGGACATCACCGCCGCCTCGCCCAGATCGTAGCGGAGGCTGATGCCTTTCATGTAGAGGCTGTCGGTCATCACCACGCCGTCGTAGCCGAGCTCGCCGCGCAGCACGCCTTGCACCAGCTTCGGCGAGAGCGTCGCTGGCAGATTGGGGTCAATCGCCGGCACGACGACGTGTGTGACCATCACCATGCCGGGGTTGAGCGCGAGCAGACCGCGGAACGAGGCGAACTCGGTGGTCTCCAACTGCTGGCGAGTGCGATCCATCACGGGCAGCGTGTCGTGTGGGTCCAGGCTGACGCTGCCGATGCCGGGCCAATGCTTGAGGCAGCCGATTACGCCGCTCTGCCGCATGCCTTGCAGGAACGGCCCGGCGTACGTCACGACCGTCGCGGGGTCGTCGCCGAAGATGCGCGTGAACTCGACGGCGTTCGGCACGGTGCGCACGTCGGCAACGGGGGCGAGGTTGGTGTTGATGCCCAGCGCCTTCAGCTCCGCCGCCGATTGCGCGCCGGCCTGCCGCGCCAGCGCGGGATTGCCGGATGCGGCCAGGTCTTGCGCCGCCGGCAGCCGCGCGTCGAAGCCCAAGGAGCCGAGGCGGTCTACCACGCCGCCCTCTTCGTCTATGGTGACGAGCAGGGGGATGCTTGTGTGCGCCTGCATCGCGGCGACGAAGTCCTTGAGCTGTGGGGCGCTCGCCATGTTCTGCTGGTAGAGGATCACGGCGCCGGCGTGCATGCCGCGCACCATCACGTCCACGTCGGCGTTAGGGATGATCGCAGGCGCGCCCGAGTGGTCTGCCCGCGAACGTGTGCCGCATCGTGGCCTCCGTCTCGTTGTCCGCCCGTCTCCACACCCATCACAGAGATCGGCGCCGGAAGCCCCGTGCCTTCAGGCCGGGGAGGCAGGCGACGTCTCTGCGGTTGGGTGCTCTGCCGCGCCGGTGGGCAGGACGCCGGACGCATAGGCGTAGCCGTCGCCCCGCGCGACCGCCTGGACGTAGCGATGCCCAATGCCCGCCACGCGCCGCCCGCCACTGGCGGCAACGACCACATCAAAGCGGCCGGACGCCCGCACCAGCACCCGCCCCACGTGCGTGCCCGCCGTCGCCAAGCCCGCCGGCACCACCGCTCGCACCAGATCGCCCGTCTGGAAGCCGAAGAATCGCTTGTGGCGCGTGCGGTGGCGGATGGGGAAACCATACTGGTTGGTGCCGCACACCTGGCGGGTGCCGTGGCCGGTGGCCGTGATGAGCAGCGGACGGACGCCCGCCACCACCAGCCGTTCCGGCGTGCTGGCCCCCACGCAGGCGGCATCGAGCCAATGCGTCTTGGGCAGGCCCCGCCGCGTGCGGTTCCACTTGGTGCGCCCGCCGGTTCCCGTCTCCACGGGTAGCCCGGTCTCCCGCAGGCGGCGGGAGAGCGCCCAGCGCGTGGCGTTGACGGCGGCGGCATCCCGCAGGGGCACCCGCGCCTGCGCATGCACCTCTGGGTGGCCGAACTCCTCGGCGGTCCACGTCCCTTTGCGCTGGTTGCACGGCGCGCAGGCCAGCGTGAGGTTGCTGGCGCGGTCGCTGCCAGCCCGCGCACGCGGCACGATGTGCTCGATCTGCAGCGGGACGCCGGTGGTGTGGCAATAGGCGCAGCGCCGCTGCCACTTCTCCAACAGGTACTCGCGCAGCTCGTAGCCGGCCAATGTCCCCTGCTGGTATTCGACGCCGCTGATCTCGGGAGTGAGCAGCGCCTGCGTATCGAAGCGCACCACCTCCTGGGAGAGGGCGACGACGTGCGCCAGCCGGCAGAGGCGGCGCACCCAGGTCTCGATGTTGGCGAGGCGGCTCTGCTGTGAGGGCGGCAGCCAGCCGTCGGGCCGGCTGCGGTTCTCGAAGCGCGGCGGGCGATAGCGCGTGTGGCGCTGCCGGCGCGAGCGGCGCACCGCCGCGCGTGTCACCAGCCCCTCGTGGACGGCGCCACCCCGGTGCGTCAGCTCGCTCGCCCACACCACGCGCCCCCTGGCCTCCGCGCGCTCGGCGCTCTCAGCCGGTGCCGGGTCTGGTCTGCGTTCCAGTGGTGGTTCCGTGACCAGCGCCAGCCCGGTGGTGCGGCTGCCGGGATCGAGCTTGAGCCGCAGCGGCTGGGGCTGCGCGTCCGGTACGGCCCGCTGCAAGATGAGCGTGAAGGGAGAGCGGCGCCACACCGCCGCTTGCCCCCGCGCGAGCAACCGCCGGGCGGCGCCCGGATGCACCGGGTCCAGTGGGCGGCGCTCCGTGTCCACCACGAACACAGACGACATACCGAGACACCCTTTCGTCTCAAACGCCCTTGCGGGCCTCCCCTCCAGGTTGCCCCGTCGGGGGTAATGCTCACCTCGCCCGGGTTCGTGAGCGGTTTCCGTGAGGTGGACACGGCACTGGCGACAACCCCGTAGACCTGTTTAACCGTGTCCCGCAGCGCGGCGGGCTGGTGAAGCACCCGCCGGTGCCTATGCATTCGCTCCGAACGGCTCCTTTCCCCGACGGAAAAGGGGGCTGGTCAGACGTGGGGCCGGCGCGGCGAACCGCACAAGCCCCCGGCTATAGCCGGGGGTATCTGACCCGCAGCTTGTGGGCCATGAAACGGACCGGCGGATGGTGATAGCAGGTCAGCCAGCGGTTGAACAGGCCACGCCAGCCGGCGATTGCAATCGCGCCTGGGGGCGTGTGGCCGCGACGTCCGGCCAAGCCGGACTGGGACGGAGGATGCCAACGACCGAGCCGAATCTCGCGCGAGCTGTCGCGCGCGAAACGGTGGATGCGGCATCGCCGGGGGGCGAGACCGCATCCGTTATGACGATTGAGATCATCCGGCCGCTACCGACTCGCGTTGATCACGGGGATCTTGGAGACGTTCCAGCGGTTGTTGGCGCTCTTGACCTGGAATTGGACCATGGAGATGGCGTCGGTCGGGCAGCGCACGATGCACAGGCCGCAACGGATGCACTTCTCCTCGTCAATGATCATGTCGGCGCCGGCTTCCCAGGCGGTGCCCGCGAGCTGATGCAGCGGGTCGCCCTTGACCATGCGCGTCAGCCCCTCCATGCTGATGCAGTCGTAGGGGCAGATGTCCACGCAGCCGCTACAGAGGATGCAGATGGACGGGTCGATCATGATGTTGAGCTGGCATTGCAGGCAGCGCCGTGCCTGGGTGATGGCTTCCTCGGGGCTGTAGCCCGTCTCGGATTCGACGGTGATGCTGAAGCGCTTTTGCAATGGCAGGGAAGGGATGACCTGATAGGGGATGGACTCGTAGTCGTCCACCATGCCGCGGCGGAAGTCCGGCAGCTCGATCTCGACGGCCTCCTCCGCCTGCGTATCCTTTCCGCCCAGGTAGCGGTTGATTGACGACGCCGCGACTTTGCCGTCCGCGATGGCGGAGATCAGGTTACGCGCGCCCTCGGTGAAGTCGCCGCCGGCGAAGAGGCCGGGATGTGTCGTCATCCAGGTGTCGCGGTCCACCAGCGGGATGCCATAGCGGTTGACTTCGAGGTTCAGCTCCTTGGCGGGAATCCACGAGGTGTCGGCGAACTGGCCGAAGGCCGAGATCACGGTGTCCACGTCCAGCACGAACTCGGAGCCTGGGACGGGGACGGCCTTGCGCCGGCCGCTGGCGTCCGGGTCGCCCAGGCGGTTGCGGATCATCTTGATGCCGCTGACGTGGACGCCATCCTCACTCAGCACTTCAAGCGGCGAGCAGAGGTAGATGAACTCGACGTGCTCGAGCGTCGCCTCGTCCACCTCGTACTCGTCGGAGGGCATCTCCTCCTTGGAGCGGCGGTAGAGCACATAGACCTTCTCGGCGCCGAAGCGCACCGAGGAGCGGCAGCAGTCCATCGCCGTGAAGCCGCCGCCGAGGACGGCGACGCGCTTGCCGACAAAGACCGGCTCGCCGAAGTTGACCTTCTCGAGGAATGGCAGCCCCGGCACCACGCCGTGCAGATCGCCGCCCGGCACGTCTTTGTTGTAGGGATCGGTGAGCGGGTTGGAGAGCATGCAGCCCGCGCCGATGTAGACGGCGTCGTAGTCGCGCAGCAGATCGGTAAGCTGCACGTCCTTGCCGACGGTGGTGTTGAGCCGGACCTCGACGCCGAGCGCATCCAGATACTCGTCCACTTCTTCCTGCGTCACCTCGCGCGGCAGGCGCCAGACGGGGATGCCTCCGACCATCATGCCGCCAGGGGCGGGGTACATGTCGAAGACGGTGACGGGGTAGCCCATCTCCGCCAGCTCGCGGGCGCAGGCGACGCCGGCCGAGCCAGCGCCGATGACGGCGACTTTCTTATCCCTCGTGATCTGTGGCCGCTCTGGCAGGTGGCGGAACTCACGGTGATCGTGGGCGGCGCGCTTCAGCCAGCAGATGGCGATCTGGTTGCCGTCAATCTTGTTGCGGCGGCAGACCGGCTCGCAGGGCCGCGCGCAGGTGCGGCCGAGCACGCCGGGCACGACGTTGCACTGGCGGTTGAGCAGGTACGCCTCGTCGAAGCGCCCCTGAGAGATCAGGCCGATGTAGTTCGCCACATCGGTATGCGCCGGACAGCCGACTTGGCACGGGATGTTCGTCTTGTACCAGTCCGGCTCGGCCTCTTCGGTGTAATAGACCGGATCGAGGCCCGCATCCGGATCCAGGTTCAATCGCGTATCCGGATTTGCCATATCCGCATAACCCTTTCGTGACGCGGGCGCGGCGGCGGCCGCGCTAACATGTGCCGCCGCATGCCGCATCTCGTCGTGCGCGTGCTTTTGCTAAACGGCCGGCTCACCGCGACGAGGCGATGCCAGCCGGTTCCCTCACGGCTCCAGGCGGGTGAGGTGTTTCCTGATGTTGGAAGGCCCCTCGCCAGGCGCGCTGAAGCTCCTGAGTCTAACTATAGCATGGCGCGGATGCGCGTGCCAAACGGCTTCCTTTCAATCCGCGTGCCACTCTGGAGCGAGCGGTGAATGTGCTAGACTACCAGCGTGTGGTGGCGTGAGCAGGTACGAGCAAGGCGGCCATTGGTTCGGCTGAGACTGCCCATAGATCGTGCAGCGGTGTGTCTGGTACGTGACGAATGCGAGGGGGTTGGCTAATGTCTGTAGCAGAGCGACACTGGCTCCGCTTGTTGCCGACGCGTGGCGCCTCGATTGAGGGTTCTTCACTACCGCGCGCAGGCGTGACCTGAAGCGCTGCTAACTGTGGGATAGCGGCTGCCGCCACCTGCGCGAACTTGGCATTCGCCTCCGTGCCAATGGCATGATAGCCCAGCGATTCCGCCGCGGCGAGGGTGCTGCCGCCGCCGGCAAATGGGTCGAGGATGATGCCGGTGCCCAGTGGTAGCGCGGCGCGTACGATGGCACGCATGAACTGCTGCGGCTTGAGGCTGGGATGCGGAGCGATGGCTCGCTCGCGCTTCGGTGTGCGCACGGATGGAATAATATCCCCAAACGGCATGTCCACGGCGGGGCGACGCAGCGCGCCAGTGCCGCGTAGGCGCAAGCTGGCGCTCACACGTTCGCCCGGCAGGAGCGGTTTGCGGAACACAGACCAGGGCTCCCACCCGGCACGCGGCATCACACCGACCTCGGGAAACTCCTTGTCTGCCAGTTTGGGCCGATCCCCACCGCGCAGCGTCTGCACGAGCCGCACAAGCGTCGCCCGTTTCTCCAGACCGGCGTTGGCGAGAGCGTTATCCACAATATGGGTCAAGAGGACATTTGAGGCGATGAGGATATGGGCGCCCGGATGCAAAGCAGGCAACATGGATACTGCCCATCGGTGAAAGAAGTCGTAGATGTCCTGCTGCTCTCACTCCAGCAACACCGTGAAGCGCGGCAGCGGGTTGCGTTGATGCCCGTCAAAGCTCGGTGGAATCCGCCATACGCCTCCGCTCCCCGCCTCCATCTTTTCCAATTGCGATGGCGTGAACTCCACCAAACCGAACGGTGGATTCGGTGACGATGGCATGGATCCAGGGCTGCCCATTGCGCCGCTCCAGCTCGGACCGCACCCACTCGAAGCAGTCGGCGTGGTAGAGCTCTACCAGGGACGACCGGTACACCTGTCTCATCAGACCCTCACCCATGCGCTCACCGACGGAGACCGACTCTCCGCCATGCCCGCCAGCTAGTACGACGATTCTCTTCTGCTATAGAGTTACTTCCGTGCGATCGAAATGCGGAAATCGGGATCGATCCCCAGATACGACCATGCCATTGCTTCAAACGAACACGCGCGCCACCGGGGCGGTGAAGCCGGGCACCACATCGTAGCCATCCAGCGCATCGTCCACGCCGAGCGCCAGTACCGCCTGCCCCGGCCGATGCACCTCGATCACCTTGCGCGTCGGGTAGACCACCCACACGAGCCGCACACCCGCGGCAAGCCATGTCTGGGTCTTCTCGGCAACTTCCGTGGCCCGGTCTCCGCTCGAGACGACCTCGACCACCAAATCCGGCATCACCCGCACCCAGCCGGGCTTTGGACCCTTCGGTGGTACACGATCCGCCCGAATGAAAGCAAAGTCAGGCGCGCGCACGGTGTCTGGATCCTGCGCGATCAAGAAGCCAGTTTCCGCCGCATAGACTTTCCCAAGTTTGTGCGTCACAACGTAGATGCCAAGTTCAATCCCGATGAGCATCGCCGTCTCGCCATGGTCATCGAAAGCTGGTGGCATCGCGCGAATCTCCCCTCGCACCAACTCCAGCCGCAGCCCCTCGCGCGGCAGCGCGGCGAACTCCTCAGCAGTCAAGAGATGCTGTGTGTCGGACATGCTGGGCCTCCCCGCC
>JAICVS010000091.1 GCA_025935195.1 Ktedonobacterales bacterium
CATCCCCGCCCACACTGACTGAGCGTCACTGACTGAGCGTCACTGACTGAGCGTCACTGACTGAGCGTCACTGACTGAGCGTCACTGACTGAGCGTCACTGACTGAGCGTCACCGCGTGCTACTGATTCGTCCTGGATGGTCTCATGGCCGCGACCGCTCAGCGAGCGGGATTACCCCCGGCATTCATGCCGGAGAGCCAACCATACAGGGCATTCATGCCGGAGAGCCAACCATACAGGGCATGCATGCCGGAGAGCCAACGTGAATCGCCCCGCCTCGCCACCAACCCAACCATCCAGGGCATGCATGCCCCGCCCCCGTTCGCCGGCCATTCAGAGCCGCGCCGCCGCGTCTTGATCTCCCACTCAATTCATGGTAAATTAGTTCCATAAACGCCCGGCCACCCGGCCCCGCCAGCACCTTAACAACTACATACCGATCCTGCCCAGTTGTCCCTTCCCCACTGCCGCTTCGCCTGCCCAGCACCCCCTTCCCTCGCAGGGGTTGCGGGGTTGGAGTAGGTTGCCGACCTTGCCGTTTTTGCCGCCCACCGTGCCATCCGTTGCCACTTCTCGCCGTTTCTTGCCGTGATCGTGCCGTTTGTTGCCGCGATCTTGCCGTTTCTTGCCGTTTTTGCCACCCATAACGCGAAACGTCAAGTTACCCATCCCGGCAAACCCGCTTCGTTTCAGGATTCGAGAGGAAGTTGCCCCCGACACAGGGCCAAAAAGCGGCAAAAACGGCAATGTTGACCGCGCCAGTCAACTTTGCCACAGCCATAAGCCCGACACGGCTATCAGCCCAGCGGGAGCGAGTGATACTGATGTGTTCCAGGCTGTTGCCATTGCTACGGTTGGCCTGATACCGGGATGATCCCTGGCATGTATGCCGGGGAGCCAACGAGTCAGTCGCATGACGACCAGTCAGTCGCATGACAACCAGTCAGTCCGACAGAGGTGAGTGAGGCGTGATCAGCGGGCAGGTGATGCCGATGGCACAAGTGATTGCGGCGTGGGCGCGGGCTTGGTACCATACAGGCCATGCGAATACTGATTTCGGGTGGCGGCACCGGCGGCCACATCTACCCCGCGCTGGCGGTGGCGCGCGAGCTGCGCGAGCGGTTCGGCGCGGAGCTGCTCTACCTGGGCGACGTGAACGGGCTGGAGACCCAGATCGTCCCGCGCGAAGGCATCCCCTTCGCCGGAATCACCGCGGGCAAGCTGCGCCGCTACCTCTCGCCGCAAACGCTGCGCGACCTGGCGCGCATCCCCGTGGGCATCCGTCAGGCGATGGGCCACGTGCGCGCGTTCCAGCCCGACGCCACCTTCACCAGCGGCGGCTACGTGGCCGTGCCGGCGGGGCTGGCCGCGCGCCGCTACGGCGTGCCGCTGCTGATGCACCAGCAGGACGTCGCGCCGAACCTGGCGAATCGCATCCTCGCGCCGGTCGCCACACGCATCTCCGTCTCCTTCCCCGACTCGCTGCGCCACTTCTCCAAGCGCAAGACGGCGCTGGCGGGCAACCCGGTGCGCGAGGAGATTCTGCGCGTGGCCGGCCAGCCGTCCGCACCATTCAAAGCGTCGTTCGGCTTCGACGCGGCCCAGCCGGTCTTGCTTGTGACGGGCGGGAGCCAGGGCGCGCGCCACCTGAATCAAGTCGTGACGGAGGCGCTGCCATCGCTGCTGCCGCGCTGCCAGGTGCTGCACGTCAGTGGCGAATTGACCTACGAAGAGACGCTGCGCGCCGCCGAGCCGCACTTCGCGGCGCGGCCAGAGTGGCGCGGGCGCTACGTACTGCGGCCCTACCTCTCGGCGCGCATGGCCGATGCGTTGGCGGCGGCGGATATCGCCCTGTGCCGCTCCGGCGCGGCCACACTCGCGGAGCTGGCGGCGCTGGGGCGGCCGTCGCTGCTGGTGCCGCTGCCGCCAGGCTTCACCGGCTCGCCGCAAGAGGTGAACGCCGCGATGTTCCGCGGCGCCGGCGCGGCCGAGGTCGTGCTGGACCGGGATCTAACGGCGCAGCGGCTGGAGGCGGCGCTCTTCCCATTGCTGGACAATCCCGCGCGGCTGGCGCTGATGGCCCGCGCCGCGCGCTCCCTGGGCCACACGGACGCGGCGGCGCGGCTGGCGGAGGCGGTGGCGTCGCTGGCGCAACACGGGCGCTAGGCGAGCGCGCCGCGGGCTCAGTCATCCGCCACGAGGCCGGCGGCATCCTCCTCGATCAACGCGGAGATGAGGCGCCCGTCCGCGAGCGACGCCCGCACCAGCTCCCCCTCGCGGCCCGCCGGCTCGTCACCCGCGCTGGCGACAGAGCCGAGCCAGCCGACCGTTCCCGCCAGTTGCCAGAGCAGCGCCCAGCGGCAGTGCTCGCGCAGTTGCGGCAGGGTGTAGCCCGCGACGCCAAGGCCGGCCAGGCGCGCGTGATAGTCGCGCAGCAGCCCGTCTACGCTCGACCGGCGCCGTGTGGGCGGCAAAGAGCCGAACACGAAAGCGGCAACGTCCACCGCGGCGGGACCGCGGCTGATGCTCTGCCAGTCCAGCACGACAACGGGTGGGTTGCCATCCGGTGGGCGGAAGAGGACGTTGTCGAGATGCAGATCGGCGTGGATGAGCGTCGCGGGCGCGGCGGCCAGCGCGGCCAGCACCGCGCCGTAGCGCGTGCGCAGGCGGTCGAGCAGCGCATGCACGGGCGCCGGAAGTTGGGCGCCGTAGCGCGCCAGGAACGGCCCGAGCCGCCGGTTGTAGCCATCCTGCCGCGCCTGGATGTCACCGGCCCACGCGGGCGCCCAGGGAAAGCGATCTATATCCGCCCGCTCCCACCAGCGCGCATGCAGCGGCGCCACCGCGCGCAGGACACCGGCCGCCGCTTCGGGTGTGCAGCCGCGCAAGACGTCGCCCGCGCGCGCCTCGCGCACGTCTTCGAGCAGCAGCACGACACGCCCCGTGGCGGCCGCCGCATAATAGAGCTTCGGAACGGGCACCAGGTTGAGCGGCGCGATGTGACGATAGAACTCGGCTTCGCGCGCGCCGCGCGCCAACCTTTGGCACCGGGCCGCGGGGTCAGGCTCCGATGGCGCGCTGAACGTCGAGGGGATGTCGCGCGGGGCCAGTGGGAGCTTGGCGATGAGCGACGGCGGAGCAGGAGCATCCGCGTCCGTGCCCTCGTAGCGTGGGCGCAGGCGGGCCAGCACCCCGGTGAAGCCCCAGTCAGCGCCGATGATCTCCGCGCGCACCCTCGCGACGCACCCTCGCGAGAGCACGCCGGCCGCGCGCAGCACGGCGGTCAACCACTCCGGCGTGACCTCATGCGGGGCAGCGGGAATCGGCCGATCGCTCACAACTGCCTCCCTATCGAGCGGTACGTGAACCAATCCACGCTCCGCCAGGCGTGAGGCAGTGTATCACGCCCTCAGACGCGCTCAATGCAATCCCGGCATGTCTCTGTGCGAGAATGCGTGGTACAATACCGTGCGCTTTTCGCGCGCCCAAACATGATAGGCAAGACAGCTAGAGGGGCACGCGCTGTGCGCGTCTTCGACCTCAAGGATACGCCACGCCGTTCACGCATAGAGAGATTTGTGAGTAAGCATCTATGAAGCCGTTAGTCGCCATCGTGGGCCGGCCCAACGTCGGCAAGTCCACCCTGTTCAATCGCCTCGTCGGGCAGCGCATCGCCATCGTCGAAGACCTGCCCGGCACCACACGCGACCGCATCTACGCGGATGCCGAGTGGAACGGGCGCATCTTCAGCGTGATTGACACGGGCGGATTGGAGCTGGGCGGCGAGGGCGACTTCGGCCGGCAGATCGCCGCGCAGGTGCAGCTCGCCATCGAAGAAGCGGATGTGATCATCTTCCTGGTGGACGTGCGCGACGGCATCACGGCGGCGGACCGCGAGGTGGCGGAGATTCTGCGGCGCGCGCGGAAGCCGGTGGTGCTGGGAGCGAACAAGGCCGAGACCCCGAAACTGCGCCAGGAGGCGGTGGAGTTCTATGAGCTGGGGCTGGGCGAGCCGATCACGCTGACAGCCATCTCCGGTACCGGTACCGGCGATCTGCTCGACGCGATCACCGAGGCGCTGCCGCCCAAGGCCGCCGGCGAGGAAGAGGAGACGCCGGGCATCCCGCGCATCGCCATCGTCGGGCGGCCGAACACCGGCAAGTCCTCGCTGGTGAATGCCATCCTCGGTGAGGATCGCGTGATCGTCAGCGACATCCCCGGCACGACGCGCGACACGGTGGACACCGAGGTGGAGCACGACGGGCGGCGGCTGCTGCTGATTGATACGGCGGGCATCCGGCGGCGCGGGCGCATCGGCGTAGGAGTCGAGAAGTTCAGCGTCTTGCGCGCGAACCGCGCCATTGACCGCTGCGACGTGGCAATTGTGATGATTGACGCGATGGACGGCATCACCGCGCAGGATGTCCACATCGCCGGCTATGTCCATGAGGCGGCCAAGGGCATCGTCATCGTGATCAACAAGTGGGATCTGGTGCGTGAGCGGCGGCGCGAGCTGGAGGCGCTCAACGATCCCGACGCGCCGATCTCACTGGTGCCAGGTGAGACGCCGGCGGCGAAGATCGGCGCGCAAGACCAGGATCAATTGGACGCGAAGGCGTTCACGCGCCACGCCCACGCCGCGATGAAGTTCGTGCCGTACGCGCCGATCGTGTTCGCGGCGGCGAAGACGAAGTACCACGTCGGCCCGATCCTCGATCACGCGCTGCGCATCTACGACATCCGCCACGAGCGCGTGCCGACGGCGAAGCTGAACGAGGTGGTGAAAGCGGCGGTGCAGCGACACCAATCCCCGTTCATCCAGGGACGCCAGCTCAAGGTGTATTACGTGACGCAGGCCGAGGTGAACCCGCCGACGTTCGTCTTCTTCGTGAACGACCCCGAGCTGATGCACTTCTCCTACCAGCGCTATCTCGAGAACCAGCTCCGCGAGGCGTTCGGCTTCGAGGGGACGACGCTGCGCTTGCAGTTCCGCGCCCGCACACGCGAAGACGGCGACGAGCGGGGACACGCACAGCGGCGCGCTGCCCGGTCCCGGCGGGAATAGGCGAGGTAGCGACGAGCGGGGAATGTAGGCGAGCGGAGAAACTTCTCACATCCCGTCGAGCCATGCAGTGGCCCAGCGCATGCGAGTTGAGAGAGGCGTCGCCGGTAGGTGTGGCATGTCGTGGATGGAGGGAGCAAGAGCGGCAGAGCGGCACGGCGACACGAGGAGGGAACCGGTGCGCCTCATGTCAACGCTGACGCATAGCATTCTGGATTACCTGACCGCGCCCGCACTGCTATTGCTGCCTGGGCTGCTCGGCTGGGACCGGCATGCGCGGGCGGTCTTCACGCTGGCGGGCGCGGGCCTGCTGGCGTACAGTATCTGTACGCGCTACGAGCTGGGCGTCTACAAGGCGCTGCCGATGAAGGCGCACCTGACGCTGGATGCGTTGAGCGGCATCGGGCTGGCGGCGCTACCACTCGTGCTCGGTGAAGAGCCACCGGTGAACGCGGCGCTGATCGGCGTGGGGCTGTTCGAGATCGTCGCCGCGCTCACGACCGCGACCGAGCCACCCGCCGTCGAGCCCATGGGCTGGTTCTTCCAGCGGGCCGCGTAGCGCGTCATGCCGGTGTCATGCCACCGTGCTCTGGATGCGCTGGCGCAACACACCCTTGACGACTAGCAGCACGGCGAAGGAGATCACCAGCAGCACGATGGCGAGCGTGAGCGCGACGGAGAAGTCCAGCTCGAAGCCGAGGTAGATGGCGAGGGGCATGGTCTGGGTGCGGCCGGGGAAGTTGCCGGCAAAGATGATCGTCGCGCCGAACTCGCCGAGCGCGCGCGCCCACGTCATCACCGCGCCGCCAAACAGCGCCGGCAGCGTCAGCGGCAACGTGATGTGGCGAAAGACACCCAGCGCCCCCGCGCCGTCGAGCGCGGCCGCCTGTTCCAGCTCCCGGTCCACCGTGCCGAAAGCGGCGGCGGCGGCCTTGACGTAGAACGGCGCGGCGACAAAGGTCTGCGCGAGAATGACGGCCGCGGGCGTGAAGGCGAGCTGGATGCCCGCCGCGTCCAGCCCCTGGCCGATCAGTCCGCGGCGGCCGAAAGTGATCAGCAGCGCGATGCCCGCGACGGCCGGCGGTAACACCATGGGCAGGTCCAGCAGTGTGTCGAGCAGCACCCGCCCGCGAAAGCGGCGCCGCGCCAGCAGATAGGCCACCGGCGTACCCGCCAGCACTGTCAGCGCGAGCGTTATCAGCGTCGTGCCGATGCTGAGTTGGATGGCCTGCGCGACCTGGCGGTCTACGAGGTTGGCGAGCACATCGGCCGGGGAGACGCGCAGCAGCAGGGCCGCGAGCGGCACGAGAAAGAAGAGCGCCATCGGCAGACTGCATAGCGCGAGCAGCGCGCCGCGCGCCCGTACGACCCGTCGCGGCGAGGCGAGGCGCGCGGGAATGGCCACGCGCGCGACCGTGGTGTCTCGCATGGACGATCCCCCTTCTCTTTCTCGCCCGTTCTCGCTCGCCCTGGCGCATGTGGAAGCCGCTGGCTCAAGCGCCGGCCAGCGGCGTGTATTGCGGCCCCTGACCGGCAGGCAGGAAGCCGAACCGCGCCAGCGTCGCCTGCCCATCCGGCGCGAGCACCGCATCCACGAACTGTTGCGCTGTGGTTGCCTGTTTCGATCCCTTGACCACGCCGATTGGGTAGACGGCGATGGTGTTGAGGTTGTCGGGGATGGCGAGCGTGCCGAGATCACTGGCTTTGGTGGCGGTGTCAGTGGTGTAGACGATGCCGGCATCGGCCTCACCGAGCGCGACTTTGGCGAGCACAGCTTTAACGTCGGTCTCGGAGGAGACGACGTTCTTCAGCACGGCGTCTTTGTAGCTGGGGCCGAAGGCGGCGTCCGCACTGGCGCGCGTGAAGAAGTCGCGCGCGTACTGCCCGGCGGGGACGGCTGGCGCGGCGAGCACCAGCTTGAGGCCGGGCCGCGCCAGATCTTGTAGTGTCTGGATGTGGGCCGGATTGCTCTTGGGGAAGATCACCTCGATGCGGTTGTGCGTGAAGACCTTCACCCGCGATCCGTCAATGTCGCCGCCTCTGACCACTGTATCCATCTGCTGCGTGTTGGCCGAGGCGAAGATGTCCGCGGGAGCGCCGCCCTGAGTGATCTGCTGGGCGAGCGTGTCGGAGCCGGCGAAGTTGAAAGTGACGGTGACGTTGGGGTGCGCACTGTGGAAGGCGTCGCCAATCGCGGTGAACGCATCTTTGAGCGAGGCGGCGGCGAAGACATTGAGCGTGACGGGTCGGGCGGCGGATGGGGCACCGCCACCACCAGCTGTGGCATCGCCGCCACAGTCGGCAAGAAGCGCGGAAAGCAGGACGGCGAGGACGGTCAGAGATGCGCTGGTGCGAAGTCGCCGCATGAGTTATGATCTCCTTTCGCTCAGGTTCGCTTAGGAGGACGCTTCTAGCACCGCCGCGCAGGTCTCTAGCCAGGCGAGAATCGCCTCGATCTGGCTGCTACGGAAGCCCAGCACAAGCTGAGCGTACGGCTGTGTGTCACTGAGGTGCGCGGACTGCGCGCGCAGATCGGCGAGCCAGGCGGCACAAGCGGCGCGCTGCCGCTCGACCAGCGCCGCGACGGCGGTGGGGCCTTCTTCCGCGGCAAAGTACAACTTCGCCAGGAACTCGAGGCGGAAGTCGCGGCCATGCGCGACAGGCGCGGCCGCCCAATGCGCGAAGGCATCACGGCCGGACGGTGTGAGCGAGAGCATCTTGCGCGGGGGACGCGCGCCTCGCGGCTCCATTGTGCTGGTGAGGAAACCGGACTCTTCGAGGCGGGTAAGCAGTGCGTAGAGATGGCTCTGCTTGAGATGCCAGACGAGCCCAAGCGCCTCGGCCCGCACGAGGCGCCCGTGTAGCTCGTAGGCGTGCGTCGGCGCTCCGCGCAGCAGCCCCAGCAGCGCGCATTCCAGGCCGGCCGGTGCGCTTTCCACCATCCCCACGCTCCTCACGCCTCGAATACTCACGATTTGAGTATACCGCGCGGCGATTGTCGCATGCGCAACGGCCAATTGTCAAAGGGGCGGCGTCCAGGAGCCACGACCTTCGCTGGTGCGCAATCGCACATGATGGTATAGAATGGCTGCACGAGCGGAGCCGGGCGCGGAGCCGACAGTTCAGAGCGGGCGGCGCGCTTCCAGGACATAGAGAATGAGGGAGGCCCCCATGATCGTCTGTTCCCACTGTAGGCGCGAGAACCGCGATACCAGCCAATTCTGCCAGTTTTGTGGTGAGGCGCTGGAGACAGTGGACGCCGCGAGTCAGCCCGCGTCACAGGCAGTGCCGTTCCTCGCGGCCATAGCCGCGCCTGCCGCGCCACGGAGCCAATCCTGGTCAGGCGATGACGCACCTTCCTTCCCGCCCCCGCCGCGCTGGGGCGCCTCCGTCGCGCCCGCGAGTGGCCCAGTCGGCGTGGCGACGCTGGCCGTGCAGAATCGCATCGTCATCCGGCCGTCCTCAGAGAACGATGGCCACGCCAACAGCCAGGAACCGGAGCGCGAGTACGTGCTGGACGGTCGCGATGTCGCCGTCGGGCGGGCGCCATCTTGCGACATCGTGCTGGAGGGCGATCAACTTGCCTCGCGCCGGCACGCCCTGCTGCGTTTCAAGGAGGGTGTCTATAGCATCGTGGACCTGGGCAGCAGCAACGGCACCTTCGTCAACGACATCGAGATTCGCGAGGCGACGGAGCTGCGCGACGGCGACCATGTCAGCATCGGCGGCCATGAGGTGATCTTCTACGCCAGCGCCGCCGGGCAGGATGCTTCGCTGCCCGGTATTGAGATGGGGCCAGCGCCGTCACGGCCGCTGGCGGAGACAGCGCCCAGTATCTCGGCCGTGAATCTGCCACCTATCGAGGCGGGAGCGGAGAGCGGTGCAGCGGATGCGGATGCGGTGGGCTGGGATCCCTTCCAGGAGCCGCCACCAATCGCGATGCCGGCGCACGAGCAGGAGCCAGCCACCCCAGCCGTGCCGCTTGCGGGTGAGGAGGAGGAGCCGGACCCGTTCCTCAGCTTCGTGCGCGCGGAGCGCGAGCGGTCGTCGTCGCGGCACGTGACGCCATCCGACCTATCAGAGCCTTCCGCCCCCGCGGCGGAGCCGCCGGAGCGGGGCGGCGCGACGCTCCAATTGAATGCCCTGCGCGCCCAGCTCGCTGAGATCGGCGCGACGCTGGCAGAGAAAGCCGATGAGGAGGGGCGCCGCGCTGACCGCCTCTTCGCTGTGCTTGAAGACGTGCGCGAGCGTCTGGCGGCGCTGGGTGCGCAGGTGGAGAGCGCATCGTCCATCGGCGGGCAGGACATGGATGCGCTGGTGACCATCGCGCGGCAGGCCGCGGAGAACCCGCGCCACCTGGATTACCTGACCAGCCTCGCCACGCATGCCGGCACAATCGCCGACACACTAGAGGCGCGGCACGCGGATGCGACAGCCCTGCACGCGGAAATCGCCGATCTGCGGACGCGCGTGGACGAGGCGCTGCGACAGGGGCAGAACCGCTAGACAGCGCTCGGCCATCAATGGCCAGAGCGCGGGCGCACTGGGCATCAATACCGCACGGATTGCGGAAAGGCTGCCCAATTCTAAAGCGAGACAGTGAGACAGCATGACACACGAGCGCGAGGCGGATGTCGTCGTCATCGGCGCGGGCCTGGGCGGGCTGCTGGCCGCCGCGCAGTTTCTGCGGCGGGGACGGCGTGTCGTGGTGGTCGAGCGGCTGGCGCATCCAGGCGGCCGCTTTACCGCGAAGACGTTCCAAGGGGCGCAGGTCAGCACTGGGGCTGTCCACATGCTACCGTTCGGCAGCAACGGCGAGCTGGCGGGGATGCTGCGCCTGCTGGAGGTGCCGCATCGCGTGCATGATGCGGAGGTCTTCGCCTCGTTCCACGTGCGCGGTCGGCAATACGTCTGCCGCTCGGTCCTACAACTGGCTGGAGTGCTAGGCCCGCGTCAGTTCGCGCAGCTCTTCCGCTTGGGCGGGGAGATGCTCTTCACACATCCCTCGGCAGAGGAGCGCGGACAGTCGTTCGCGGCGTGGCTGGAGCGGCGCATCGCGCGACGGCGCTCGCCGGAGCTGTACGCCTATTTCGAGCGCATGGCGCACTTCGCGTTGAGCGTGGACCTGCCGGATGTGGCGTACCCGGAGATCGTGGAGATCACCAAAAACATGCTGCGCTACGGTGCGCCGGGCATCGTGGACGGCGGCTGCGCGGCGCTCACGGGCGAGCTGGAGCGGCGGGTGGTGGCGGACGGCGGCGAGGTGCGGCTGCTGCACGACGTGCTGGCGCTCGCACACGAGAACGGCGCGGTGGCCGGCGTGCGCGTGCGCGACAAGGCGACGGGTGATGAGACGCTGCTGCGCGCACCGCTAGTGATCAGCAACATCGGACCGGCGGCCACACGGCGGCTGGCGAACCTGGGCGCGCGTGAGACGGCGGGGGCGGCGATGGGCGCGCCGTCAGCGGTTACTACGCGCGAACGTGGTAGCGCCGCTGGGGACGATGGGCATACGCCGCTTGCGCCGGCTGTGGATGGAGCGAGCGAGGCGCCGCGTGCGCACGGCCAGCGGCGCGAGGCGAGCGGGCTGAAAGTCCACCTGCTCAGCGATGTCTCGATCATCCCACACAAGGGCATCATGTATTGCCTGGACACGGAGCGCATCGCGGGAATCGTGCAGCCGACGAACAGCGACCGCCGGCTCGCGCCGCCGGGCAAGCATCTGCTGATCACCCATCAACTGATGCGCAGCGACGACGTGAACGCCGAGCGTGCGGCGGCGCGCGCCGATCTGCGGCGGCTGTTCGGCGCGGACTTCGGCACAAAGGTGACGATCCTGACGATGAGCCAGTATCGCGGCGAGTGGCCGGTGAACCGCGCGATGCAGGGAGAAGACGTCTCGCCGGAGACGGAGCTGGCGGGACTCTATCTGGTAGGCGACGCGGTAAAGCCGTCGGGCTATCTGATGGTGGAGGGCGTGGCGCAGAGCGTGAACTGGCTGCTGGACGTGCTGGACGGCTCATCCCCCGCGCACCGGCGTGCGCACACGCCGCCCAAGCCCGCCAATCGCCGCGCGCTGCACTGGCTGGTGGCGCCGCCCCCGCCGCATCGAGATGTGTGAGTGTCCAGCCGCATCCGCTGCTGGGAGGTGGCAGGGCAGCTACGCAAGAGAATTACCCCGCATGGCGCTGGGTGATTGCGTGCGGCCGAGCGCCCGGACGGCCCCGGCTTTCACCACCTTCATGAAGTGCGCCAGGTATTGATAGGTCTCCATCTCGCGGCGCTCGTCGTCCGTGAACGCGCGCCGGCGCTCGATGTCGCGCAGATCTTCGATGCGATCGACGACGGACGGCGACAAGCGGAAGCTGACCATCGCCTCCAGCTCCGGCCGGCCAGGAATTGCGCCACCTCCAGCTCGGCTTGCGCCGCCATATCCAGGGCCATGCGCCTCCCCTATCCCATTCCCGGCAATGCTCGTCATAGCAGATGCGGCTGGTGCTGGTGACGCGGCCATTGTAGCACGGGCGGTTGTCGGGCATGTATGCCGGAAACCGGCGCTTGAGGGCGCGCGTTCCCCTACACCCCGCGCCGCATCTCCACAAAGCTCAGCGTGCCATGGCGGTTGGTAACGGTCAACGCGCGCACGCGCGCGAAGCCGGCGCGCTCGTAGACACGGATGGCGCGCGTGTTCCAGTCCAGCACGAACATGCGAAAGCCGTGTGGCGCGAAACGCTCGCGCGCGAAGGCGAGTGCCGCCTCCACGAACGCCAGCCCCAGCCCCTTGCCGGTCAGGTCTGGGCGCAAGCCCAGGCCGACAGAGAGCGTGCGGTCGGCGGGATCGGCGTAGAGCGCGGGTTCAGTCTCACCCATCTCGCCACCGACCTCACCGGCCGTGCCGTAGGCGAAGAAGCCGACCAACTCGCCGCGCTCGTTGCGCACGGCGAAGTAGGGGCTGCGCGTGTCGAGCAGTTCGGCCATCCCCTCCGCCGTATCAGCGAAGTTGTAGGTCGTGTACTCCCCCTTATAGCGCCAGGTTTGGACAGCACGAGCGTCGTCCGTGGTCATGGGCATGGCGGTGAAGCGCATGGGCGTGTCTCCCTCACCTGTGGCGCTCCGGCGCATATGCCGCACGTCGCGCGTCAGAGCGCATCGCGGCCAGCTACATTCGCGCCGGCAGACGCGCCGTGTCGTCGCATGTGGGCACCCAATTGAGCGTCGCACGTAGGCTTCATTCCTACGCCTCCAGCGCCCGCGCCAGATCCGCGATCAGGTCGTCGGGATGCTCCAGGCCGATGGAGAGGCGCAGCAGGTTCTGGGGCGTGCGCGTCTGCGGCCCCTCGATGGAAGCACGGTGCTCGATCAGGCTCTCCGGCCCGCCCAGGCTCGTCGCGCGCGTGAAAAGTGCCGCGCGCGCCGCCACCGCCATCGCCCGCTCGCCGTCCCCGCGCACCTGGAACGAGAGCATGCCGCCGGGCAACGCCATCTGCCGCCGCGCCACCTCGTAGCCAGCGTGCGCCTCCAGGCCAGGGTAATGCACCGCATCCACCGCCGCGTGCTCCGCCAGAAAGCGTGCCACGGCCAGCGCGTTCTCGCTGTGCGCGCGCATGCGATATGGCACGGTGCGGATGCCGCGCAACACCAGCCAGCAATCGAAGGGCGACGGCACAGCGCCGCCCGCCGCCTGAAGCTGGCGGATGCGCGCGAAGAAGTCGTCGTCCGCGCGCGCGACCACCGCGCCGCCCAGCACGTCGCTGTGTCCGCCCAGGTACTTGGTCGTCGCGTGCAGCGCGAGATCGGCGCTCAGCGCCAGCGGGCGCTGTAAGATCGGCGTCGCCCAGGTGTTGTCACAGACGACCCGCGCGCCGGCCGCGTGCGCCAGTTCCGCCACGCGCGCGATGTCTGTGATCGTCAGCAGCGGATTCGAGGGCGTCTCCACCCAGATCAGTCTCGTCTCCGACCGCAGCGCGCGCGCGACCGCGATGGGATCTGTCATGTCAACGAATGTCACAGCCAGCCCCCACGGCACGAAGGTCTCGCGCAGCAGCCGCGCCGTGCCGTGGTACACATCCTCCGGCGCCAGCACATGATCGCCCGGTGCGAGCGCCTGGAAGATGGTCATCGCCGCCGCCGAGCCAGAGGAGAACGCGGCGCAGGCCACGCCGCCCTCCAGCGCCGTGAGGCTCGCCTCCAGCGCCGCCCGGTTTGGATTGCTCGTGCGGGTGTAGGTGTGGCCGCGCGGGTAGGCGCCGTCCGTGGCGCGCTCGAAGGTGGTGGAGAGGTGGATGGGCGGCGTGACGGCGCCCGTCGCCGTGTCCGCCGCATGCCCCGCATGCACCGCCAGCGTCTCGATCCGCATGCGCATCCCCTCCCATTGCTCCCAAACACCAACCATCCCAAGACGACAGATGCCACCGAGCGGTCTACGGTCTACGGTGCCGCGAAGACACGGCCCAGGTAGACGCCCTGATCGCCCGCCAGCGTTCCCGCATCCGCGTGTTCGATCCAGAAGAAGCTGAAGACCATACCAGCGTCCTCGCCGCCGCCCGTCACGACGTGATCCCACTCGTCGGGCGCGTCGTCCACCTTCACATGGTAGAAGTGGCGCTCGACCGTCACGCCCGCGATCATATGATGATCCACCGCCAGCGCGGCGATGTACGTCAGCCGGTCCGGCGCGATCCCCGCCTCCTCGCGCAGCTCACGCAGCAGCGCATCGGCGGGCCCCTCACCCGGTTCGGCCGTCCCGCCCGGCACCTGAATGCCCGCCTCTGGCGCGTCCGGCACGCGATGGCGGAAGACCAACGCCTGTGTCCGGCCCTCCCGCTCGCGTGTGACGTAGGCGTAGACCTTCACCTTCAGCATGCGACCTCTCGACCGTGCGCGTCCCGCGACCCATGCCCGCCGGCGCGTCAGGCTGAGTATAGCACGCGACCGCCGGGGTAGACGGCGCGCGGCACGCACGAGCGAGGGCCGGGCGATCATCTTCGATCACCCGGCCCCATCATCACTCACCGGCCACCGCGACGCGGGACATCCTTGCGCGGATGCCGATGGGTGACGCCATCCGCTCACGGCTGGCGCCGTGGTGGGTTCTGATCGATCGCCTGATCGTCAACACCCTCGACGTTGACACGCTCTTTGCGCACCGTATCCGAGACCTGCTTCTCCTCAGTCACAGGCTGCTTGTGGATGTGCAGCTCGTCGGCGACGCGCGCCTGCTTCCGCACGTCCACCTGCTCGCCCATCACCGGCACGTCAATGTCCTTGTCCTGCCACTGATCGGGCGACACATCCGCGCGCCGATCCACCGGCGTGCGCTCGACACGCACCTCCTCGTGCGTCACTGGGACGTTGAGCGCCTGCTGCTCCTCGACGACATCCTTGTGGATGCGGACATTGCCCTGCTGCTCGCGCTGCTTACGCGCGCGCAACTCCTCCTCGCGCACCGGCACGTCAATCGTGTCGCCGCGCGTATCGGTCTGACCGGTGCGCGTCGTATCGTAGTCCGTCGCGCCGGTGCGCGCTGTCCGGTCCATCTGCCCCTGGCTGGGCGGATGGTTCATGCTCAGGCCGCTCAGGTCGTCCTTCGTCAGACTCGTGTAGACGCCGTTCGCGTCCGAGCGCTGAATGGTGTCGAGCGGCAGATACACATCATCGCGCATCAGGCCGTGGTGGATCACCAGGCTGTTGTCCTGCACACCATGCTCGCTCACCGTACCCAGCTTGTCGCCGTTCACGCCATAGACCGGCGTGCCTTCGGGCAGCGCACCGAGACCAGCGCCGGCGTTCAGCGCATCGTCCGTGTACGGCTGTCCCGTGTCCAGGTCTCTTGGGTCGTTCGGGTTCATTCGGTCCATGCGAGGTCCTTTCCCTTCGTCGTACGACGCCGGAGCGTCGCTCGCGTCACGCCGTCGTTGCGCGGTGTCCACTCCATAGGGATCACGCAAGACGCGTACCCTGGAAGCGGCTCGCGCCTGAGGCGGCTCCTTATCTGCGCAATTGCTCATCAGCGGCAATCCGCTTATGGCAGATCAGCCGGGAATTTGTCCGCGTGCGCCGCCTCGGCGCCCCCGGAGAGCGCATCCAGCATGCCCCGCTCGGTGCCGGGCCGGATCGGCGGTAGCACCGCCGCGAGATCGGCCTGGCTCAGGCTGGTGTAGACGCCGGTCGCGTCGCGGCGCACGATTGCGCTCGCCGGGATGGCGATCTCGCTCTCCGTCAGCGCTGGATGGATCATCAGCCGCTCGTCGCGCATGCCATCCCGGCTGATCTCACCTAGCCGCTCGTCGTCTCGGCCATAGACCGGCGTGCCGGCCAGCATCCGCTCCGCCGCCAGCGCCGCCTCGGCCGCGCCGCCCGCCTGATCCGCCATGCGTTTGGCCGTCTCGTCGTTCATGCTCGGCCGCTCCTTTCAGGAACTCGCGCCATCCTCGGCCACATCCAGGTCATACGGCTCGCGACGTGGCTGGTCCGTCGCGGCGTTGGCGCGGCGCTGGTCGCGCGCGGCGGCGCGCATGTTCCGCAGTTTGCCTAGATCTTCAGGCCGCAACGTGGTGAAGATGCCGCTCGTCCCGGTGCTGGTGATGGCCGCGATGGGGATGTAGAGATCGCCCCCGCCATGGCGCATCACCAGCATGTCGTTCTCGA
The DNA here is from genome assembly GCA_025935195.1 of Ktedonobacterales bacterium. Lineage (GTDB taxonomy): Bacteria > Chloroflexota > Ktedonobacteria > Ktedonobacterales > JADMIN01 > JAICVS01. Next base: position 15,710 of record JAICVS010000091.1, read on the forward strand.
AGCCGCGCTCGCTCACCGTGCCGAGCTGCTCGCCATTGGCGCTGAAGACGGTTGTGCCGGCCAACACCTGCTCGGCGTTCGTGTTCGGGCTGGTCGCGTCATCTCTGTATTGTTGCGTCGCATCTTCGCTGGAATAGTCGTGTTCGGGCGTCATCGCCACGTCCTTTCCGTTCGGTCCACCTCGTCGGTCCGTCTCGCTCACTCACCTGGATACCGTGCGTGCAAGACACATGCCTCGCCGTGCGCGGCCGGAAATAGCCTGGGATGCGGCGCGCGATGAAGCATCACGATCCGGGCCATGGGTACTACGTTGGATGGGAAGCGCGCCAGCGCCCGGCTATAATAGCGGGCGTGCCGGCAGCGTCGTGTTGGCTTCGGCCCGACCGTGCGGATTGTGTATGAGAAGGTTGCGATAGGATGCGCTGGATGAGCACACTGCGCGAATGGCTGACGAACGCGCTGATGGCCCTGGCCGGGCTGGTGGCAGAGGTACGCTTCATGCCACGCACCCAGCGCAACGGCCTGCTCGCCGGAGCGTCCGCGTTCGGCATCGTCGCCCTCACCGCCGTGCTGCTACTCACGATGGGCCGCGCCGCGCTCTCGCAACGGCCACAGGCACACATTATCACAGCAACCGCGACCGCCACTTCCACCAACACCGCCGTCCCGCCCACACGCACGCCGCGTCCCAAGCCGACAGCGACCGCTACTCCGCTGCCCCCACCGCCGGTGCGGACCACGGTGCAAAAGCCCTTGCCGCCGCCACCACCGGTGCCGCCCAAGCCGCCCGCACCACCGACGGCAACTCCCTGCCCGACGCCGACGCCGCTCCCGACGGCCACACCCGCGCCGCCCACCGCGGTGCCAACGGATACCCCCACGGTGGCGGCGACGGTGGCGCCCACCGCCTCATCTGTCGCCTCACCCTCAGCCGCGACTCACACCGGCGTGGTGACGAACACGTTGGCCGGATGCACACCCTGCGGCGTGAACGCGGGCAATAACCCGTCGCGCGCCGCCATCACCGCCGCGCTCGATACGGCGGCGGATACCTACCACCTGCCGCGCAACCTCGTCTACTCCGTCGCCTGGCAGGAGAGCAAGTGGCACCAGGATGTCGAGGCATGCGACGGCGGCGTGGGCCTGATGCAGATCCAGTTCTACCTGGCCGACTACTTCAATGGGCTGCCGTACCAGAGCTGCGGCCTTGCCGCCACCAGCTACGACATCCACACGCTGGAAGGCAATGCTCTGCTGGGCGCGAAAGTGTTGCGCTTCCTGTACTGCTATTACTCCTACGGCGCGTCCTACGGTGGCCTGCCCGGCAGCCCAGCCGCCGGCAGCAGCCAGCGTTACTACTGGGACGCCGGCCTCAACTATCCCGACCTGACCAGGCGCGACGCCAACAACACACCCAATCCGAACGGTCTGTGTGCCCAGGTGTACAACGGCGTGGCGAGCGCCGTCTACGCCGGGATACCGTCCACCACCGCCGATCCGTGGAGCTGCCCCTATAGCGCGCAGACGACCAACGACTCCACTCTGCTCGACATCGTGCTCAGCGCCTACAACGCTGGGCAGGGCGCCATCTTCAACTGCTCCTGCATCCCCAATCCTGGCTACGTCGGCAGCGTCGAATCGTTCATCCCCCAGTTCGCCAGTGGCGCGCTGCCGCCCGCGCCGTAAGCGTCCGGTCCCATTGCGGTATACTGCGTGGATGAGACCAGCCGAGGCGGAGACACAGGAGGGACGCAACGATGGCGACGACCGAATCCGAACCGACGACACCGACGACGAAGCAGCAGATTGACGAGCTGCTGGACACGCTCTCACCGCGAGATCAAGCGCGGGTACTCGCGTATGCCCGCTCACTCAACGAGCTTCCTGAGGGCGTCAGCAGCCAGGAGTTGGTGGATTTCTTCCACCAGTTCACCGTTTCGCCTGAGGAAGCCGCGGCCATGACGCGCATATACGAGGAGATCGGCGTGCTGAGGGGCTCCGGTGAGCAATAGGTATCTCCTCGATACCGGGGTCGCCGGCCTGTCGGAACCAAAGCACGAAATACCTGGACATCTACGACGCCTTTCTGCTCCGTATGCGTCGCAGTCTGGTGCGGCCGAATGCGGAGACGGGACAGATCTACGGCGCCATCCGCGCGGAGCTGACGGCGAAAGGCCAGCCGATTCAGCACAATGACATCTGGATCGCCGCGCTCGCCCGCTAATTCGGCCTCACGCTGGCGACACGGGATCACGACTTCGAGCGCGTCTCTGGCTGTCTGTCGAGTTCTGGTAAGCGGCGTCACACACGCCTGTCGAGCGAAACGGTGCGGGCCGCAACCCGCCGTATCGCGTTGGCGTACAGGATGCTGTGAACAGTCAGGCCGGGGAGCAATTGGGATAGCGAACGCGAAGCCAGCCAGGGAGTAGCGCGCCATGCGGACGTGCCAGTACTGCCGCACCGAGAACCGGGCGGACGCCACGTACTGCAACTCCTGCGGCGCGCTGCTTCCCGGCGCGACCCCGGCCGCCGGCGCGGCGGGCGGGGTTTCGGGCGCCCCCCCGCCGGCGGCCCCCCCGCCGAACACCCCCCCCCGGCGCCAGCCCCCCCACATACCCCGGCGCCGGCGCGAAAAGATACACAAAAAAGAACGGGACGG
>JAICVS010000041.1 GCA_025935195.1 Ktedonobacterales bacterium
AAGCGGCAAGATCGCGGCAAAGATGTGGCAAGAAGTGGTACGGTGGGCGGCAAAAACGGCAAGGGTGACAAAAGCGGCAAGGGTGACAAAAGCGGCAAGGGTGACAAAAGCGGCAAGGGTGGCAAAAGCGGCAGGGGTGGCAAAAGCGGCAGGGGTGGCAAACCTACCTCCCAACCCCCTTCCCTGCCAGGGAAGGGGCCGCAAGGCGAAGGATTGGGGTGAATGGCGCACGGTAGTCTCATATCAAGGACTCCATGACCCTCACGAGAAAGGCGGGGGCCTAGGGATTGCCAAGAACATATTTTCTGATGAGCAGTGTAGCATATGAGGTGGGCGGGGGCAAGCCATGGAGGCCTGCCAGGCCTGCCCGAAGGGCCAGTGCGGCGGGCCGGGAGTGCGGTGTACAACCGGGAGGGAGATCGCGGGAGGGAGATCGGATGTATCGGTCACGGTCAAAGGGGGAGCGAGCATGAGCAGTTTTACCGCGGAGGAGATCGCGTATCTGCGCGGCCAGCGGCTTGGGCGGCTGGCGACGGTCAATGCGGCGGGCGAGCCGCACGTGACACCGGTGGGGTTCCGCTATAATGCCGAGACGGACACGATTGAGATCGGCGGGCACGGCATCGCGGCGACGCGCAAGTATCGTGACGCGGGGCGCGGCGGCACCGTCGCGTTCGTGGTGGATGACGTGCCGTCACCGCCGCCGTGGCGGCCGCGCGGCATCGAGATTCGCGGGCGCGCGGAGGTGTTGTCTAGCGGCGGGAAGGCGATCATGGCGGATTTCGACGACGAGCTGATCCGCATCGCGCCGTCGCGCATCATCTCGTGGGGCATCGAGGTGGGCGGGACGAGGCGCTACGCGCGGGATGTGGGCTGATGCTGATGCGGATGAACGGAAGGGATGTGGCGATGAGCGTGTTTACGCCGGCGGAGATCGCGTTCTTGCAAGCGCATCGCGTCGGGCGGCTGGCGACGGTGGGGGCGAGCGGGGAGCCGCACGTGGTGCCGGTGGCGTACCGCTACAATCCAGACGAGGATACGATTGACATCGGCGGGGCGTTCATCGGCAAGAGCAAGAAATATCGTGACGCGGGGCGGACGGGCCGGGCGGCGTTCGTGGTGGACGAGCGTATCGAGGGCGCTCAGGCGCCATGGCACGTGCGCGGGGTCGAGGTGCGCGGGCGGGCGGAGGTACACGCGACGGGCGGACAAGCATTTCGCCCGGACGGCGATCCGGAGTTCATCCGTATTCGGCCGGGGTACGTGGTGTCGTGGGGCATTGATGCGGACGCCTTCCACCCGCAAGGGCGGCGGGTGGGGTGATAGTTGCCGTCCTCACACCTCCCAGCGGTCTCTGCGCTCGTCTCCCGCCGCATACCAGTTCAACACCCGAAAGGCGCGCAGCGTGTTCCACCGGCTCGGCCGGCCCTCGCCCTCGTCCACCTCGACCGCCATCGTGCCAGGGTGCTGGTGCTCGAGCGGCCAGCGGCCGTCGCTGTCGCGCTTCGCCTCGACCAGCGCGATCGCCTCGGCCACGCGCGCGTCCGGCGGGGCGCCGGCGCGGCGCAGGTACTCGAGTCCTCGCAGCACGTCGTAGTGCCACCAGTTCGGGAAGGAGAGGCGCGTCCAGGTGAGGTCAACGACCTCATCGGTCGTCCGGCGCCGGAGGAGGCGGCGCTCGAGGAGGTATTCCTGCCCGCGCAGGCGGGCTGCCGTCACCTCCGGGCTGCCTCCGCGGGCCAGCTCGACTTCGAGCAGGGCTTCCAGCACGCAGATCGTGGTGTGGAACGACGAGCGTGTCGAGCCGTTCTCGGCCTCGCAGTTCCAGCCGCCGTCGGGCAACTGCTCGCGGAGTAGGCGGTCTACGATCCGTTGGACGTCCTGGCCGAAGTAGGCGCCGCTCGCCGCCACCTGCCCGTTGATGCATGGCTCAACCTCGCCCACGAAGAAGGGCGTCCCCTCGAAGTCCTCGCCCCGCCAAGTACCGTCCCAGTCCCATCCCCGCCAGCGCACGCGGTCGCGGACCAGGCCCACCGCACGCCGCGCCTCGTCGCTGGCGGGATCGAGCCCCATCTCTCGTAGCAGCGACAGGACGTGCATCGTGGAGTCCCACCCGTGGTTCCACGCCGCGCCGGCCCACGACCCGTCGGGCGCCTGGAGGGCGAGCAGCCGCGCGCCCCAGCCTTCGGTGGCGACCCGCGCACGCTCGGCCGCGACCTCCTCCGCGGGCGCACCGATCAGGTCGCGCAGCGCCTGCCAGCGGATCGACGGGTCAGAATCCAGCAACCACTGGATGACCGCTCGGTTGGGCCGCGGGGCGTGCCGTGTGGGCGGATTGTTGGGGGGAGTGGTCGCCATTTGCTGATGCTCCTGACGTTGGTGAATAGACGCTGTTGGAACCTACGTACCCAGTGTAACAGCAAAAGAGGGCGAAATCGGACCTGATGAGTACCGGTCAGTGGAACGCGGGTGGAACGCGGGACGATCTTCGTCACCGGTCGCCAAACATACAGCAGCACCGGAAAGGCGTAAAAGCCGCACATCACACGCACCTATGCGGATCTAGTATCACATCCAGGATCACAGGTCCGTGCTATCATGGTGCGGCGAGCGTTGAGAGGGAGAGCGAGGAGGATAGCACGTGGAAGACACCCAGATTCTGGACCAGATCACGCGCATGACGCACGAGGAGCACGAGCTGCTGCACCTGGGGGAGCATGGCGGGCTGGACGCGGCGGGGCGGGAGCGGCTGAATGGGCTGAAGGTGGAGATTGATCGGCTGTGGGATTTGCTGCGGCAGCGGCGGGCGAAGCGCCACGCGGGGCTGAACCCGGACAACGCCGAGGAGCGGCCGGCGGCGATCGTGGAGCATTATCAGCAGTAGGGGGTATCGTGGCGAGCGGCCGAATCCGGGCGACTGGTTGACCATACCGCATGGTGCGCGAATTCTGTCAAAGTGGCGCACGCTTTGAAAGAAATCCTTCAAAGCGGCGCAAGGCTTTGAAAGGTTCTGCCGTATTTCTTTCAAAGCCCTGTGCCACTTACCCGCCGTCAGGTCGCTCGCATCGCTTCCGCCTTATGCGCGGGCGCCTTTGGCGAGGGCCTGTTTCGTCAGCTCGGGGATGTCGAAGATGGTGTCGGCGACGGGGACACCGGCGGTTTGCAATGCTTCGACCTTGCCCTGGGCGGTGCCGGTCTTGCCGGAGATGATGGCGCCGGCATGGCCCATGCGCTTGCCGGGAGGGGCGGTGCGGCCGGAGATGAAGGCGACCACGGGCTTCTTCATCGTGGCGGCGTAGGCGGCGGCGTCCTCTTCGTCGCTGCCGCCGATCTCGCCGCACATCACCACGGCGGTGGTCTGGGGGTCTTGCTCGAAGAGGCGCAGGCAATCAATGAAGGTGGTGCCGATGATCGGGTCGCCGCCGATGCCGATGATGCTGGACTGGCCCAGGCCGGCCTCGCTCAGCAGCGAGACGACCTCGTAGGTGAGGGTGCCGGAGCGCGAGATGAAGCCGACGTTGCCCTCACGCATGATCTGGTAGGGCATGATGCCGATCTTGCCGGCGCCGGGCGTCGCCAGGCCGGGACAGTTCGGCCCGATCAGCCGCGTGGGATGCTGCTTGAGGAAGGCGGCGACGCGCGTCATGTCGTTGACGGGAATGTTCTCGGTGATGCAGACGACCAGCGCCATGCCGGCGGCGGCGGCCTCCATGATGGCGTCGGCGGCGCCGGCGGGCGGGACGAAGATGCACGAGATGGTGGCGCCGGTGTGCGCTTTGGCCTCGGTCATCGTGTCGAAGACGGGCAGATTCTCGAAGGTCTGGCCGCCCTTGCCGGGGGTGACGCCAGCGACGACCTGGGCGCCGGACTGGATCATGCGCGGCGTGTGGTAGCGGCCCTCGGCGCCGGTCATGCCCTGGACGATCACCTTGTCGCCTGTATGATACAGGATGCTCACGGTTGCTTCCCCTATTTGCCCTGTGCCGCGATCGCGGCGACGATCTTGCGCGCGCCGTCGCGCATGTCGCTGCCCCAGGTGAGGCCGGCGCCGGCCAGCATGGCGCGGCCCTCCTCGGCGCCGGTGCCGGAGAGGCGCGCGACGATGGGCATGCCGGCGGGCAGCTCTTGCTGCGCCAAGATGATGCCCTTGGCGACCTCCTCGCCGCGGGTGATGCCGCCGAAGATGTTGACGAGGATGCCCTTGACCTGCGGGTCGCGGGCGACGAAGAGCAGCGATTTCTTCATCGTCTCGGCGCGCGCGCCGCCGCCGATATCGAGGAAGTTGGCGGGTTTGCCACCGGCGCGGGCCACCATGTCGAGGGTGGTCATGACGAGGCCGGCGCCGTTGCCGATGATGCCCACGTCGCCGTCCAGCTTGACGTAGGTCAGCCCTTCGGCCCTGGCCTCGAACTCGATGGGGTTGGCCTCTTCCGGCTCGGCCCAGGCGGCGAACTCTTTTTGGCGCGGCAGGGCGTTGTCGTCAATCAGGATTTTGGCATCGGCGGCGAGCACCTGGCCGTCGGCGGTGAGCGCGAGGGGGTTGATCTCGGCGAGGGTGGCGTCGGCGCCGGTGAAGGCGGCGGCGAGCTGGGACAGGATGGCGCCGCCTCTGGCGACGACGGTGGGGGGGACGCCGGCCTGGGCCAGTAGCTCACGCGCGCGCCAGGGCGGCAGGCCCCAGCGCACGTCAATCGGTTCCTTGACGATCTTTTCCGGCGTCTCTTCGGCCACCTGCTCGATCTCCACGCCGCCGGCGGCGCTGACCATGACGACGGGGGCCTGGCTGGCGCGGTCGAGGATGATGCCGAGGTAATACTCCTCTTTGATGTCGCTCTTGGGCGTGACCAGCACTTTCTCGACGGTGAGGCCCTTGATGTTCATGCCGAGCACACGGCGGGCGGCGTCGCCGGCCTGCGCGGGGGTGTCACCGAACTGGATGCCGCCGGCCTTGCCGCGGCCGCCGACGTAGACCTGCGCCTTGATGACGACGGGCACGCCGAACCGCTGGGCGATTTGCTCGGCCTGTTCGGGCGTGGTGGCGATCTCGCCCGGCTGGACGGGGATGCCGTACCGGCGCAGAATCTCTTTCGCCTGGTACTCGTGGATTTTCACCTGCGAACTCCTAGAATGACCAGATTGACCAGATGGATCAGCGGTCGCGAAGGGGTCGGGACCGATCTGAAGATGTTGAACACGTGCCGCTGTGCGGCGAACATCGCATCTCGCCCCGATCTAGGACTGTACCACAGACGCCGCCCGGTCTTGCCCACCGCGGTTCCCACGGTGGCGCGCAACCGGATGGGCGATGGCATGACCCATCCGCCGGCGGCGGCCGTATCCAGAAGATGAAGGAGATCATTTCCCGCCATTTTGCGTATATGGATCGTCGGTGGTGTGTGGTACGGTGCCTGCGCCGTGAACGCCCGCGGGGGCGAGACGCCGCGCATCATTCACCATTCACGCGCACTGCTCTGTAGGAGGCTGGAACATGCCCGCACGCTCGGCACGCTCCTACGCCTGGCTCTCGATCGCGGCGGCGCTGGTGACGCTCGCGCTCACCTTCACGGCCTACCTCATCACCGGCTCGATTGGGCTGCTCTCGGCGGCGGCGGAGCTGCTGGTCAATCTGGTGGCGGCGGTGGTGGCGCTGTGGGCGCTCTGGTATGCCGCGCGCCCGGCGGATGAGGTGCATGCCTACGGCCACACCAAGGCGGAATACTTCTCGAGCGGCGTCGAGGGCGCGCTGATCGTGCTGGCCGCCGTCGGCATCATCTACACGGCCGTCCAGCACCTCGCCCAGCCGCACGCGCTGGAGGCGGTGGGGCTGGGCCTGCTGATCGCGGTGGCCGCCGCCGGCATCAATGGCGGGGTGGCGCTGGTGCTGCTGCGCGCGGGCAGGCGGCTCAACTCCGTTGCGCTGCAAGCGGACGGGCATCACCTGCTGACGGATCTGTGGACGACGGCGGGGGTGCTGGTGGGGGTCGCCCTGGTGGGGCTGACCGGCTTGAACATCCTCGATCCGATCGTCGCGTTGCTGGTGGCGGCGAACATCATCTGGACCGGCTGGCGGCTGATCCACGAGAGCGGGCTGGGGCTGCTGGATACGGCGCTGCCGCCGCAGGATCAGCGCACCATCGCCGCCGCGCTCGTTCCCTTCAAGCAGCGCGGCATCGAGTACCACGCGCTGCGCACACGACGGGCGGGCGCGCGGCGCTTCGTCTCGCTGCACGTGCTGGTGCCGGGGGCGTGGACGGTGCAGCGTGGGCACGATATGGTGGAAGAGGTGGAGCTGGCGCTGCGCCGCGCGCTGCCGGACACAACGGTGTTCACGCACCTGGAGCCGCGCGAAGATCCCGTCGCCTGGGAGGATACGCAGCTCGACCGCGCGCCGCGTTCCTCGGTGTCGCATGCGGGGTGATAAGCTGACGCTACTCTGGTTCCAGCGGCGCGTGGCCGGTGAGGCCGAGGTCGGTCTGCCACTCGTGGCGCGAGCGCGCGGCGAAGATGGCGAACGCTTCCGCCCGGTGGCGCGCGAAGGTGGCGCGGTCGCAGCCGTTCACGCGCAGGAAGTGCGCGACGACGCGCTCGTAATCGAGCTTACCCTGGTCGGCGAGCAGGCGCGCGTGGCCGATGTGCTTGACGTGGTGGCACAGCTCGCAGAGCGCGAGCAGGCCGTCGAGCGTCTGTATGTGCGCGCTGTCGTCGTAGCGCCAGACCTCGTGGCAGTGGAGGCGGCCGCTCGCGCCGCAGATGGCGCAGCGGTGGCCGAAGCTGGCGTAGACGCGGCGGCGCAGCGCGTCCCACGCCGGGCGGGGCAGCACGTCGCGCAGGTTGGCCTGCCAGCAGGTCGCCGGCACCAGCTCGATGGTGAGGCGTAGCCCCGCGTCTCCCGTCTTCCGCGTCGCCATGTGTTCGCCTCCTCCCATTCGGTCGGCATCCATCTGAGTATTCCGTCACGGACGGCGCCAAATGGCAAGAGCGTGTGGGCGGATGGGGTGCGATCTCCCCTCTTCTCGCAAGGAGAGGGGCCGGGGGTGAGGACTTCCCATCCCGGCTGGCACGCAACATGAATAGGAGGTGAATTCTGGTGAATCCCGCGAGGGCCGTGATGTGCGCCCCGCGGCTGGAGATTGTGACGACGCGCAGCGGAAGGATGGCCGGAGTGTCTGCCGTAGCGGAGCGTTCGGATGGGTTGGATCGGGCGGAACGTGAGGTGCGCGGGGATGTGCCGGCGTTCGTGGTGATGCCGCGTGTGCGGGCGCGGGCGCGGGCGCCGGTGGCGGCGCGGGGGCAAGCGCAAGGACATGGGCATCTGGGTTACGTGGATGGGCTGCGGGCGCTGGCGGCGCTCTTCGTCGTGCTGCATCACGCCTGGCTGCAGATCTGGCCGGTGGACTACGCGCGCTCGCCCACGGGGATGGATGCGCTGCTGACGGGCTGGATGGCCTACGGGCACTTCGCGGTGAGCGTGTTCATCGTGGTGTCGGGCTTCTCGCTGGCGCTGCCCATCGTGCGCGGCGACGGCTCACTGCGCGGCGGCGCGCGCGGCTTTCTGTGGCGACGCGCGAAGCGCATTCTGCCACCATACTACGGGGCCATCGCCTTCTCGCTGCTGCTGATCGCGACGCTGGTTGGGCGCAAGACCGGCACGCACTGGGATATGAGCATCCCGGTGACGTGGCACACCCTGGAGATGCACCTGCTGATGCTGCAAGACCTGTTCGGCCAGGGGAAGATCAATCACGTCTTCTGGTCGATCGCGATTGAGTGGCGCATCTACTTCCTCTTTCCGCTGATGGTGTTGCTCTGGCGGCGTGTCGGCACCGGCCTGACCACGCTCGGCGTCATGGCGGCGGCCTATATCGCGCAGTACCGTGTGTCGGGTACGTGGCTGGCACCGGCGACGCCGGATTACGTGGCGCTGTTCGCGCTCGGCGCGGTGGCGGCAACCATCGCGTTTTCGCGTGAGCCGCGCTGGCGGCTGGCGCGCGAGGCGCTGCCGTGGACGGCGGCGGCGCTGGGGTTCGCGGCGCTGCTCGTGGCGCTCTGCTGGCGCTGGGGTTCGATCTTCGGCTGGGGCGATCCCTCGATGCTGGTGATCGCCGATACGCTGGCGGGGCTGATGGCGGCGGCGGCGCTGGTCGCGGCCTCGCGCGCCGAGGGGCGCAATCCGCTGCGGGCGGCGCTGGGCTGGGGGCCGCTGGTCTCAGTCGGTGTCTTTTCGTACAGCCTGTATCTGGTTCACGCGCCGCTGTTGCAGGTGGCGTGGCAATACCTGGCGCACCCGCTCGGTTTTTCGGGGCTGGCGGAGCTGGGGCTGCTGCTGCTCACGGGCCTGCCGCTGATCCTGGGCGTGGCCTACCTCTTCCACCGCGTCTGCGAGCGCCCATTTATGAACACGCGCCGCGCCCCGGCGGCCTCCCGGCAGGTGAAGCCGGAGATGCGGGCGGCGAGCGCATAGCCCGTGTTTCCGTAGCAATCACCGATGGCCGTTCCGCGAGCATCATGGATCGTCATGGCGCTGGCTACCGCGGGATCAGAGCGGTGAGCCACTCGATGTGCTTTTCGTAGTGGCCCCAGGTGTTCCACTCGATCTCATCCAAGAGCGACTCGTCGCCCGACTCGCCGTCTGCACTATCCGCCGGCTGGAAGTCGGATCGCGGCCGCCGCAGGTCCGCGTCGGACAACGACTCGATCGCAGAGCGCACTTTGCGGTGCGTTTCGGCAAGCGATGTCCGGACCTCGTCCGGCGCAAGGTGGCGACGGGCCTGGAAGACGGCGTCATTGATCGCATCGGTCTCTTTGCCCCGGATGTCGCCCACGCCCATGCTCCGATGGCGGTCCCGTTTCTCCAGGATCGCGAGCAGGAATTCCTCCCACGCGGCCACATGCGCCGCGTGGTCTTTGGGCGACCACTCATCCTTGACCGGCTGGACGAAGGCGGTTGGATCGATCCCTTCCACCAGTTCCGTCAGGCGACGCCACCCGTCGTCGATCCTCCGCAGCACTTCAGTCTTGTTCATCAGCAACTCCTGCGAAGGCTACTGGGAGTGGCGGCCACCGGCCGCAGACCTGGATGCTATTATACCCCGCGATGTAATGCGTCGAGGTACAAAGCGGGTCGGGCCGCGCTGAGAAGGCAGCACGACCGAGTGTGGGCCTCCGCTGCGAAATGAGGGGCCCCGCCTGTCCCTTCGATCAGCCGTCCACTAGCCCATCGTACGTGGCCGCTGCGCCCGCCCCGGCGTAGACTTCACAGCGAGAGCACACCTGTGGGCCGCGACCGGATCGAAGGAGGCAACAAGCAGATGGCGGCGAATACGCATACCAACACGACACACACGGCGCTGATCACCGGCGCCTCGCGCGGCTTGGGGCTGGCGCTGGCACGGGCGCTGGCGCGGGACGGCTGGGCACTGATCGTGGATGCGCGCGGGGCCGACGCACTCGAAGCGGCCCGTGCGGAACTGGCGCGGCAGACAGACGTGATCGCTATCGCTGGCGACGTGAGCGACGCGGCGCACCGGCGCGCGCTGGCGGATGCCGCGCGGGACGCGGGCGGGCTGGATGCGCTGGTGAACAACGCCAGTATCCTGGGGCCGAGTCCACAGCCGCGCCTGCTCGACTATCCGCTCGACGTGCTGCGCGCCGTGTATGAGGCGAATACCATCGCGCCGCTGGCACTGCTGCAAGCCGTCGCGCCGCAGCTTAAGCCGGGCGCGCGCATCCTCAACATCACCAGCGATGCGGGTGTGGAGCCGTACGAGGGCTGGGGTGGGTACGGATCGAGCAAGGCGGCGCTGGAGCAGTTGTCGAACATTCTCGCGGCGGAACTGCCGGATCAGCGCGTCTACTGGGTCGATCCGGGCGACATGCGGACGGCGCTGCACCAGGAAGCGTTTCCCGGCGAGGACATCAGCGACCGTCCGCTGCCGGAGGTGAGTGTGCCGGGGCTGCTGGCGCTGCTGGGCGGCGCCTATCCGAGTGGGCGCTATCGCGCGCGTGAGATCGGGCAGGCGGCAGAAGTGGCGAACGCTTCTGAGGCCGCGGACGACGCCGTCGATCCTGTGCGCGAGCTGCGCGTGGCGCTGACGGTGGAGGACTTCGACGCGGCGCTGCGCCTGTACCGTGACGGCTTCGGGCTGCCGGTGGTGAAGGCGTGGGACTCGCCGGAGGGGCGCGGCGTGGTGCTGGCGGCGGGGCGCGGCACCGTCGAGCTGCTGGATACGGCGGACTCCGCGTACACCGACACGGTGGAGGCCGGGCGGCGCGTGTCGGGGCCAGTGCGGCTGGCCTTCGAGGTGGCGGACGTGTGCGCGAGCGCGGCGTCGCTGCTGGCGCATGGGGCCGCGGCGGAGCGCGAGCCGGTGCGAACGACCTGGAGCGATCTGAACCAGCGGCTGCGCGCGCCGGACGGTATGCAGCTCTCGCTCTTCCAACTGACGCCGGCAAGTGAGTGAGGATAACAGACGGATGACGCATCCACTTTTGATGGCGGAACTGGCCGAGGCGCACCGGCGCGACCTGTTGCGCGCGGCGGCATCCGCGCGGGCGGCGCGTGAGGAGCTGCCGGCGTGGGAGCTGCGCCGCGAGCGGGCGCTGGCGCGGCTCGGGATGGCGCTGGTGCGGATGGGGCTGCGGCTGCGCCGGCGCTACGAGCCGGCCCTGCTCCATTGATTGAGGGCGGCAGGCGATGGAAGCGAGTAGCGCCATGACGACGAGAACGACGAGAACGACGAGAACGACACCGGTGCGGGCATCGCGGCGGGCGGCGCGGCGCATCGCGCGGGCGTCGGGCGGCGCGAGCCGGCGCGAGCGCGGAGAGCGCGGGGAAGATGCTGGGCCGCTAGACTTCACGCTGCCACCGGAGCTGGAGGCGGGCGAGCCACCGGAGGCGCGCGGGCTGGCGCGTGACGAGGTGCGCCTGATGGTCTCGCACGTCGCGGACGACCGCGTGATCCACACGCGCTTCCGCGCTATCGCCGAGCATCTGCGCGCCGGCGATGTGCTGGTCATCAACACCAGCGGGACGCTCAAGGCGGCGCTGCATGTCACGCGGGCGGATGGCACGCCGCTGGAGCTGCGCCTCTCCACGCACCTGCCGGCGGACCTGTGGACAGTGGAGCCGCGGCGGCTGGGCGAGTCCGAGAGTGTGCGGGAAGGCAGGCGCGGCACGCAGCCCTTCCGCGATGCCGTGCCAGGGGAGATACTGGCGCTGCCGGGCGGGGCATCGGCCACGCTGCACACTCCCTACGCCACGGATCGGACGGCGCGGCCGGACGCGCAGGGCACGCGGCTCTGGATTGCGACGCTGCGGCTGCCGGAACGTTGGCAAGACTACTTGGAGCGGCACGGCTTCCCCATTCGCTACGGCTACGTGCCGAGGGAATGGCCGGCGAGCGCGTACCAGACGGTCTACGCGACGGAGCCGGGCAGCGCGGAGATGCCGTCGGCGGGCCGCGCCTTCACGCCGGAGCTGATCACGGCGCTGGTGGCGCGCGGCGTGCAAATCGCGCCGCTGCTGCTGCACACGGGGGTGGCGAGCCTGGAGGACCACGAGCCGCCGTACGAGGAGGAGTATCGCGTGCCGGCGGAGACGGCGCGGCTGGTGTCCGCGGCGCGGGCCGAGGGCCGGCGTGTGATCGCGGTGGGCACGACGGTGGTGCGCGCGCTGGAGACGGTGACGGAGGCTGACGGCACGACGCACGCGGGCGCGGGCTGGACGAGCGTGGTGGTGACGCCGGAACGGGGCATCCGCGCGGTGGATGGGCTGCTGACGGGGCTGCACGAGCCGCGAGCGAGCCACCTGGCGATGTTGGAGGCGCTGGCCGGGCGCGTACACCTGCGCATCACCTACGCCGAGGCGCTGCGCGCGGGCTACCTCTGGCACGAGTTCGGCGACCTGCATCTGATCCTGCCGTAAGACGTGGCGGGATCAGGGTTCGGTGGTCCAGATGAGCAGGTTGTCGTAGGTTTCGCCGCCCAGCAGCGCCAGGAAGGAGGGCGGCGAGCCGCTGTAGTTGAAGGCGGTGAGCACGAGGCGGGCGGACGTGCCGTTGTCGGCGGGGACGTAGGCGAAGGCGGCGCCGCTGTGCAGCGTGAAGTCGAGATCGTAGCTGGAGGCCCAGGAGACGAGCCGGGCGGTGGTGGCGCCGGGGGCGAGGCGGAAGATGGCGGCGGCGCCGTTGTACTGGTCGGCGCGCGGGTCCAGTGCGGAGATGATCGGCGTGTATTCGTAGGCCAGATAGCAGGAGCCGTCGGCGCCGACGAGGGGCGGCGCGGGGTTGAAGCCCTGCGTGTCGGAGTAGTCACGCGGGGGGGCGCCGGTGCGCCAGGTGCCACCCCCGTCGTCGCTGGCGAGGAGCGTAACCTGGGCGTTGCCGGCGCAAATGGTACGCGGCCGCGCGGGCGAGGTGGCGAGCGTCACCTCGTTGGCCGCGGCGGAGCCGATGAAATTGATGGCTCCCCAGGTCTGCCCATCGTCGTTGGAACGCTCCAGCAGCGGCGCATCACCCTGATGTTCGAGGGCGCGGAACCAGGCGTGCGGGACGTTGTAGGCGGGGGCGTAGCTGACGACGTTCCAGCCGCGGCGCTCGAAGGCGCTGGGCGCGGCCTCGGTTGGCTTCCAGGTGGCGCCGTCGTCAGCGCGGACGACGAAGGTGTGCGCGGGGGTGAGGTCGGGCCGCAGCGGCGGTTGTAGGCTATAGAGCCGGCCGTCGCGGAAGGTGGCGGCGGCCAGGGTATTGAAGGCCTGGTCAACGGTGGCGGGGGCGCTGGAGATGCTGGTGAGCCGCTGCCAGGTGGTGCCGGCGTCGCGCGTGATGTAGATGGCCTCAGGCACGGGGGTGAGGCGAAAATCCTGGTAGGTGAGGTAGAAGGTACCGGCAGTTCCATGCGGGACGGCGAGGCGGCAGTCGGGCTGCGTGGCGGGCGGGCGCAGCGTCTCCCAGTGCTGGCCGCCGTCACGGCTGCGCCAGAGGTGGGGGGCGCCGGTGTCGCTCTGGAGGAAGAGCGGGGCGGTGGATGCCTCACCGCAGGCGAGCATGAGGCCGGGCGTGTCGCTGCTGACGGCGTAGCTGAGGGTGGAGTTGTTGCCGTGAACGGTGACGTTGTGCCAGCCGGGCGGGGCGATGTTGGCGTAGCCGATGGGGGCGAAGGCGACGAGCCAGGCCAGGATCAGGACGGCGAGAATGGCGAGCGCGACGATCCACGCGCGCCGCTGGCGCCGCTCGCGCCGGGAGGGCGTGTGATTCGCGCGCTGTGGGGCTGTGGCCAGCTCCGCCATGAGCCGCTCTCTCCTCCACCGTCTGGCCTACCTCAGGCCGGTATGTCGTGGCTGTACGATAGCACTGGATGGCTCGGTGGGTCCACCTGATGCGGTTGCCAGTAGACACGTTGGATACGACCGTATGTATCTGACGGCCGGGCAGGCCGCGCGTGCGACGTATACTGTTGCGACGCCGGGCAATCGCGTGGTTTACCGCGAGCCGAGGAAGCTGAAGGGAGCGCGCACGATGGCGAAGACATTGCGGACGGATGCGAATACGCTGGCGGGCGAGGCGCGGGCGCTCTTGGAGCGGCTCTGCCGCCAGCCAAGCGTGGCGGCGCAGGGGCTGGGGATCGGCGCGATGGCGGACCTGGTGGAGGGGCTGCTGGCCGAGACGGGGTTCCGCACGCAGCGCTTCGCGATTGCGGACGCGCCGCCGATCGTGTTCGGCGAGCTGGCGGGCGGGCCGTTCACGGTGCTGCTCTACGACCACTACGACGTGCAGCCGGCGGAGCCGCTGGAGCTGTGGGAGTCGCCGCCGTTCGCGCCGGAGGTGCGCGACGGGAAGCTGTACGGGCGCGGAACGAGCGACGACAAGGGCGAGATCGCGACGCGGCTGACGGCGATCCGCGCGCTGCGGGCGGAGCTGAGTGAGCTGCCGATCACGATCAAGTGGATTATCGAAGGGGAAGAGGAGATCGGCAGCCCGCACTTCGAGGAGATCATCGCGCCGCACGCGGGCAAGCTCGCGGCGGATGGCTGCCTCTGGGAGGGGGCGGGGTTCGAGCCGGATGGGCGGCCGGCGCTGGTGCTGGGGAGCAAGGGACTGCTCTACGTGCAGCTCGACGTCCAGGGAATCGGGATGGACGCGCATTCGGGAGCGGCGCCGATCCTGCCGAGCGCGGCGTGGCGGCTGGTGCAAGCGCTGGCGACGCTGAAAGGGCCGGACGGGCGGGTACGCATCCCCGGTTTCTACGATGCGGTGCGCGCGCCGACGGCGGCGGAGCTGCACGCGCTACGCGAGCAGCCGGAACACGACGAGATCTACAAGCGCATCTACGGTATCGAGCGCTTCGTGGACGATCTGGCGGGGTTCGAGCTGCGGCGGCGCCAGGCGTTCACGCCGACCTGCAATATCGCGGGGCTGGTGAGCGGGTACACGGGCGAAGGGTCGAAGACGGTGCTGCCGGCGCGAGCGAGCGCGAAGATAGATTTCCGCCTGGTGCCGGACCAGCGGCCGGACGACATTCTGGCGAAGCTGAAGGCGCATCTGGAGGCCGAGGGCTACACGGATATTCGCGTGACGGTCTTCGGGCATGCGGAGCCGGTAGTGACGCCGATCGAGGATGCGTTCGCGCAACGGGTGCTGGCGATTGCGGAGGCGTTCGCGGGCAAGCCGGCGTCGGTGGGGCCGATCTCGGGTGGGACGCTGCCGCTGTTGGGGGCGCTACGCCGGCACGTGGGGGTGCCGGGGCTGTCGGCGCCGGGCGATCCGGTGTACTGGGCAAACGGTGCGCACGCGCCCAACGAGCACGTGCGGCTGGACGATCTGCGCGAGGCGGTGCGGTTCAACGCGCACCTCTTCCAGGCGCTAGGAGAGTGACGAAGAACACCACAGAGGACACGGAGGAACACAGAGGCGAGGAGGTGTGAGGAGGTGTGAGGAGAGGATTCAGCGTGGGGATGAATACCCACGGCGGACGGATGTAATATTGCGCACGCGTCTGGCGATATGCTGGTGATGCGGATGATGGCACTATGACATATCCCATCCTGACACCGGGGAGGAGCATATGGCCGAGCTGTTGGTGGCGCGCGAGACCCACCCGCTGGACGCCGCGCTCGCGTCGGAGCGGCCACGGCTGCTGCGCCTCTGCGCGCGGCTGACGGGCGACGCTGGCGCGGCGGAAGACCTGGCGCAGGAGACGCTGATCGAGGCGTGGCGCCAGGCGCACAAGCTCACCGATCCGCGCGGGGTGGGTCCGTGGCTCAGCGCCATCGCCCGCAACGTCTGCTTGCGCTGGGCGCGGCAGCATGGCCGTGAGATGCGTCACATCGCTCCGGCAATCGCGGGCGAGTGGGAGCGGCCTGATCTGGCGCTGGAGCGGATGGGCGAGGACGCGATGGATGCGGCGGATGCGGTCGCCACAGACGACTTCACGCTGGAGCTGGAGCGCGACGAGCTGGCCGCGCTGTTGGATCACGCGCTGGCGCTGCTGCCGGCCGAGACGCGGGCGGTGCTGCTCGCGCGCTATGTGGAGGAGACGCCGCAGGCGGAGGTGGCGCGGCGGCTGGGGATGAGCGCGAGCGCCGTCGCGGTGCGGCTGCATCGCGGGCGGCTGGCACTGCGGCGCGCGCTGGCGGTGGACCTGCGCGAAGAGGCGGGCGCGGATGGGCTGGCGGCGCGAGCGGCTGGGAGCGCGGCCTGGCGTGAGACGAGCATGTGGTGTGTCATATGCGGGCAGCGCCGGCTGGTCGGGCGCTTCTCGGCGGCGCGCGCGGAGCTGCTGCTGCGCTGTCCCGCCTGCGATGCGGAACCGGGCGGGGTGTTCTGCCACCACGTCAGCTACGCTGGCCTGTTCGACGGTGTGGCGGGGCTGAAACCGGCCTTCTCGCGTGTGCTGCGCTGGGGCAATTCCTACTATCGGCGCGCGCTGGCCGACGGCGCGGCGACCTGCCACCACTGCGGGCGGGCGGCGCCGTTGCGCATGGGCCTTCCCGCCGATCACGCGGATGCGTGGCGCGATCCGCATGCGTTCCATGTGGCCTGCGCGCCGTGCCGGTATCCACAAAACGATGCCTCGCTCGATTTCCTGGCGCTCAGTCTGCCGGAGGGGCTGCGTTTCTGGCGCGAGCATCCGCGCATACGCCGCCTGCCCAAGCGCGAGGTGGAGGCGGATGGGCGTGCGGCGCTGGTGGTGAGCTTCGAGAGCGTCACCGATCGGGCGCGGCTGGAGGCGCTGGTGACGGCGGAGCGGTTCGACATCCTGCGTGTGGAGACGCGCCAGGGCGGCGTGCCCGCATGCTGAAACAGGTGAAGGAGGAGCCGCAGCCGGAGAGCCTCTGGCGCCATGCGGACTTTCTCAAGCTGTGGACAGGCCAGACGCTCTCGCTGATCGGCTCGCAGGTGACGCTGCTGGCGCTGCCGCTGACGGCGGTGCTGGCGCTGCGGGCGAGCGCATTTCAGATGGGGGTGCTGCGCGCGGTGCAATACCTGCCCGCGCTGCTGATCGGGCTGTTCGCGGGAGTGTACATCGATCGCGTGCGGCGCCGGCCCGTGCTGATGGCGGCCGATCTGGGCCGTGCGGCGCTGCTGGCGACGATTCCGCTGGCGGCGGCTGTCGGCGTGCTGCGCATGGGCTATCTCTACGGCGTGGCGTTTCTGGTGGGGACGCTGACGGTGATCTTCGAGGTGGCGTATCTGGCGTTCGTGCCGGCGCTGGTGCGGCGCGAGCAGTTGGTGGACGCGAACGGCCGGCTGGAGGCGAGCCAGTCGGTGGCGCAGATCGCCGGACCGGGGCTGGGCGGCCTGCTCGTGCAGGCGCTCAGCGCGCCGGTCGCCATATTGGCCGACGCCCTCTCGTTCCTGGTCTCGGTGGCGTTCCTGGGGCTGCTGCGCACGCCGGAGCCGGCGCCGGAGGCCGCGGAGCGGCGGGGAATCGCGCGCGCGATCGGCGAGGGGCTGCGGGTGGTGCTGCGGCAGCCGCTGCTGCGCGCGACGCTGATCAGCTCCGGGATCACCAACTTCTTCGCCGCGATCTTCAACTCGCTTTACGTGCTCTATGTCGTGCGGCAGCTCGGCGTGGGGCCGGCCGGGCTGGGCGGGATTCTGCTGCTGGGGAGCGTGGTCGGCCTCGGCGCGGCGGTGGTCGCCGGGCGGGCGGCGCGACGCGGCGGGCTGGGGCCGACGATGCTGCTGGGCATGCTGCTGATCGCGGTGGGCGGCGCGTGCGTGCCGCTGGCCGGAGCGTCCGCGGTGCTGATATTCCCACTGCTGACGCTGGGCCAGGCATTGGGCGGGGCGGGCGACACCTTCTACAACATCACCGTCGTCAGCCTGCGCCAGGCGCTCACGCCAGATCGGCTGCTGGGGCGGGTGGCCGCGAGCGCGCGCTTCGTGATCTGGGGCGCGCAGCCGTTCGGCGCGCTGGTGGGTGGCGTGTTGGGCGAGGCGCTCGGATTGCGGCCGGCGCTGGCGGTGGCCGCGGCGGGGTTCGCGCTGGCGTTCGTCTCGCTGGCGCTCTCGCCGATCCGCGCGGTGCGCGCGCAGCCGGTGGCGGACCTCTCAGGAGAGAACGCTTCCGAATCCGCTTAGAACCCCAGGCCGCGCTCTTTCAGGCTTACCCAGCGGTGCTGCCCGACGACGATGTGATCCAGCAGCTCGATGTCCAGCAGATCACCCGCCTTGCGCAACTGCTCTGTTGTGCGGATGTCCTCCGGCGAGGGTGTGGGATCGCCTGACGGATGGTTGTGGACGACGACAATCGAGAGGCAGTTGCGGCTTACCGCCGGGCGGAAGACTTCGGCCGCGCGCACCACGCTGCTGTTGACTGTGCCCTGATACACCACCTGCTGGTGGACGACGTAGTTCTTCGTATCCAGGCAGATCACGCGCAGTTGCTCTTGCGGCAGATACGCAAGCTCAAGCATGACCAACTGGGCGACATCGCCGGGGCTCTCGATCTTGGGCCGTTCCGCCGCCGCCATCACGCTCAGCCGCCGCCCGATCTCCAGCGCGGCTTTGAGCTGCGATGTTTTCGCCTGCCCCATCCCATGCACCGCGCACAGTTCCGCGAAGTCCGCCGCCAGCAGCCCGCCCAGTCCCTTGTACTCACGCAGTAGCCGCGACGACAGCTCGATCACGTTCTCCTGTTGTGTTCCCACGCGCAGCAGAATCGCCAGCAGCTCCGCCGTTTGCAGCGTGCTGGCCCCGTATCGCTCCAGCCGCTCGCGCGGGCGCTCCTCGCTGGGCATCTCGCGCACTGTCGCATGATACGCCGCTCGCGTTGTCGTTGCCGTCGTCGCCACCATCTCCACCTTCCTCCGCGCCTCATAGGATCCCACGCCGTCGCACGCGCGCCAGTGCCTCTTTCCCCATACTAGCAGGCATGCTCCGCCCGCGCAATCGGCAATTGTGGTGGAGGCCGCGTTCGCGTCTGTCATATAATGTCGTGTTGGCCGGCGGTTCCGGCATGCATGAAGGAGGGTGAGTTCCCATGACGCGCGTCGTCGTCGGCATGAGCGGGGGCGTGGATAGCTCCGTCGCGGCGGCCCTGCTGCGAGAGCAGGGCTACGATGTCGTGGGCATCATGCTGCGCCTCTGGTCCGAGCCGGCGCCGGATAAGACGGATGAGGATGCGGAGACCGCGGCTGAGAACACGTGCTGCTCGCTCGAATCCATGGCGGACGCGCGCCGTGTGGCCGCGCACCTGGGCATCCCGTTCTACGTCGTCAACGTCGAGCAGCCCTTCCAGCAGACCATCGTGGACTACTTCTACGACGAGTATCTGGCCGGCCGCACGCCCAACCCCTGCCTGCGCTGCAACCGCTACATCCGCTTCACGCTGCTGCTGGAGCGCGCGCTCGCGCTGGGCGCGGACTACCTCGCCACCGGCCATTACGTCCGTGTGGACGACGATCCGGCCACCGGCCTGCGCCGCCTGCGCACGGGGTTGAGCGCCGAGAAGGATCAGTCCTACGTGCTGCACGTGCTCACGCAGCAGCAGCTTCGCCACGCACTCTTTCCCCTCGGCGCGTACACCAAGCCGGAGGTGCGGGCGATGGCCGCCGCGCGCGGGCTGCCCATCGCCACGAAGGCGGAAAGCCAGGAGATCTGCTTCGTCGCCAACAACGATTATCGCGGCTTCATGCGCCGCTACGCGCAGTCCACCGGCCGCACCGCGCCCGCGCCCGGCCCTATCGTGGATGAAGCGGGCCAGACGCTTGGGCGGCACAGCGGCCTCGCCCACTACACCATCGGCCAGCGCAAGGGGTTGGGCGTCAGCGCACGGGAGCCGCTGCACGTCTTGCGGCTCGATCCCGCGCGCAACGCCGTCGTCGTCGGCGCCGCCGCCGCGCTCGACCGCGATGCCTTCAGCGTGCGCCAGACCACCTTCACGTCTGGCGACACGCCATCCCTGCCCTTCACCTGCGCCGTCAAGGTGCGCTACAAGGCCGTTCCCGTTCCCGCAACCGTCACGCCGCTGGATGGCGGCCGCGCGGTGGTGCGGCTCGGCCGGCCGCAGCGCGCGATCACGCCCGGCCAGGCGGCGGTCTTCTATGGCGGCGCGGATGGCGACCTTGTGCTGGGCGGCGGCCTGATCGAGGACTGATCTGGACCGTCTGGACCGTTCCGGCGCGACTGTAGTCAGGATTTGAGCGGGTGTGTTATAATGCGCGGCACCGTGCGACCGATGCACAGATGTGACGGCTCAACGGTATCCGGCGTCCGGCGGCGACGTACCGCGGCCGCTCTGATCCGGCGCGCGGGCGGCCACTTGCTCCTGGGAGGCGCACACACCTCATGATGAACAAGGAACAGGCCGTTGACAACCTCTGGTTGGCTCGCGCGCTGTGGGATCTCGGCGCCGTCTCGTTCGGCGACTACACCCTGGGCGGTAGCACCGTCAACTCCCCCGTCTACATCAACCCCAAGGTGTTGATCGCCAACCCAACGGCCCTGCGTGTGGCGGCCAAGCTGATGTATCAGGAAGTGACGCTGGCGCAGTCGCTGCGCCGCTCCAAGGTGCAACTCTACGATGTCGTGGCCGGCGTGCCGGTCGGCGGCATTCTCCTCGCCACCGCCTACGCCCTCGAATCCTCCACCCCCATGATCTATCCCCGCCTCAAGCCGGAAGGGACCGGCGAGCGCGGCGTGGAGGGGCGTTTCTCCAGCGGCACGCGCGCGCTGCTGGTGGACGACCTGATCACGGGCGGGCGCAGCATTCTCGAGACGGCGCGCTTTCTGGGGGAGCATGGCATCGTGGCGCACGACGCCGTCGTGCTGGTGGACCGCGAGCAGGGCGCGCACACTCGCCTCAAGCACGCCGGCATCAACCTCGTCAGCATCCTCAAGCTGGACGTGATGATGAATCTGTACCGCTCCAGCGGCCTGATTGACGCCGAGCAGCACGAACGCTATCTGGCCTACGTCCATGCCACACGCCCGCGGGCGACGCACACGCCGGACTACCCGCCCGAAGACACCGGCCACGCCAGTGCGAACGGCGCCAGCGACGAGGGGTAGTCCTCACCCCCCACCCCCCTCTCCTCGCAAGGAGAGGGGGAGCCGCAATGCCGCGGGCGAGTCAGTCTGACGCCACGCTGTGCCGCTCGCTTGATTACTCGTGGGGAAGCTGCGGTGTGGCCGGCCCACCCGTGGTGCGCGGCGCGGGGATGGCCGGCGTGGGTTTGGCGCCGTTGGTGCCGGCGGCGCGGCGCAAGATCTCGCCCAGTGGCTCGACTAGATCAATGGGGAGTGGGAACACCACAGTTGAATTTTTTTCGGCGGCAATTTCAACCAGTGTCTGGAGATAGCGCAGTTGGAGCGCCGCCGGCTCGGTGGAGATGAGGCGCGCGGCGTCGGCCAGCGTCTGCGCCGCCAGGAATTCGCCTTCGGCCAGCAGCACCTTCGCGCGCTTCTCGCGCTCGGCCTCCGCCTGCTTCGCCATCGCGCGCTGCATTGACACGGGCAGCTCGACATCCTTGACTTCCACCGTCGTGACCTTGATGCCCCAGCGCTCGGTGTGCTCGTCAATGATGTGCTGGATGGCCTTGTTGATGTCTTCGCGGTCGGTGAGCAGTTGGTCGAGCGTAGATTGGCCGATGACGCTGCGCAGCGTGGTCTGCGCGATCTGGACGGTGGCGCGGTAGTAGTCGAGCACGTTGTTCACGGCGTCATTGGGACTGACGACATAGAAGTAGACGACGGCGCTGACTTTGACGGTGACGTTGTCACGGGTGACGCTCTCTTGCGGCGGCAGCTCGATGGTGATGATGCGCAGATCAATCTTGCGCATCTTGCTGATGATGGGCGGCACCCAGAAGACGCCCGGCCCCTTGGCGCCGATGAGCCGGCCGAGCACGAAGATCACGCCGCGCTCGTACTGATTGACGACACGCAGCCCGGAGAGCGCGAACAACAGGATGATGATCACGACCACGCCGATGACGGCGCTCACAACGAGCGGATCCATGGATATCCTCCTCCGCCGCGTGTCTCGTGCGGCGGGACTATTTCGACTTCGCTTTCGACTTTGGTTGCGCCGGTGACTGTGGTTGCACTGGCTCGACGATCAGCGTCAGGCCGTCGCGGGCGATGACGCGCACCTGCTGGTCGGCCGGCACCTCGCCACCCGGCCCGGCGGGCGTCCCCTTCAAGCGCGCGGCCCAGTCCTCGCCGAGCACGCGCACGCGGCCGGCTGGCGCGAGCGGCGACAGCACGATCGCCGTCTCGCCCAGCAACCCCTCCCCTCCAGTGCCGATGCGCCCACGCTGGACGCGAATGGCGTAGCTGATGACGATGAGCGAGCAGAGCCCCAGCGCCAGCGCCGCCGCGCCGATCACCAACGGGCTGACGGTCGGAGCGCCGCGATTGGCGCCGGAATCGAAGAAGATCAGCGAGCCGACGACGAGCGAGATCAGCGCGCCGAGGGTGAGCACACCGTGCGTCGGTACACGCACATCCACCGCCAGCAGCACAATCGCCAGCAGCATCAGCACCAGCCCGGTGTAGTTGGGGTTGAGCGAGCCGGAGCCGAAGAGGAAGATCACCAGCGCGATGGCGCCGACGGTCCCCGGCACGATGGCGCCGGGATGCGAAAGCTCCAGATAGATGCAGACGGCGGCGACGATGAAGAGGATGAAGAGGACCGTCGGGTCGAGGAACACCGTCTCCAACTGGTTTGCCAGCGTCGGTGCGATGGTCTGCACGGGCAGCCCAGCGCTGTGGATGGTGAAGGCGTTGCCGTTGGCGAGGGTGCCGGTGGTGCCGTCGAGGGTGGCGAGCAGGTCGCTCTGCGTGGCGGCGCCGAGGTTGACGAGGTGCTGCGCGATGGCGTCCTGGTCGTCGTAGGAGGAAGCGTTCTCGACGGTCTGGACGGCGAGGTCTTCGTTGCGGTGGAAGGTCTTCTGGATGCCGCGGATCTGCGCCTCCAGGTCGTTCTTGATCTTGCGGTCGAGCGTGGTTTCGAGATCCTGGCCGCTGCTGTCAATCGGGCTGGCGGCGCCGATGCGGGTGTTGGGGGCCATCGCCACGATGGGCGCGGCCAGCGCGACGAAGGTGCCGGCTGAGCCCGCGCGCCCGCCCTGCGGCGCGACATAGGTGACGATGGGGATGGCGCTGGCAAGCTCCTTCTGCACGATGGCTTTCATCGAGTCGAGGTCGCCGCCCGGCGTGTCAATGCTGATCAGCAGCAGCGTCGCGCCATCGTGCTGGGCGGTGTCAATCGCATCGCCGAGGAACCTGGCCGAGGCGGGGTCCACGTCGCGGTCGAAGGTGACGGCATCTACGTGCGCGCCGTCGGCGTGGGCGCTGGGGGCGGTGAGCGTCTGCGCGGCGAGGGCAACCAGGGCGAGCGGCAGGAGGAGCAGAAGGGCGGGGATGAGCGTGGTCGCGCGCCGTGCAAGCTGGAGCGGCGCGGACGTGAGGCGGATGAAGCGGACGGGATGCCTGACGGAAGCATGCTGGAAGCCACGGATCGGACGCATCTCGCACTTCCTTCTAAGCCGTGGTGGCCGCGGTGCTTGCCCGTATCGCACGATCAGTATAGGGGCGCACGCTTGGCCTGTCAACCGGCCAGTTGGCCTGTCTACTATACGCATTAGCGGCGCGTTCGTTACGCCCGCGTGCGCGCCTGGGTCGCGCCTGGGTGGTCCGACGGGACGATCCGATGGGACAGCCGGCGGTTAAAACCGCGCCTGGATGGCCTCCGGCCACGAAACCGACCTACGTCGGTTGAGGAGACCACGCGGCGTCGCGCCGGGGCGGGCGGGCGCGCTATACTTCTCTATTGTGCCTCAATTCTCAACGACGTGCGTGGTGCGGGACACCATAGAGGAGACGGAGGAGACGCGCAGTGGCAGCGGATCAGAATCAGTTCGATGTCGTGGTGATCGGCGCCGGGCCGGGCGGGTACGTCGCGGCCATTCGCGCGGCGCAGCTTGGTGGGCGGGTCGCCATCGTCGAGAAGCAGTACATCGGTGGGACGTGCCTGAACGTGGGCTGCATCCCGTCGAAGGCGCTGCTGCACATCGCGCAGCTCTACGCGCAGTTCGACGAGCTGGGCAAGCTGGGCATCATGGTGGAGGGCCGGCCGCGCTTCGACATGGCGACCGCCGTCGCCTTCAAGGACAAGGTGGTCAAGCAGCTCACCGGCGGGGTGGCGCAGCTATTGAAGGCCAACGGCGTCGCCATCTTCATGGGCGCGGCGGATGTGCGGTCGCCGACGCAGGTTCACGTGAAGCTGAACGACGGCGGTGAGCGCGACCTGACCACGCGCAAGCTGATCCTCGCCAACGGCTCGGTGCCGATCCGCCCGCCGTTCCCCGGTCTGGACGGGCGCAACGTGATCTTCAGCGACGATGCGATGAACATGCCGAAGGTGCCGGAGAGCCTGGTCTGCATCGGCGGCGGCATCATCGCCGTCGAGCTGGCCTGCATGTTCCACGCGCTGGGGACGCAGGTCACCATCGTCGAGATGCTGCCTTCGATGATCGCCAACGAGGATGAGGAGGTCAGCAAGGCGCTGACACGCTCGTTCACCAAGCGCGGCATCCAGGTGCATACCGATGCGCGTGTGGAGTCCATCGCCGACGCGGATGGCAAGAAGCGCGTGATGGCGACAACGCCGAACGGCCAGCAGACCTACGACGCCGAGTACGTGCTGGTGGCGGTGGGCCGCAAGGCCAACCCCGCCGGGCTGGAGGGGCTGACATCCGCCGGGCTGGCGATGGATCGCGGGCGCGTGGCCGCCAACGAGCGGCTGGAAACCAACCTGCCGGGTGTCTACGCTATCGGCGATCTGGTGGGCAAGACGTGGCTGGCGCACGTGGCGATGGTGGAGGGCGAGCTGGCGGCCGAGAACGCGCTGGGCCACGAGGCGACGATGGACTACAACGTGGTGCCGCGGCCGATCTTCACCTTCCCGGAGATCGCGTCGGTGGGGCTGAGCGAGGCGCAGGCACGCGCCAAGGGCGGCAACATCCGCGCGGACAAGTTCCCGTGGGTGGCGAACGGCAAGGCGCTGGCGAGCAACGAGACCGAAGGCTTCACCAAGGTGATCGTCGGCGACTACGGCGAGATCCTGGGCGCGGCGATCTTCGGGCCGGACGCGACGAATCTGATCACGGAGTTCTCGCTGGCGATGCGTGGGGAGCTGACGGCGGACGAGGTGATCGCGACGATTCACCCGCACCCGACGTATAGCGAGGCGCTGCGCGAGGCGGTGCTGGCGGCGGAGGGGCGCGCGGTCCACATCTACCAGCGGCCGGCGGCGGGGGCGCGGCAGTAGTCCTCACCCCCCAACCCCCTCTCCTTGCGCGGAAAGGGGGAACCAGAGCGAGGGCTGGATAAGGCGAGCAATGTTGACCGCTATGGTTAACATTGCCGTTTTTGCCGCATTTCGATATGTTTTTTGCCGTCTACCATCCGGAATCCCTGAATTGAAGGGGATTTGCCGGGATCGGCAACTTGACATTTGGCGTTATGGGAGGCAAAGGCGGCAAGATCCGGCAAGGGGATGGCAAAAACGGCAAGGATCGGCAACACGAGATTGTCGTTTGCGGCACGATTGGGTATGATGGGTTGCTGCGAGTCCTCACCCCCAGCCCCCTCTCCCCGCAGGGAGAGGGGGAGACAGAGCGATATGAAGTTGTTAAGGTGCTGACCGGCGGATGCGCCGGCGAATTAGAAATAGTATTCCACTGCGGGACGGGGATGTCAAGTCGTGATGCCGACCGGTGCGCGGGCGGTTGATGCGCGTTGAGCAGGGCACGCATGCGTCACGGGGCGGTGGTGGGCAGGGGAGTGGGGATGAAGAGGGCGCCGGCGAAGGGGGCGGGATTGTCCACTAGCGCGAGGCCCTGGCCGTCGGGGGTGGAGACGGTCTTACGAAAGGTGTGCGCGGGGAGGGATGCGGGCGACGCGACGGGGATGATGCAGGGGATGGAGAGGGCGGCCCCCGGTTCGAGGCGCACATGCCAGGTGCTCTTGGGGAGCGCGGCGTTGCGGCAGGACCACGCGCCGTCACGAGCGAGCACCTGTACGTCACCCTCGAAGGGGTTCTGCCCGTCCAGGTTGGTGATGGTGATCACGCCGTCCAGCTCGGTCTGCGCGAGTGGCGTGGGCGTCGGCAGCGGGGTATGGGCGCGTGTCGGCGAGGGATGCGCCGGCGCCGTTGCCAGTGGAGCGGCGCCGAAGTGGATGCCGCCCGGCGCCACCACGCGCAGGAGCGCCTGCCCGACGTTGACCACCAGCCAGGCACAGAGCAGCAGGATGAACAGCTTCACCAGCCCGCTCGCGGCGGCCCGGCGCACGGTGGCGCCCCAGGCCACACGCTGGCGCATGCGCCAGGCAGCGCGCAGCCAGGCGAGCAGCGCGGCCCAGGTGGAGGTCGGGGGCGTGGCCGGCACGATGCGCGGCGCCGGAGCGGGGGCGGCGCTCTCCGCGCTGCCATCCACATCACCGTCTACGTAGGCCGCGGCGTCGGGCCACGAACGCCCGTGGTCGCGGCGTGGGCGATCCGCCGGTGGGGCCGCCGACCACCACTGGCTCGGCGCGTCGGGCGCGAGCCACGGCGGCGGTTGGGCAGCACGCCGCCGACGCGCGGCCGCGCGGGGATCGCGTTCATCTGCCATCGCTGTCATACCTCGGCGGCGCGTCGCGGCCGCCAATTGCTGGCGCGGAGTGTCGCGGGCGTCAGGGGAGGCGGGCATCTACGGTGATGACGGCCGCCGACGCGGGCAGTAGCGTCCCGTCGCCGCCCTGGATGGTGATCGCGCAGGAATTGGCCTGCACGCCGGGAGTCGCGTTGCAGGTGGCAAGCGCCGCCGTCTTCGACTTACCAGCGATGGCGGCGGTGAGCTGGGCCTTGCGATCAGACGTCCAGGTGGCGAAGGCGATGCCGGCATCCGAGCAGGTGACGGTGATGGTGGTGCCGCTCACCCCCTGCACGGCGGGCGTACAGGTCGTCTGGCTGCCAGCTTTGAGCGCGTCGCCGCCGGGAATCTGGCTCGCCAGGCGGCTGGCGGCCAGCGCCTGGGCGTCGGCGGGATGGTAGGCGATGTCGCTCACATTCGTCGTGCTGGAGGCAGTGAAGTCAAACGTTGTCGCCTGTTGTTTGCCCAGCGGGCACGTGTCCCCGCTGAATGTGATTGTCGGCGCGCTCTGGGCGAACTGCCAGCCGGATGGCAGGGTCTGACCGGAGATCCAGCTCTGTGCCCAGGGGGCGCCCTGCGTGTTCTTCACGTTGTCGAGCGCCGCCGCGCAATCTTGCGATAGCACCTCATAGCCGCCGTTGCCCTGGAGCGGAGCGGGCTGCGTGTACGTCACCTGCGGGGATGCGCTGACGGTGCCCTTGATCGTGCCGGCCGCGATAGATGGAGGCGTGGTGGCGGCGATGAAGCAGAAGTAGTCGTGCGGAGCGTTCGGCGGCAGGGTGATTGGCTGTGGGGCGCACGCGAAGCCGCCGCCCGTAAACGAATATCCAGGGCTGGGAACTATCCAATTGCCGGGGCCGGCATTCACTACGTGGATCATGCCGGTCAGGGCCGATTGAGGTATCTGGGTCGCGGGAAATGTCGCGCTGAAGAGCTGGCTGTTGGCGAATGTCTTTGCCGTGAGATCGCAGTTGGATGGGCAGGCGGTCATCGCGCCGGGCGAGGCGAGCGACTGCGAGGCCGTCGTGAAGGTGATCGTGGCGGCGGTGGGCGGGGGGATGGGTGTCGGGCTGGGCCGTGGGGGGGGCGTGGGCCGGGATGTGGGGGTGCCGGTGGGCAGGATGGTGAAGGGGCCGCCCGCCGAATCACCGCCCTGGGCGGATGGCGCGCCGGAGGCCGAGCCGGGGAGGTGGAGGAGCGCGTTGGAGAGGAGTCCAGCGGAGAGGCAGGCGATCAGCAGCAAGGCGACGGGCACGATCACGAAGAGGGCGCGGAGGCCGGGACGGCGGCGCTTGTCGCGCTGCTGATCCGCGCGCCCCGCGCCCATGCCGCCCGCGCTGCCAGCCATCCCAGCCGCACCCGCCATAGGGGTTCCGAGGCCGAAATCCAGCGGTTGCGAGAGCGGGCGCGAGCGCGGGACGGGTGTGTATGGGAAGGGGAGGCAGCCGCGCGGCGAGGAGGCCGCGGGATCGCCGGGCAGGGATCGCGGCCCCGCGGCGATCGGTGGGTAGGCCCGCGTTGGCGCGTCTTCGATGGCGCCGCCGGCGCCAGGATCGCCGTACCGGCCGGCATCGGGGCCGCCACCGGCGAGCATGCGCGCATCTGGTGCCTGGCTGCTCTCTGCCCCTAGCATCGGTGCGGATTCCACGTTCCAGGGGAGCGATGCATCCGGTGCGCCGCCCGGCGCCCCGCGCTGTTGATCGTGCTGGTCTTCATCATGCGGCGGTTGATCCGGCGCCTCCGGATCGAACCACGGCCCCTGTCCCCACGTGTCCATATCTGCCTCCTGGCTCACTCTTCGGCAGTGCGCCGATTTATCTCACCCATCCTTCGCCGATGTCCGGCGCGCGGTTGTAGAGCTGGGCATCGCAGCGTTCGCAGACGGTGCGCAGCTTGCCCGTCTCAGGGTCGCGCTTGGGAAGCGGCTGGTGGCCGCCCGCAAGCTCACACAACTGTTCGAGCGTGTCCCGGCGCTCGCGCACGCGCGCCTCGGCGCGCGCCAATTGCAGCGCCAGCTCCCACGGCCGCGGCTCATCGGTGGGGGCGGCCTGGGCGTGTGGGGTCTGCTGGCCGCCTGACGCCGGCCGCTCCATTGGCGCCTCGGCCGGCGGTGGGCAGCCCTGTTCGGCCCAGCGCGCGACGGTGCGCCCGACGTCGATCTCGGTGGCGTGCTGGACGGCCTGGCGCATGAAGGGGTAGAGCGCGAAATAGGCCTCACGCAACTGGCGCTCGAGCGTGTCGCGCTCGCGATAGGCCTCCTCGCGCAGGCGTTTGTATTCCTCGAAGAGGAACTGGTTCTGCTGCAACAGGGTGAGGTGGACGCGCGCCTGATGGGAGGAGGTCGCGGTGTCCGGCTCGAATGGCGGCGATGTTGGCGGAATGTGGGCCGGCGCTCCCGTGGCTGGCGGCCGCTCGCCATGTTGGCCGGCGGACTGCCAGCGCGGCGCGGGCGGCAGTTCCCATGGCTCCGCGCCCGGCTCGTTCAACTGCCACGGTTCCGGCTGCTCGGCGGCCAGGGTGGCAAGGCGCTCGCGCACCGCCTCCCACCACGCGGAGTTGAGGTCCATCCCAGGGCGAAGCTGGGCGTACTGGGGATCGGGGAAGCCAGGGGTGTAGAAGCAGAGAAGCGTGCGCTCCTCCGTGCCGCCGTCGGGCGTGGGCACGGCGTACCAGAGGCGGATGTAGCGGTCCGGCGCTTCCGCGCGGTCGAGGCGGAGCGCCTGCACGTAGACGCCGGGCATGATCTCGACCACAGCGCCCAGTTGCAGAATGTGGAGCCGGCCGGTCATCGGCCCGAGCAGGAGATCCCACACCTGCCGCTCAAGCTCGCCGGATACCGCGAGGAAGCGCTGCTGGCGATCCCGCACTTCCCCGTCGGCGGGCAGGCGGCGCACGATGTCGCTCACCCCGATCCTCTCCTTGTCCTGCCCACGTGGGACACGATATTCCCTTGGCAGCAGCCGAATGCTGATCCCTCTCAAGCTGCCAACCGAGAGCATGATAACATGACTCTGCAATATCTCTAAACGGATGAGGGTAACATTCCAGCGGGCCATGCCCTCTATCCCCTACACGCGCCTCTACACGCGGTCATCGCCGCGCCGCCGCGCGCCCCTGGGTCCGCGGAGGCTGGTGCATGGGCACGCGCGGTGTCTTCGTGGCAAGATGATGAGGACAGCCGGATGCTGCCGGATGCGCCAACGGGATGGGGCGCGGCGGATGTGTGCCCATATGGGCTGTGAAGTGAGGTGAGGTGATGGCCGGGCGCGCAATCGATCCGGCGCGGCTGGAGGTGTTCAAGCAGCTCTTCCAGGCGGTGGCGGAGGAGATGGGCGAGGTGCTGATGCGCACCGGCTTCAGCCCGAACATCAAGGAGCGGCGCGACTTCTCGTGCGCGGTCTTCGATGCGGCGGGCGAGACCATCGCGCAGGCCGAGCATCTGCCGGTCCACCTTGGCTCGATGCCGCGCAGCGTGCGCGCGGCGCTGGACGCCCACACGCTCGCCCCCGGCGACATCGTCATGCTCAACGATCCCTATGAGGGCGGCACGCACCTGCCCGACGTCACGCTGGTCGCGCCTGTCTATGTGGGTGACAGGCGCGGGCCGGCGTTCTACGTCGCCAACCGCGCGCACCACGCCGATGTCGGCGGCATCGCCCCCGGCAGCCTGAGCCTGGCTCGCGAGCTGTACCAGGAGGGCATCATCCTGCCGCCGGTCAAAATCTGCCGCGCGGGGGCAATTGACGACGATCTGTTGAGCGTCTTCTTGCGCAACGTGCGCACGCCCGACGAGCGCCGCGGCGACCTGCTGGCGCAGATCGCGGCCAACCGCGTGGGCATTCAGCGGCTCGAAGCGTACGTCGCGCGCTACGGGCTGGACGAGGTACACGGCTACGGCGCCGCCCTGCAAGACTACGCCGAGCGGGTGGTGCGCTCGCTGCTCGCCGAGATTCCCGACGGCGAGGTGCGCGCCGTGGATTATCTGGACGATGACGGTATGGGAACGACGGATATTGCCATTGTCCTCACGCTGCGCGTGGCCGGCGACAGCGTCACCTTCGATTTCAGCGGCTCCGCGCCGCAACTGCGCGGCAGCCTCAACGCTGTCGAGGCGATCACGCTCAGTGCGGTGGCGTATGCGCTACGGCTGGCGGTTGGCGAGGACGTGCCGACCAACGCGGGGACGTTTCGCCCGATCACGCTGATCGCGCCGGCCGGCACGGTGGTCAACGCGCGCCACCCGGCCGCCGTGGCCGGCGGCAATGTGGAGACCAGCCAGCGCATCACGGACGTGGCGCTGGCCGCGCTCGCCCAGGTTTTGCCGGGGCGCATCCCGGCGGCAAGCCAGGGGACGATGAACAACGTCACGTTTGGCGCGGCGAACGGCGCTGAATACGCCTACTACGAGACGCTGGCCGGCGGCTCTGGCGGCGGGCCGGAGTGGGACGGCACCACCGCCGTCCAGGTGCATATGACCAACACGCTCAACACGCCGATCGAGGCGCTGGAGCGCGGCGCGCCCGTGCGCATCGAACGCTACGCCATCCGTCGCGGCTCCGGCGGCGCGGGCTTGCATCCCGGCGGCGACGGCACCATCCGCACCTACCACTTCCTGGCGGAGACGGAGCTGAGCGTGCTCAGCGAGCGCCGCACGCACGCGCCGTACGGGCTGGCCGGCGGCGCCCCCGGCATGCCGGGCGAGAATACGCTGACGCACCCCGACGGCACGGACGAGCGGCTGCCAGGCAAGCTGCGCCGCACGCTGGCGCCTGGCTCGCGCCTGACGGTTGCGACTCCGGGTGGTGGTGGGTGGGGTGAGCCAGCCGGCGAATAAATTCGCGCCTGGGGGCCGTTGGCCGCGACGTCCGCGTCGCGGACTAGGACGACGAACGCCAACGATCGAGCCGGATGGCGTCATTATGAGCCGCGGACGACTTGCGCGCGCACCGCGGCGCGCACCGCTTCGCCCATCTCATGGGTGGTCGCGGCGCCGCCGAGATCGGGCGTGTACACGCGCCGCTCGGCCAGCACCGTCTCGATGGCGCGCAACAATTGGGCGGAGGCGTCGCGCTCACCGAGGTGGTCGAGCATGAGCTGCGCGGACCAGATGGTGGCGATGGGATTGGCGATGCCCTTGCCGGCGATGTCGGGCGCGGAGCCGTGGATTGCCTGAAACAGGCTCGGATAGCGCCGCTCCGGGTTGAGGTTCGCACTCGGCGCCAGCCCCATGCTGCCTGAGATGGCCGCGCCAAGGT
>JAICVS010000178.1 GCA_025935195.1 Ktedonobacterales bacterium
CCACATATACTAACGCAGAGGACGGCCGATGAGAACCGGGCATGCTCGCATGCGAGGCCAGGTCACCTATTCTATCAGCGTCAGGCGCATGTGCGCCGCCGGCCGGTCCCGTTCACGGAAGCAGGAAAAAGTGGCATGAGCGGTCCGGGTGGAACCACGACGCGGCGCGACCAGCGCCGCGACACGCGCCGCGCGCAATTTCAGCAGCGGCAGCTCGAACGGCAGCGCGAGCGCCAGCGGCAACTGCAGCGCCAGCGCTATCAGCGTATCGGCATCGGCGTCGCGGGCTTCGTGGCGCTGGCACTGGTCGCCTTCCTCATCATCCATGCGGTCGCCGGCGCCGGCAGCCCTGGCGCGAACATCGTCACCGGCAAGGGAACCTTTACAACGGGAGTGGACGGCTCGCCGCGCGACGGCATGAGCTGTGTCGCCAACGAGGGCACCGGCCAGCACATCCACAGCTACCTCAGCATCTACGTCAACGGCCAGCCGGTGCCGGTGACACCGAACGCCGGCATCCTGACCGACCAGCAGTGCTTGTACTCCCTGCACGTGCATCCGGGCATTGACAACATCATCCACGTCGAGTCGCCCGATGCCAACGCCATCTACACGCTGGGCGCCTTCTTCGACATCTGGGGCCATCCGCTAACCGCGACCTCCATCGGCACCCCGGTCGGCGACTACAAGGTGGACAAAGACCACCCGATGACGATCTACATCTTCGACGCCAACGGGAAGCAAACCACGTACACCGGCAATCCGCTGAACATCAAGCTTGCGGCGCACGAAACCATCGTCATCCTCTACAACAGCCCGACGGTGACACCCAAGGCGTTCACCAACTGGGGCAGCCTCTAGAGCAACGTGCAGGGAGGTGGGCAAGGCGGTGGGCAAGGCCCGGATGATGATGCAGAGCAGTTGGGCATGCGCGCCTATTCAACTGACCTACGTGAACGCATCGTCCGGGTGGTGGCGGAAGGTCGGCCCATGCGAGAAGCCGCCCGGCGCTTTGGTGTGAGTGTGTCCGCGGTCAAGCGGTATGTCGTGCGGCAGCGGGAGACGGGAGCGCAGGAGCGCACACCGCTTGGGGGCGGCCCGCGCAAAATCAGGCGCGAGCGGGAAGCGCTCCCGCGCGCCCGGCTGGAGGCGGAGCTGGAGGCGACCGTCTTGGCGCACTGTGCCTGATGGGCCGAGCACCAGGGGTAGGAGCTGAACGCGGCCAGCATGTGGCGGGCGCCGCGGTGATGGAACAAAATACCGTAAAACAGGCGGGATGTCAAAGCGGTGGCGCGTACGGCTGGCGTGGGCATCAGTCCACACGATTCGTGGGTTCTGGTGAAGGTGGGATGGCGGATGTCAGATGGCGGGGGAGTCGTCATCCGGCGGCAGGAAGACGGCGGCATCGGCGATCAGGCGCCCGTCGGAGGTGAAGAACGGACCTGTCGGCGGGTTCCATATCTCCATCAGCCGGCCCGCCAAGGCGCCGAACTGCATCGCCATCCATTCGGCCAGGTTCAGCCGCTCGATGGGATCGCCGGGGAGCGGTATGTCCACGGCGGGGATGTTGGTGGCGAGATCGCGGGCGGGCGTTGACGCGCGCATGTCACAGGGTGTGTCTGGGTTCGGCATGGCCGGCCTCCCGATGTTGGGCCGCGGCGCTGGCCGGGGTCACGTGTGCTGTTCTCTGCATTATTCCAGCTATCATCCACTTGCCCCTAGTGTACCCGCACCAGCACGTCGCATGCCGTGACGCGCGTCACAGTTACTCTCTATTCGCGCCAACGCGGTTGCTGGTGCGCGACGAGAGTGGGCCGGAGCTCACGCGCCCTCGATGCCGGGGGCATGTAGGAACGCCCAGGATTTGAGCTCGCGATCTAGATGATAGCGTAGCACGCTTTGCAGGATGCCCTCCACCTCATTGCGCTCGCCCGATGCCAGCCGCAGGCGCGGCACCGCGTCCCATTCGGTCATTTGCAGCAGTCGCAGGACTTTGAACGCGCCGAGCGACATGCGCCGTTGGGCGTAGCGCGAGCAGGCGGGGCAGAGCGCGCCGCCCAGCTCGGCGCTGAAGCCGTTCTCTTCGGGCCGGAGCGGTGTCTCGCAGCCAGCGCAGGTGTGCAGCGCCGGGCGGTAGCCGAGCTCGTCGAGCAGGTGCAGCTCGAAGTGGCGCAGGGCGAGCCAGCCGCGGCTGGTGGCGGGGGCTGACGCGCCGTCGTCCAGCAGGCGCAAGGTATGGACGAAGCGGGCGTAGAGGCGGGGATGCGGGTCGGCGTCTTCCAGGAAGCGATCCACCAGCTCGGCGACGTACCAGGCGCCGGTGGCGTGCCAGACGTCGTCGCGCAGGTGATCCAGCCGCTCGCGCCCTTCGGCCTGCGTGACGATATCCAGCTCGCGGCCGGCCGCCAGCAAGAGCTGGGTGCGCGTGAACGGTTCGAGGTGACCGGCGAGGCGGCTGGTGGTACGGCGGGAACCTTTGGCAATCGCGCGCAGCTTGCCATAGGCGGGGGAGAAGAGCGTGAGGATGCGGTCCGCCTCGCCGAAGTCGGTGCGGCGGAGCACGATGGCTTCCGTGGAGTAGACGCGGGGATGGAGGGGCATGGCGTTGTCGCAGGTGTCCTCGATTAGAGTGGGGAGTCCTCACCCCCGGCCTCCTCTCTGTGCGCGGCGAGGGGAGGCGGAGCGCACTCAGCATACCATTCCGCGCGGGCGGGCGGGATGCGGATATGCCGCGCTGAGTGGACGGGGCGGCGGAGCGGCGGCTTATGGGCGCGGCGGCTTATGGGCGCGCACGGCAAGGATGTTGACGACCGAGACGAGCGCGCCGATGGCGATCATCAGGTTCCAGCCGTAGCGCGGGCCCAGGGTGATCAGCACGAAGACGAAGACGGCGTTGAGCGCCATCACCGGCTTCAGCAGGTTGCTCGGCATGGGCGAGGGCGCTTTCCTGAATCCGTGTGGTCACTGGGATGCGGCGGGATTGACTATGGGCAGGGCGGCGGCGCGGGAGTCGGCGTTCCCACTGCTGGTGCGGTTGGACACGGTGTAGCCGTCGGCGCGGCGGTGGCGGTCGGGACAGGCGTGGCGGTGGGCGCGGCGGTGGGCGTGGGGGCGCCGCCGGTGCTGACGACGATGGTGATCGTCTGGTCGGGCAGCACGAGCGCGTCGGCCGGCGGGTCCGTCTTGATGACGTGGCCGGCGGGCACGGTTGGATCCTGCCGCGTCACCACGTTCACATTCGTCAGCTTGGCCTCAGTGAGCTTGGCTCTGGCCTCGGAGAGTTCCAGGTTGGTGACGTCGGGCACCTTGACCTTGTCGGGGCCGTTGCTGACGGTCAGGTTCACCTGGGTATCCCACGGCACGGACTTGTTGGCGGGCGGATCCTGCTTGAGCACGGTGTTCTTGGCGGAGCTATCGGCGGTGAAGGTGGTGACGACCTTGAGGTGGTCGTCGGCGGCCTGCGCCTGCGCTTTGTCGAGCTGGAGGCCGACGAAGTTGGGCACGGTGGTGAGCGCGACAGTGGAGACGGGCGTCGGCGTCTGCTGGTTGAACAACCCGATCCCGTTGAACATGCCGGTCAGGTTAGCGATCAGGAAGCAGGTCAGCCCCAGCAGCAGCACCGCCGCCGAGACGATCACGGCCACCAGCGGGCCGTTGCCGCGCCGGCGCTGCGCCTCGTAGGGGCTGGAGGGCCGGCCGGTCGAGGGGGAGCGCGGGAGCGTTCCCGGCGCCGGACCCCACGGGCGCGTGCTGATGCCGGCGTCCGGCCCGCCTACGGTGTCGCCGAAGCCATTGTAGGTTGGCTCGTAGGGCGAGGCGTCGTCGTAGCCGCCGTATTGTTGTTGCTGTTGTGTGCTGGGGCCGGGGCCGCCGCGGGTGGGCGGGCGCGGCTGCGAGACGGCGCCGCGCGGCGGGCGTGAGGGGCCGTTCATGACGGCGGGGCCGCCGTAGACGGCGGGGCCGGCGCCCGGCTGCGGGCGCGCGTCTGTCGAGGGCAGGCCGAGCGGCGCGAACTGCGGCCGGCTGAGCGGCGAGCCCGTCATGGAGGAGGCGCCGCGGCGCGCGGGCGCGCGGCTGACGTTTTCGAGGGCGTAGGCCAGGGCGTCGCCGTCGCGGTAGCGGTCGCGGGGGTCTTTCTCCAGGCAGCGCAGGATGATGCGCACTAGCGCGGGGGAGATGCGGGGGTTGATGCGGCTGGGCGGCTCGGGGATGTCCTGGATGTGGCGCATGGCGACAGCGACGGGGGTGTCGCCGTCGAAGGGGGTCTTGCCGGCGAGCATCTCGTACATCACGATGCCGAGCGCGTAGATGTCGGCGGCGGGGGAGACGACCTCGCCCTGCGCCTGCTCCGGCGCGTAATATTGCACGGTGCCCAGCGTCATGCCGGTGGTGGTCAGCCGCTCGGCGTCCACGTCCTTGTACACGCTGGCGATGCCGAAGTCGGTGAGCTTGACCAGACCGTCGTCGTTGAGCATGACATTCTGCGGCTTGACATCGCGGTGGACGATGCCGCGCTTGTGCGCCGCGCCCAGGCCAAGGGCGACGTCGTGGGCGATCTCGATGGCGCGCTCGTTGGAGAGCATGCCGTGTTTCTTGAGGTAGCGGCGCAGGTCGGCTCCCTCGATGAACTCCATGGCGATGTAGTAGGAGTCGCCGCTCTGGCCGTAGTCGAAGACCTGGACGATGTTGGGATGCTGCAAGGCGGAGGCGGCGCGCGCCTCGCGCTGGAAGCGCGTGACGAACTTGGGGTCGGAGCTGTAGACCTCGCGGAGGATCTTGACGGCGACGGTGCGGCCCATGCGCAGGTCCACGGCGCGATAGATGGTGGCCATGCCGCCGCGGCCAATGGGCTCTTGCAGCTCGTAGCGGTCGCCGAGCACCTCGAGTTCCATCACGCCTCCCCAGCGCGGACGCCGGCCCGCGCGGTCCGCCCCGCCCGCATCCTTTCGCCATACCGCGGGGGGCGCGCTGGTCTGTTGGCCCGGCTCGCGTCTCTCGTCAGCATGGCATGCCTACTCTACCTGTTGGTGCCTGGGGGTGTCAAGCGGCGTTGGACCACGTGGGCAGCGGAGTGGATGCTGGCTGGCCGCCGTCGCGCCCGCACCCGGCTGTGTCCACCATCCGCCTACGCAAATATGCGCGCATGTGCGCGCACGGCGCGACCATCCGGCAGCAGTGTATCACACGCGACCGGGCCGCGCGCGGTCTGGCCCAGACGGCCTATCGGCAGTATAGCGTTGCCGGCGCGTGGCTGCCTGTGATCCCCGTCACACTTCATCCATACGTCGTCGTGTGACGCCGACTCACGATGCGCGCACGAGCATACGGCTTGCCTTGACACGCTCGCCGTGCCGCGCCTATACTGCGAGTGCCGCGCGCGATGGGAAATCGGCGCAGCGCGTGTGTCCGCCGACGTAGCTCAATGGCAGAGCAGCGGTTTTGTAAACCGCAGGTTGTCGGTTCGAGCCCGACCGTCGGCTCCTGAAATGAAGTGGCTCCGTGCAGTGACGCACGGAGCCGCCTTTGCTTTGTTGGCACTCACTGCGCCAATCACCGCCACTACACCGGCCGCCAGCCTTATGCCAGTCTGGAGGTGTTCCGGCCACCCGCATTCATCTGCCAGCGAAGACCTTGGGCTGTGGGAGCGGTTTGCCATCCTTTTCAGCCCATATAATAAGAGAGTCAATCAGGTCATGGCTCTGCCGCACGGCCTCCTCGTAGGTGTCGCCGTGCGTGTGATGGCCCGGAAATTCCGGGATGGAGACGATGTACGCCTGGTCTTCATCCGACCACTCAATCACCATGGAGTAGTGCGGATGTTGCCCGTTCGTCCCGGTCGCTGCCTGTGCGCCTGTCGTCCGCGTCATGGTTGACTCCTCTGGGCCTTGCGTACGACCTCGATGGCCTCACACAGCTTTCTCGGCATGTCGCCTCCTGAACAATCGTATCACCGATGCCAGCCGCTTGGAAGCGGAGACTGACAGCAAGCGCGTGCCGTTGCCAAAGCGCACCATCCCGGACGTGGTACAATGGGCCGTACCAAAGCAATTACCCGTGCTGCCTATGCTATCCTGAAACAAGGAGCGCCGCGTATGGCTGATACCGCGGGGACCGGGGAAATCTATCCCGGCATCACAGTTGACCCCCAGATCGTGCATGGGAAGCCTGTGTTCACGGGCACGCGCATTCTGGTGGCTCCCGTGTTGGGAGCTTTGGCCGCTGGTGACAGCATGGAGACGGTCTGTGACGCCTACGGCTTGACGCCGGAACAGCTCCAGGTCGGTATTGGCTACGCGGCCGGCCTGGTCGCGCACAAGCAGGTCTATGTCATCGCCAATGCCTAACATGCCAGGGATGTCGCGGCGCCGGATGATCCTGGGGGGAACGGCCGTTGTCGGGGTGAGCGCGCTCGGCTGCCTGCTGGGGCCGCCATCGCGCGCGTTGCGCGGCCTGCTGTTTGACACGCCGCATGAGGCGACGCGGGCGCCGACGGCAACCGTGCCGCGGCCAACCCCAACTGAGACGGCGCAACCGGCGCCCATGGCGCTGGCCTGGTCGTACGCGGCCAACAACCCCGTGCTGGATGTCATCCCATCCTCGGTGTGGGAAGCGGCGGCGGTGTTCGACCCGTGCGTCGTGCGGCTGGCGGATGGCTCGCTGCGCATGTGGTATTCGACGCGGGGCGGCCAGCCATCCAGCATCGGCCTCGCCAGCGACGCGACTGGGACGGGGGACCACTGGACACGCCCACGCGGGGAGCCGGTGCTGACGCCCGATCCGCCTGAGGCGTATCCCTACGGCGCGATCACCCGCCCGTCCGTCGTCGCGCTGGCGGATGGAAGCTGGCGCATGTGGTACTCCACGCAGGGCAGCTCTGGCGCGGCGGGCACGGCCTGGATCGGCACGGCCACCTCGACGGATGGCGTGGTGTGGCGCAAGCATGGAAGCCCGGTGCTCGCGCCGCGCGACCCGTGGGAGAAGCAGGCGCTGCAATGTCCGAACGTGCGCTATGACACTGCCTCTGGGCGATTCCAGATGTGGTATTGCGGGGGTGAGCAGTATGAACCCGACGCGGTAGGCTTCGCCACCTCACCGGACGGGATCGCGTGGACGCGCACGCCGGGCAATCCCATCTACCAGCCGACGACCGGCTGGGAAGACGGCAAGATCGGCTCGTTCCAGGTTCACCGCGTTGGGGACTGGTATTACGCGCTCTACAATGCCTTTCAGCGCGATCCCTTCGTCTCGCGCATCGGCATGGCACGCTCGCGCGACGGTGTGGGCGGCTGGGAGCGACATCCGGCCAATCCGCTCATCGCGCCCGGACCGCCCGGCAGTTGGGATGCGCGCATGATCTACAAGCCGACGGCGCTTTGGGATGAGCGCGAGCAGCGCTGGGATGTCTGGTTCAACGCCTCGATGGCGCTCGATCAGACGGAGCGCATCGGCCATGCGTGGAGCAACGGCCTCTGGTGACACACCCCATCCCTAAAGGGAAGGGACTTCTCGGTTCAACACCGCAGCTACCGCCACGGCTCCCCGACGGGCCTGCCCGGCCCGAAGGATGTTGTGCGCCGCGTTCTCATCGCGGTCCAGCACCAGCCCGCAAGAGGGGCAGACGTGGGTGCGCACGCTCAACGATTTGGGCACGCGCTTCCCACAGCCCGAACAGTCCTGGCTGGTATAGGCGGGTGGCACCGCTACGACTCGACGGCCAGCGTACACTGCTTTGCCTTCGAGGATGGTCCGAAACTGTGCCCAGCCGGCATCGCTGATGCTCTTGGCCAGGCGGTGGTTGCGGATCATGTTGGCCACCGGCAAGTCTTCCAAGTAGATCGTGTCGTAGGCACGCAGCAGAGCCAGTGCCGCCTTGTGATGAAAGTCCCGACGCTGCCGCTGCACTTTCTGATGCTTCCTGGCGAGCAGCTTGACCGCCTTCTTGCGACGGCTGCTGCCTTTCTTGCGGCGCGAGACACGGCGCTGTGCGCGCCTCAGCGCCTTCTCCGCCTTCCGGAGATGACGGGGATTCTCGGTGATCTCTCCGTGCGCCGTCACCAGGAATACCTTCAACCCCACGTCGATCCCCGTGTCGCGTCCCCTCGGCGGCAGCGGCCGCGTGGGTACTTCATCGCACGAGAAACAGGCGTACCAGCCGTCGGCCCCATGCCGGATCGTCACTGTCTTGATGACACCTTCCAGTGGCCGGTGCCAGCGCACACGGAACCGCCCGATCTTCGCCAGCAGGAGGGTGCCATCTTCCATAAAGCGGGCACTGCCGTGGTAGTCGAATTGGGGGTACGTGAAGGAGGCATAACGATCCCGTCCTTGGAACCGAGGATAGCCGGGCTTCTCCCCATTGGCCACCCGACGGAAAAACGCCTGAAAGGCTTTGTCCACCCGATGCAGCACGTCCTGCAAGACTTGGCCATACACCTCCGCATACTCCGGTCGCGCTTCCTTCACCGCCGGCAACTGCGCGGATTGCATCGCAAAGTTGACGGAGACGCGCCGCATCTCCCAGGCGCGCTTGCGTTCCTCCAGCGCCGCGTTGTACAACTCGCGACAACGCCACAGGACCGTTTCCAGCGCACGTGCCTGCGCTGGTGTCGGCTCCAACTTGTACTTGTAGGTTTTGCGCACGCGCTGCTGTTCCATATCCAACTATTCTGCCTGATCGGCGAGAAACCGGCAACTCACAGTGCCATCGTGGTGCCATCGTGGCCCGTGCGGGCCACCCGGCTTTCACCCCCATGCCTGAAGGCAGGGGTACTCAGCCGGCTTCTCCTGGTAGCGAGTGCCACGCGCGGGGATCGGGGATCAGGAGTCAGCCCGCCGGCGTGGTCGTGTTGC
>JAICVS010000145.1 GCA_025935195.1 Ktedonobacterales bacterium
GTGCGGAGCAGCCGCAGCAGCTCGACGCCGCCGTAGCCCGTGCCGTTCACCACCGCCGCCGGGATGCGCTTCACTGCCGCCATGCCGGTACTCGCTCGCTGTCTGTCGTATGTTCGGACACTCGACGCCGCGCGACCATGCGCGTGTGGAGCAAGATGGATGCCGGCCGGGCATGGGGAGATCGCCCGTGACGCGGCCACCTTAGGCTACCTTAGGCTACCTTAGGCTACCAGGACCGCCGGGGCTGTGGGGAGCGCCGGAATGCCAGCTCGCTACCGCTTTCCCGCATCGGAAGGGAGGCCGTCGCGGCGTCGCGCCGGCATGCTCTGTGTGTAGCATCTGGTGGCGCGTGTGTCAAGCCGGCGGTTGATGGAGTTTGATGATTGAAGGCGGACAGGCCGCCGGGAGGGCGGCGATTGCAATCGCGCCTGGGGGCCGGTGGCCGCGACGTCCGGCCGGAGCTGGACTGGAGAGAGTGGAGAGAGCGCGGCGCGGAGATGCGCGAGGGGGGTGGGCATATCCCGCGGGCTGGCTAGCGCGTAGCCAGAAGGGGCCAACCGTCACGCATGGTTGTGCCAGAGGGGAGCATGCTGTACAATGACGCGGATTTCGCAACATTGGCTGCTCTGGCTGCTACCGAAAGGGGGCGAGCCCCGATGCCCGGCACACAGATCTACGCCATCGCCAATCAGAAGGGCGGCGTTGGCAAGACGACCACTTCCATCAATCTCGCCGCGTGCCTGGCCGAAGCCGGCCGCCGCACGCTCGTGATCGATCTCGATCCGCAATCCAACACCACCACCGGCCTGGGCGTGGACGCGCACCGTGTCGGCGGTTCCATCTACGAGATGCTCGTCAACGACGGCGTCACTGTGGGCGATGTGGTCAAGCCTAATCTGCATCCCAACCTCTCGCTGCTGCCCGCCAAGGTGGACCTGTACGCCGCCGACATCGAGCTGGTCTACCTCGACCAGCGCGAGTACCGGCTCCAGCGCGCGCTGGAAGCCGTCAAGCCGCAGTACGACTTCATCCTGATTGACTGCCCGCCCTCGCTCGGCCTGCTCACCGTGAATGCGCTGACCGCCGCCGACGGGGTGATCCTGCCGCTGCAATGCGAGTATTTCGCTTTGGAAGGCATGCAGCAGCTGCTCAACACCATCCGCCTGGTGCGCGACCGGCTCAATCCGCGCATCCACCTGTTTGGCGTCGTGCTCACGATGTACGATCCGCGCACTAAGCTGGGCGCGGAGGTGGTGCGTGAGATCAGCGAGCATTTCCCGCGCGAGCGTTTCCAGACGGTGATCCCGCGCAACGTGCGGCTGGCGGAGGCGCCCAGCTTTGGCCAGACCATCCTCGAACATGATCCGCGCTCGCCGGGCGCGTTGGCCTACAAGGATCTGGCCGAGGAAGTGATCGCGCGCGCCGCGGCCACGGAGGCTACTCATGCCTAAGCAGCGTTTCGGCCTCGGGCGTGGGCTGGATGCGCTCATTCCCGGCACGGCAACTGTGCCGGACGATCTGCCGATTGATTCCAGCCTCGCCAATGCGGCGCTCTTCGAGATTCCCGTGCGCGCCATCGCGCCCAACCCGCATCAGCCGCGCATGCCGCTGGACGACGACGAGGCGTTGCGGGAGCTGGTCGCGTCCATCCAGGAGCACGGCCTGCTGCAGCCGGTGCTGGTGACGTTGGACGGCGAGGACGGCGCGGGGCCACGCTATCGCATGATCGCGGGCGAGCGCCGCTGGCGCGCGGCGCGACTCGCCGGGCTGCAATTCATTCCCGCCGTGATTCGTGAAGCCACACCGCAGCTCATGCTGGAGCTGGCGCTGGTCGAGAACCTCCAGCGCGCGGACCTCAACCCGCTCGAAGAGGCGCAGGGCTACCTGATGCTGATCGAGGAGTACGGGTTGACGCAGGAGCAGGTCGCCGAGCGCGTCGGCCGCGATCGCTCTACCGTGTCGAACACGATCCGCCTGCTGCAACTGCCGGAGGAGGTGCGGGCGGCGCTCATCCGGGTGCCGAAATTGTTCACCGAGGGCCATGCGCGCGCCGTGCTGACGATCAG
Source organism: Ktedonobacterales bacterium (assembly GCA_025935195.1). Classification (GTDB taxonomy): domain Bacteria; phylum Chloroflexota; class Ktedonobacteria; order Ktedonobacterales; family JADMIN01; genus JAICVS01. The sequence continues at coordinate 2,067 of JAICVS010000145.1, forward strand.
CGGCGATGCCGAGCGCATCGCCGCCACCCAGCACATCATCGCGCAGAACCTGACCGTGCGCCAGGCCGAAGACCTGGCACGGCGCTATACTGAAGCCGCGCTGCGGCTCACGCCGGATCGGCGCGGCGCGCGTGTGCGCCCGCAGAGCTACGAGACGCGCCAGCTCGAAGAGGAGTTCATCCGTGCGCTGGAGCTGAAGGTGCGCCTGCAACGCGGCACGAAGGGCAAGGGCTCGCTGACGCTCTACTTCACCAACGAGGATCAGCTTCAGCGCCTCTACGAGCGCATCATCGGCGCGGCGTCGGGTACCGCGAACGGCGCGTATGGCGCGGACGGCCGGCTCGACGAGCCATTCGACATCACCTTCGACGACACGGGCGATACCGGCTCAAACAATTGACGTTTTCGGATAGTCTGGGTTCCTCACCCCCCCGGCCCCCTCTCCTCGCAAGGAGAGGGGGAGGCAGAGCGGGGTTGCGCTGGGTAAGCGGTGCTCTCAATTAAAAATTCGGGTGAGATGGCTGGAAGCGAAGAGGCGGAGATGCGACAGGAGGGCCAAGAGAGCCAAGAGAGCCAAGAGAGCCAAGAGGGCCGGGAGAGTACGGCACGCCGCTATGCGCGGCTGCTCGGCGGGACCGCGGGGCTGTTCGCGCTGCTGGCGACGCTCGTCAACGCGACGGTCGCGCTCGCGGTGCAAGCGCCCGTCGTGGCGTTGCAGCGCTCGCTGGCAGGCATCTCGGCGGGCAGCGGCGTCAGCATTGACGCTTTCGCCGGCTCGATCACCGGCGCGCTCGTGCTCGCCGTGCTGATCGGCTTCGTCGCCTTGGTGATCGTGCTGGGGTTTTGCTGGTACGCCGGCCGGATCGCGGGCGCGCTCGTGGGCGATCCACGCGCGGGCGACGGCGCCGGGCGGCGGGTGGCGCTGGTGAGCGGTCTCGTCTGGATCGCCGGCTCGCTAGTGGCGGTGCTCGCGTTCCACGCGGACGCGTCGCTCTCCTGGCTGATCGCCACGCTCGGCGTCATCCTCGCCAGCCCGGACGGCGCGACGCTCAGCGGCTACGCCGTCAACGCCGCCGGGGGGTCGTTCCTTGCCGTCCAGGTCGTGATCTTGCTGGCGCTGCAAGGGATTGCGATTCTGATTGCACTGGGCCTGGGCGCGCTGGCTGGCCGCGCTGGAGCGGACGGTGCCGTTGATACCGCGCGCCGCATTCCCGTCGCGCCGCCCACGTGGCAGCCGCCCACGAACGGCCAGCCGTATCAGTATCCTGCCGCTTACCCACCACCACAACCGCCTCCCGCCTGGTATCCACAGTATCCGAACTATCCCGCCGCCCCGCTGCCTCCATTCGTTCCGCCACCTCAGCAATCCAGCGCCGCGCCCACACAGACGCCGCCCGCCGACAATCCCGTCGCGACGTAACGCTTGCCAACACGCGCAAACAGGCGTACCATGCCTGCGTCTGTTAGACAGGCACGCCGACGACTGTGCATGGACGTCGGCAACTGTGGGGGAGGAACTCATGCAAAAGTCGGGCAACCCCGCTGTACGGTGGGGACTCATCTTCGGCGGCATCATCGCTGTCCTGAGCTTGCTGGGCGACGGGTTGCGCTTCGCGACCGGCGGGGGTGAGTCCTTCGCCGGCGCTGGCGGGGGGATTGGAATCCTCGTCGGCGTGCTCTTGTTCCTGATCGGCCTCGCGCTCTTCTTCGTCGCCGGCATGTTCGCCGCGCGCGATACCGGCAGAACCGGGACAGGTTCCATCGCGGGCCTGATCGCGGGCCTCGTCGGCGGAGCGATAGGCGCGATCGCGACGATCATCATCCTGCTGACCCTGCCGGCCTCGGTGTTCCAGACGGTGACCGCGAACAATCCTGGCACCAACATCTCCGGGGATCAACTGCACACGATCTTCATTGTCGGGGGTGTGATCGGCGCGGTCATCGGCTTGCTGATCAACGCCGGCATTGGCGCGGGCGTCGGCGCGCTCGGCGGTCTCGCGGGCAAGGGCCAGTATCGCGGGCCGGTGCAGCCCTATCAGGAGGCGATGTATCAGGGTATGCCGATGCAGCCAGGCATGTACCCGCCGCCGCCACCACCACCGGGCTACCCGCAGTACCCACAGCCGGGCGGCTATCCACAATATCCACCGCAACAGCCCGGCGCGTATCCGCCGCCCCCGCCGCCGCAGTATCCGGGGCCACAGCAGTAGCCCAGTCGTCGCATCTTGCGGGGCCAGGAGCGCACGTCGCCCCTGGCTCCATCCATCTTCTCTAGAAACGCACGGTCGCCCAGTACGCAATAAGCAGCCCTGGCACGCGATTGATTGGGTCTACCCGGAGCGCAAGACCACTGCCTACCGCACCTACGGCATCAAGGTCGGCCAGTCCACCGAAGACAACCTGATAGTGGAGGCAGGGCCCAAGCAGTCCATCAAGGTGATCGTCAAGGGCTGGCTGATCGGCGGCGACGCGCGGCCGTTGCTGGATGCCATCCAGCAGCGTGCCACCGCGGCCGAGTTCGGCTTCGACCGCTCCCCTGTCGTCATCCAGCGCCGCAACGCCAGTGTCATCCCTGGCATGCGGTGATGAGATCGCGCATCACCGTCACCGCCACGCACAGGGCAGCGGCAAGCCACATCCTTTATACGCTCCGCCTCCTGCCACGACGCCGGACCCGCCGGTGATGATGTATCGGACGGTTTGTGAAGTTCCCAGGACATCCCAGGTATCCGTCTCAGGCCGGATATGATCCCGCCAAGCAAAGCGCCGGATCCCGTTGATTGGGGTCCGGCGCGTGATTGTCAGCGCGTTCGCGCGATCGTGCTAGATGCCGTTGTCGAAGTTGGCCTGCGCGGCTGGCGCGGGCGCCACCGGCGGCATCTCGGCGAGCTGGCCCTCCACCACGTCTTGTGGCAGCGGATGGTGGCCGTTCACGCCCGCATCCACTGAGACGGCCGCCGCGGCCGTCTCATCGGGCGCGTCCGGCACTGATGCCAGAGCGGCCTCGGCAATGTCGGCGAGCTTCGGCGCCTCCGCCTCATGGATCAGCGCCAGAATCTCATCGCCGTCCAGCTCTTCTTTGACCAGCAGCGCCTCGGCGACGGCGATCACCGCCGCGCGATGCTCCTCTAGCAGCGCCTTCACGTCGTTGTACGCGTGCCGCAGCACCGCCTCAGCCTCGTGGCGCACCGTCGCGTCGGCGTACACGCGGTCGGGTGCGCCGATGGCGCCCGCGGAGAAGAACGTTTCGCCCATACCGTAGTGCGTGACGTAGCCCAGCGCCAGTGAGGTCGCCCGGCGCAGATCGCCGCCGACGCCGTTCAGCCGCGTCTGCAGGAACAACTCCTCCGCGGCGCGGCTCGCCAGGCAGACCTGCATCTCCGCGAACATCTCATCCGCCGACTGCGTGACGATCTCCTCCAGCGGCTTGTACGCGGCGAATGCCTCAGCGCCCTCCGTCTCCAGCCGCTTGGTGATGGTGACGTAGGAGACACGGTGGCGCGGCAGCAGCATCACCTCGGCGATGGCGTGGCCGGTCTCATGGTACGAGAGGCGGCGTCGCTCCAGCAGCGAGAGCTTGCGCGGGTGGCGGATGCCATGCTCGTGCGTCTCGCGCGCCTCACTGATGTCTTTGTAGGTGATGCTGTGACGGCCGTCGAAGTGGGCGATCACCGTCGCCTCGTTGATGATGTGCTTGATGGCGACCGGCGTGTAGCCGATGGTGTCGGCGGCGATGCGGCGGACTGAGATGTCGGCGTCGTGCTTGACCTTATTCAGATAGAACTCGATGACCTCGGCGCGTCCCTCCTCGCTGGGGGCGGCGACGACGATCTTACGGTCGAAGCGACCAGGGCGCATCAGCGCCGGGTCCAGCGACTCCGGCAGGTTCGTCGCGCCAATCGTCAGCACCGGCTGCACCTGCCGCCGGCCGCCGCCGATGCCGATCAGCCGCAGCAGCCCGCGCCACCAGCTAATCGTCAGCGGGGGCGGGTCCATCTGCATCAGCAGCTCGTTCAGGCCACCGGAGCCGCGGCTCATCATGCCCATGATGCCGCCGCCCATCATCGGCTGGCCGCCGCGACTACTGCGTGAGGCGCCGATGGCGTCGAACTCGTCCAGGAAGAGGATGCAACCGCCGTACTCGCGTGCGTAGCGCCGCGCCTTGCGGTACAGGTTCTTGATGATCAGCACGTCAATGCCGAGGAACATGTTCTGCAGGCTGGCCGCGCTGGCGTAGCAGAAGGGCACGCCGGCCTCGGTGCTGATGCACTGCGCCAGATAGCTCTTGCCGGTTCCCGGCGGGCCGACCAGCAGCAGGCCGCGGCTCACCTCGCCGCCCATGTCCTTGAAGTTCTTGACGCCGCGGATGAGGATCACGATGCGCCGCGCCGCCTCGAGCACCTCGGGGTTGCCCTTGTAGTCGTTGAAGGTGTTGCCTTCCTCGCCGGGCATGATCCAGTACACGCGCGGACGCGCCAGGAAGAGGAAGAGCGCGGCGAACTGGATGATCAGGAACGAGGCCGCGAACGCCAACTGGAGGATGAGACCGAGCGCGGTGCCGGGGGTGATCGAGCCAATCGGCGGTCCGGCGACGAACCACCAGACGATAACGGCCAGCAGGATCAGCAGCAGCCAGCGCCGTCGAATGAAGCGGCCGAAATCATCCAGCGAACGATCTATCGTCTTGTCGAGCTTGTCAGTGCGTGGCTTGTCGTTGCCTGCCATTGGGGTGTCCTCCGCTGCCGCGCGTCATCCGAATCATGCCGGAGCGCGCGGCGCTTCGCCGTCTGGGTGATGCGCTGTGGCCGCTAGTTGAGGCTGCCGGCCACCACGATCCCGCCGCTGGGGTCCACTACGAAGATCCACGTCAGGATCGTGTGCCCGCCGGTCGGCATCCGCTGGATCGCCTCCACGGTGTAGTTGGAGCTGCCGTCGGGGTAGAAGTACCCGCCGCTGTAGATGAACTGGTCGTACTCGATGCCCTGCATGCGATCCTGGTCCAGGCGCTGTTGAACGGCGCTCTCGTCAACGCCCTGCGCCTCGAAGCCTTGTTGCGTCGTGGGGCTGAGCGCATCCCATGCCTCTTTGCCGTCGTGCGTCTTCCAGGCGTGCAGCCATTGAATCACCGCTGGCGAAAGGGGCGGCGCCGCGGAGTTGACAACCGTGAAGGGCGTCTCCGGCAGGGCTGAGCCGCCCGCTCCGCTTGCAGAGGTTCCGCCGGACGCGCTCGCCGGCACAGGGAGGGGGGGGTGGGTGGCGCGGTAAACGCCGTAGGTGGCGCCGGCGCCGGCGATTAGCAGCGCCAGGATCACCAGCGTCACGTTCTTGTGGTGCTTGGCGGCCGAGCCGGTCAGGATCAGCCCCTTGAAGAACTGGCGCAGCGGCCATTTCACCGCGCGCCACGCCCGCGGCTGCGGCGGCGGCACATACTCATAGACGTACTTCGGCCGCTCTGGCTCAGGCGCGGGCGGCTGGGGGATGAGCGCCGTCGTGGTGGATGGAGCGGGCGCTTCCGGCTGGGGTTCAGTCGGCTCGGTCGGCGGCAAGATCACCTGGCTCATGATCGGCATCCTCTGCTTGGGCTCCCGCTCCATCGCGGGTCCACACGCGCCGGCGCGGGGGAGGACTGACACGGATACAAAGGACAGGAGAGACAGCGTGGTGAGACGCGATACGAGAGACGCTTTCGATGGGCGAGCGGGCGGTTATCCATCAGAGATGATCGGCATTCTATGGCGGCTTTGTCGTTTCGTCAAGTGAGCCGCTCCGCCACCACACATGCCCATACGCTTCGCCAGCGTCCGCCGCATCCCCAGCCACTACGCTTTGGGCATAGAGACGAGCGGATGCCGCCTCCTATAACATGCCATCCGGCATATTTCTCGGCCTGGCTCTGCCTTCGCCATGACGGCACGACGCACCTTCACTTCTGCCCTCGATTGCCCTTCTTGCCTCATTGCCCCTTATCCTTGATTGGAATAGATATACATTCTATAATTGGTGTTGCGCCACGGATGTAGCCCGCGTCCACATCGTCTTACGGCGTTCGTGCGCCGCCTCACCACCCGCCGGCCATGTATGGTCGCGTGCCCTGCCGCGCCGTCTCCAGAGGATCAACGCATGGCCTCCAACTCCTCATTTTGCCCACTCACCGCGAAAACGGCAATCGTGGTTTGCCGTTTGTTGCCACCTTTGCCGCCTATAATACTAAATGTCACGTTACTCATCCCAGCAAACCCGCTCCAATTCAGCCTTCACCACGTTCCGCCCCTCCACGCAAAATCAAAAAACGGCAAAAACGGCAATGTTCACCACGCAAGTCAACTTTCTCCCATACCCCTCCATCCTCCCTTCTCCTCCTCTGCGTTCTCTGCGGTTCCTCTCTCTCTCCTCCGTGTGCCACCCTTTCCTCCGTTTCTCCGTGTTGGTTCTCGTCGTTCTTCCCTCCTACGAAAGGCCCCAAACGTCCCAGTTCAGCTTGACATCCGCAAACAGGCGTTCCATAATACAAGGACTGGCAGCGCGCCCGACAATGCGGTGGGCGCGCTTCCCGTGCCTGTCGCGGCGACATACATTCAGGTAACGCTCATGCCTCAAGATAAAATCCTCGTGCGCGGCGCGCGCGAGCACAACCTCAAAAACATTGATGTCGTCATCCCGCGCGACCGGCTCGTCGTCATCACCGGCCTCTCCGGCTCTGGCAAATCCTCGCTGGCCTTCGACACGATCTTTGCCGAGGGCCAGCGCCGCTACGTCGAGAGCCTTTCGTCCTACGCGCGCCAGTTCCTCGGCCAGATGGACAAGCCGGATGTGGACCACATTGACGGCCTCTCGCCGGCGATCTCGATAGACCAGAAGAGCACCTCGCACAATCCGCGCTCCACCGTCGGCACCGTCACCGAGATCTGGGACTACATGCGCCTGCTCTTCGCGCGTGTCGGCCATCCCCACTGCCCCAACTGCGGGCGCGAGGTCAGCCGCCAGTCCGTCGAGCAGATTGTGGACGCCGTCACCTCCCTGCCGGACGGCACACGGCTGATGCTGCTCGCGCCGCTGGTGCGCCAGCGTAAGGGCGAATACAAATCCGTCTTCGAGGACATGCGCCGCGCCGGCTACGTGCGCGTGCGCGTGGACGGCGAGATTCGCGATCTCAGCGAATCCATCGAGCTGGATAAGTACAAGCAGCACACCATCGAGGTGGTGGTGGATCGCCTCGTCATCCGCCATCCCAAGCGGGAAGACGCCGAGGGCGCGGACGGTCACGCTCCGGTAGACGGCCTGCGCCTGGGCCTGGTGGCCGAGCGGCCCGCCGCCTACGTCGCCGAGAGCGCCGATGCACAGCCTGGCGATCCGGAGTCCAGCCAGCGCGCGCGTGTCGCCGACTCGGTGGAAACCACGCTCAAGCTCGGCGGCGGCATCATCCTCGTCTCGATCATCGGCGGCGAGGAGCGGCTGTACTCCGAGCACTTCGCCTGCCCCTACGACGGCACCAGCCTCGAAGAGATCGAGCCGCGCTCGTTCAGCTTCAACAATCCCAAGGGCGCCTGTCCCGCCTGCACCGGCCTGGGCACCAAGCTGGAGATTGACGAGGAGCTGGTCGTCACCAACCCTGATCTCAGCATCAGCGAGGGAGCGATCCTGCCATGGTCGCGCTTCGCCTCGGTCAGCCAGTGGTACTCCACCATCCTGGAGGCCGTCGCGCGCCACTTCAATTTCAGCCTCGACACGCCCTGGAAAGACCTCGCGGATGAGGCGCGCGCGATCGTGCTACGCGGCTCCCCGGACGAGGTCACCTTCTCCTATCGTAACCGCCAGGGCACGCGCCGCCAGCACTCCACCGCCTTCGAGGGCGTCATCCCCAATCTGGAGCGCCGCTACAAAGAGGCATCCGAGACGGGCCGCCAGGAGATCGAGCAGTACATGTCGGCGCGGCCCTGCCCCGTCTGCCACGGCGCGCGCCTCAAGCCGGAATCCCTCGGCGTGACGGTGGGCAATCGCAACATCGTCGCGATCGGCCGGCTCCCCATCCTGGGCGCCCTGGGCTACTTCGACGCGCTGACCGCCGATGCCGCTTCCGACACAACAGCCGCAGCCAACGGCAACGGCGCGACTGTGGACGCGACCTCTCCCCTCGCCGGGGAGGGGAGAGGGGGAGACGAAGCGGTTTCGACCCCCGGTAAGAACGGCACATCCAGCAAGAATGGCAAGATCATCCCCTTCCCTCTCTCAGCCTCCGTGTCCTCTGTGGTGGATGCGCCCATCGTCCCGCTGACGGAACGCGAGCGCATCATCGCGCGGCAGATTCTCAAGGAGATTCGCGCGCGCCTGGGCTTCCTGGTGGATGTTGGTCTGGACTATCTCTCGCTCTACCGCTCCGCCGCCACGCTTTCGGGCGGCGAGGCGCAGCGCATCCGTCTGGCGACGCAGATCGGCTCCAGCCTGATGGGTGTGCTCTACATCCTGGACGAGCCGTCCATCGGCCTGCACCAGCGCGACAACGCGCGCCTCATCCGCACGCTGCTGCACCTGCGCGACCTGGGCAACACGCTGCTGGTGGTCGAGCACGACGAAGATACCATGCACGCCGCCGATCACATCATTGACATCGGCCCCGGCGCCGGCGAGCATGGCGGCTATATCGTCGCCGAGGGCACGCCGGCCGCGATCGCCGCCAACTCCGCCTCGCTCACCGGCCAGTATCTCTCCGGCGCGCGGCGCA
>JAICVS010000095.1 GCA_025935195.1 Ktedonobacterales bacterium
CGCGCAGCGCCTCTTCCGGCTCGATGCGCAGATACCAGGCCAGCGCCGCCACCGTGAACAGCACATCGCCCAGCTCCGCCGCCCGTTCGGCCTCCGTCCCGTCCACCCGCGCCGCCGCCAGCTCGCGCGCCTCCTCCGCCACCTTCTCCGCCGCGCCTGCCGTGTCCGGCCAGGCGAAGCCCACTTTCGCCGCCTTCTTCACCAGCTCGTACGCCTGATAGAGGGCCGGCGCGCTCTTCGGTACGCCACGCAGCGCGCTCTCCGCCCGCACGTCCTCGCCCTTCGCCGCGCGCTCCGCCTGTTTGATGACCTCCCAATTGCGCAGCACATGCGCCGCGTCGCGCACCTCGACCTCACCGAAGACATGGGGGTGCCGCCGGATCAGCTTTTCCGTGATCGCTTGGTACACGTCGCCGATGTGGAAGAGATCCTCCTGGTCCGCGATCTCGGCCTGCAAATAGACTTGCAGCAGCAGATCGCCCAGCTCCTCCGCCAGTTTCTCCGCCACCTCCGCGCTGCCGTCCCACTCGTCCAGCACCTCCGCGACCTCGTACGCCTCCTCCAGCACGTATTTGCGCAGCGATTGATGCGTCTGCTCGCGATCCCACGGGCAGCCATCCGGCGCGCGCAGCCGCCATGTCACGTAGCGCAGCCCTTCCGGCGCGCGCGCCGCTCGCAGCGGGTCCAGCGCTGGCACGTAGATCGTCGTCAGGTGATCCGCGCGCTCGCCGCGATCCAGCGCGGCCAGCGGCACACGCTCGACTACCTGCTCGCCGGGCATTCCCGCCCAGCGCACCACCGCCACTTCCCAGTCATCCGGGTAGATCTCTAAGAGCGCCAGCTTCACGCCACTGAGCAGCCGCCGGTTGTACGCCTGTGCGATCAGCGCGGGATGCGTTGGCAGCAGCGCGCCCATCACCGCCGCGGAAGGCGTGTCGGCCAGCAGCGTCGCGTCGGCAAGCTGCATCCCGCGCTCCAGCGGGTCCACGGCCAGTGCCTCGCAGACCGGCTCCACGAACGACAGCCCCGCCACGATCCGCACGGCCACGCCATGCGCCGGCGCCTCCGTGCGCAGCCGCCGCACCGACTCCTCCGCGATCAGCGGATGCCCCGGTACCGCGTAGACCACCGCCTGCCCGTCCGGCTGCTCCTCCGCCTGTGCCCGCGCCCGCTCGAACAGCCGCGCCGTCATCGTCGGGTACAACTCGGCGAAGCTGCCCGCACGCTCGTAGAGATCGTCGAACGATTCGCCGGCGAGATCGGGCCGCCGCGTACGCAGCGTGTCCACCGTGGGGTGGCGCAGCGTGCGAAAGATCACCAGCGGCGCCCGCTCCAGCACGTCGCGCGCCTCCAGCGTCAGGTCTTCCCAGCGCCCCGGCCCCAGCCCCACCACGACGATCTCGCGCTCGCTCGCCATCCGCTTGCTCCTCTATATCCTCATGACACGCATGTTCGCCTCTCCATGCCACGCCGCGCTCATCTGGATTATATGCCCCACGACTGCCCACTGCCCGCGCTTCGCGACGAGGTTGCGGCATAGCGGCAACATATGGCGGAAGTGTGTCCGGCTGGTGGCCAGAGTAATACCGGCCAGTCTGTCGCTTGACTAATGAGAACTTATGGTCTATATTCTAATGGTGGTACGCAGCCAGCCCTCGCCTTGTGCGCTACCCCTCGTGGCTGGCCCGCGCCTCCGCCGTTCGGCTTGCCGGCACATGGCACCCTCCGGCAATCCATGGGTGCCACTTTTTGCCGTTTCTTGCCACTTTTGCCGCGCATAACACGACATGTCACGTTGTCGTGGCGCGCAAATCCGCTTCAATTGAGCGTTCGAGAGGAGCGTGCCGTGGATCACAATGCGAAAAGCGGCAAAAACGGCAATGGCCGTCGCCTGCTCCATAGCGCGCTTGCCCACTCCCTACGGTTGCGCCGGCTGCTCCCGCGTCGGCGCCGTCACATATTGTGTGATGTGCGCCTGGTCCATCACCGGCTCATTCAGCCAGCCCGTCAGCGCCGTCTGCTGTGTCTGCTGGTCGCTGATGCCCTTGATCGGCCGGTCCGCCCGCTGCGTCACCTCGAAGAGGAACGCCTGATCGCGCACCGGAGTGATCACGTACACCGTGCCCGCCGCGTACGTGTTCGCGTTCAGGCAGCCATCCTTGTGCTTCGGCGTCACCCCGACGAACGCCTGCTTGTCGAAGTCCGACCCCAACTGCGTGATCTGCCCCTGATAGATGATGCCCAGCTCCCCGCCCGAGGCCGCCGTCTGCGTGTCCTGCGAATGCGCCTTCGCCAACTGCCCGAAGTCCGCGCCCTTGCGCGCCTGGTCGCGCAATTGTTGTGCCTCGGCCATGCTCCCCGCCAGAATCTCGCGCATGTGCGCGCTCGGCGTCTTGATCGCGCCGCTCTGTGTCAGCGTCCGCTCGCCCACGTCACGCGCGCTGAAGATGCGCTCCAGCTCCGGCGTGTACGCCGCGATCACCGGCCCGTATTCGGGGTGCTGCCCCTGTTGCGCGCGCAGTTGGCTCAGCGTCTGCTCCACCGCACCGCGCGCCGCGCTTTGATCCTTCGCGCTGACCGTCAGCCCGCACTTGGCGATCTGGTCGTCCAGCAGCGCCGACTGGATCAGATAGGTCATGACCTGATCCTGGACCACGCCCAGCCCCGCGCGCCCCACTGGCGATTGCCAATCCGCCGGCGTGTTGCTGACCCCCGCGGCCGCCCGCGCATAGCGCAGCACGGCCTGGTAGTCACCGATCGAGATCGCGCGGTCGTTCACCCGCGCCGCCAGCAGCGGATCGGCGGCACCGCTCAGGCCGCAGCCCGCCAGCGCGACCGCCAGCAGCAACACGCCGAGCAGCGGCGCCTGCCCGCGGCGTGGTATGCGCAAAGCGCGTCCAGAACGAAAGAAGCGGAAGCGGCGCGAACGCCGCGGCGTCATCATCATGTGTGTGGCCCCAGCAGGACGGCCCGGCCGCGATGCGCTCCGCCGCGCATCGCCCGCCCCAGGCCATCTCGACGATACTATCATGACGCCGCGGCCCGGTCAAACGTCACCAACCCCGTACAGACCTCGCCCGCCTGCCCTGGCCCGGCGCTTGCCGTATCCATCCCCAGGGGCGAGAGCGCTGCCCACGCTCACGCTCCCCATCCGCGTCCTAGCCCTCGTCGCCAGGAGGCCCATCGTGAAACAGCCGCTGGAGACCACCGGCCTCACCATCCAGGTCCGCGTTGGCGATCTCGCCGCCGGCCTCGCCTGGTACACGCGCCTGCTCGGCCGCCCGCCCGATCTCGACCACGCGGGCGACGCCAGCCTGAGCGGTACGGGCGGCGCGAGTGGCAATATCAAGGCGTGGGAGCTGCAGCCCAACTGCTGGCTCCAACTCGCTCCCGGCGTCCCGGCGGCCGGGTTCGGCCCGCTGCGCCTTGGCGTCCGCGACATCGAGGAGGCCCGCCCGCGCGTCGCGGAGGCCCTTGGCATCGCTATCTCGCCGATCCAGCGCATCGAGGGCGTCGCCGCCTGGTGCGACTTCGCGGACCCCTTTGGCAACCGCCTCGGCCTCGTGCAAGACCTCGCCGACCTCACTACGCTGATGTGAGCGCCCGCGCGCCGCATCTATGCCGCCGTCACGTGGTACACCTTGCCTTCGTAATAGCTGAGGACATACGGCACGCCCGCCGCATCCTCACCAAACGACGGCAGCGGCTGCTTCTTCTCGAACAACGGCCGGTATCGCGCCTGCTTACCCTGAGCCTTGCCGGCTTTCGTGATGCGGAAGCCTCAGCGTGCCAGCAGCGCGACGACATGCCCCGGCCCTAGCGCCAAGTCGAAGGCGATAAAGACGACGCGCGCCAGCACCACCGCCGCCAGCAAGCCCAGCACGAGCGCGGCGGTGCGGCGGGTGGATACGACGATGGGCGTGTTGATCAGCATCGGCTCGCCCGCCGCGGATGCCCCCGTCATCCCTTGTCGCAGCCAGGACGGCAGCGCCGCCGCGCGCGCCAGATAGAGCAGTCCCGTAGCGCCCCAGAGCAGCAGCGTGCCGAGCGGCCGCAGCAGCATGAAGTATGGGCGCAGCGGCTGCCCCAGCAGATATGGCCCAATGTCGAAGGTGCCTATCCCATCGTAGGTGAATGGCAGGGGGGAGAAGGTGCAGAGATAGCCGAGCGCGAGCGCGATCACGAGCAGCGCGCTCAGACGCCGATCCGCCGCCAATGGCCCACGCAGCGCCAGCGCGCCGCCGATCATGAACGCGGGCAGCAGCCAGACGTAATGGTGCATCCAGGTGATCGGCGAGACCAACACCATCGTGCAGAGCGCCCACAGGTAGCCAAGCAGCTCTGTCACGGTGAGAGCCTGACGCCGATCCTTGCCGGATGCGCCGCGCGCGTGCCCGACACGCAGCATGCCGAGCGTGAATGCTCCCGCGACCATGGCGATCAGCAGGTAGCCCAGCGCGCTGACCAGCGATCCGGGGCCGCCGCCGAACAGCGTGGCGATCCAGATCGGCGCCTGCCGCAGCGCCTCGTTGTCGAACTGCGCGGACACGTCGCCGCCGTTGCTCAACACGAACCGCGTCGCCAGCAGCCCACCCACGCCGATTACCGGCACCAGCGCCAGGCCGAGCGCGGCGATGACGGCGAGCGCCGCCCGCACGATCCGCCAGCGGCCCGCGAGCGCGAAGTAGACCAGCAGCGCCAGTGGGAACAGCTTCAGCCAGACGGCCAGCGCGAGCACAACGCCCGCCGCTCGCTCGTGCCCGCGCAACGCCAGCCAGGGCGCGAGCAGCAGCAGGAAGTCAATCGCCACGCTGGCCTGGCCCAGCGCGATGCCGTTGATGAAGGGGTCGTAGATCAGCGAGAGGATGAGCGCCAGCCCATAGATCGCCAGGCCGATGTCACGGCTGGCGGATGTAGATGTGGAGCCCGCGCCGGTTTCGGCATTGCCAATCTCGGCGTTGCCGGCTCGCCAGCGCACACGCGGCACAGGCAGGCGGGCGAGCAGGCTCAGTGTCAGCGCGATACAGGCCGGCTCCAGCAGCAGATTGAGCAGCGTCCAGGCAGTGGTCGCCGTCGCCGGCGGCAACAGCGTCAGCGGCAGCAGCAGCACCGCCAGCAGCGGCGGATAGAGGTAGATCGCCACCGGCGGCGGCGCGCCGTGCGCCAGAGCGGCGGCCCGCAGCACGTGCGGATCGTAGATATTGGCGGACGGGTTATCCCGCAGCGCGAGCGCCGCGGCGAAATAGGGGCGGAAGTCAAAGCCTACCCGGCTGTCGCCGAGCAGGCTGGCCGCGCGATACAGCCAGAGCGCGACCGTCGCCGCCAGGAACACCACCAGCGCGACGCGCAGCAGCGCGCGTGCGAGCGCTTCGCCGGTCATAGGTTGCGCGGGCCGCCTGCCGAGCCGCACCCGCGCTCCCGCGCTCGCTCCGCTCCCCTTCTTCGCTCCGCTCTCTACCACCGCCACGGCACACGTCTCCATCCTCGTGTCGTCGGATTGTTGCGGCCAGGGGACGCATCCCACGTCTCCGCGCCATTCCCCTTATACAACGGGATGCCGCGAGGCCGGTACTCCCGGCGGCAAATGGGCCAGCGTCGCGGTGCCGACAGGCGCATGGGGATGACCAAACGGGGGTATGGCGGGCGCAAAGCAGCGGCGCGGGAAGAAAGGGAGAGCAGAGGACGGGCGGACAAACCGCGCACAAGGGGGATGTGATTCAGGCGCCTATACAGTATACACCGCCCAGCGCCCGCGCCGCATCGGACGTTTGGCCGATGTATTCCGGCGCGAAATCGGGCATTCTATGGTCGGACAGATCGGCCACAGGGGGAGGGAGGAGCTATGTCGGCGGAAGACGTCACGGTGACACGCTTCGAGGGTGTGGAAGACGGCTATCTGGTCGCCTTCGCGGTCTCGCGGGCCGTCCTGAGCGCCGCGCTTGGCGCCATCGTCGCGCTGGACCCCTGGCAGCGCCGTTGGATTCAGCGAGAACAAGCCTGGTGGATCGCCGACGACGCGATCACGCTGCTGGCGCGGCGCCTGCCCGCTGTGGGTGCGGCGCTGGCGGAATGGCAGGCGCGGCCCATTGACATCCTGGGCTCCCTTGGCGCCTATGGCTGGGCCACCGCGCGCCGCCATGACGTGTATGTTCCGCGCGAGGTCGCGGCGGCGTACGGCCGGCTGGGGCTGGAACCGGGAGCGCCAGCTGTGGAGGTGGCGGCGGCCCGCCGTGCACTCGCGCGCCGCGCGCACCCCGATGCCGGCGGCCGCCACGAATCCATGGTCGCGATCAACGCCGCGACCGATCTCGTCCTCTCCTGGCTCAACCGGCATAGCGCGGCGGCCCACGTGGGCATGAGGTGACCTGGCCGCGTCTGACCTGGCGCATGGTACGGCATCCCGCATGCTATCCAGCATACTACAATGGGCGCGGAACACACGTACACCTGGCACGAGGAGGCGAGCATGGACGAGCGGCAGACGCGCGACACGGTCGGCGGCGAGCACAGCGGGAGCGGCGGCAACGCGGCGCCGGTGGGCGTCTTCGACTCCGGCGTAGGCGGGCTGACGATCCTAGGCGACCTGCTGCGCGAGCTGCCCGGCGAGCGTTTCGTCTACTTCGGCGACACCGGCAACTGCCCGTATGGCGTGCGCGAGGAAGAAGAGATACAGCGGCTGGCGCTGGCCGGCGCGCGGCTGCTTTTGGAGCGCGGCGCCAAGATCATCGTCGTCGCCTGCAACACCGCCTCCGTCTCAGCGCTGGCCGAGCTGCGCGCGGCCTACGCGGCCTACAGCGTGCCCTTCGTCGGCGTGGTGCCGGCGGTCAAGCCCGCCGCCGAGCGCACGCGCGCCGGCAAGGTGGGCATCGCGGCGACTGAAGCCTCCGCGCGCGGCACCTATCTGAAGCGGCTGATCGCCGACCATGCCAACGGCGTGCGCGTCTTCGCCCAGGGCTGCCCCGATCTGGTGACGCTGGCCGAAGCCGGCACGCTGGATGGGCCAGCGGCCGAGGCGGCGGTGCGCGCCTACGTGCAACCGATGCTGGATGCCGGCATTGACGAGCTGGTGCTCGGCTGCACTCACTTCCCGGCGATGCGCGCCGTCTTCGAGCGTGTGGCGGGACCAGATGTGGAGGTGATTGACTCCGGCGCGGCGGTGGCGCGGCAGGCGCGGCGCGTGCTCGCGCAGCGTGGGCTACTGGCGGCGCCGGGCGGTAAGCCGGCGCGTGCGCCGCGTCCTCCAGATGCGCATGACGAGTTCTGGTGCAGCGGCGACCCGATCCGCTTCGCGCGCGTGGCCTCCGCGATCCTGAGCCATCCCATCACAGGGTGGCTCGCGCCGGGGATGCGCATGGAGCCGTAATCCGGTCGCGTTGCCGAGCCGGCACGCATGGGTGGAATAGGGTGGAGCAGCAGATTGGGTGAGCGCGGGATGCACAGACAGGGAGCGGATGGCGCGGGTGAAGCGGATAATGCCCAACGCGGCGACGTATGGGAGCGGCTGCTGGCGTGGTACGCGGCGGAGGGGCGGGCGCACCTGCCCTGGCGCCACACCCGCGACCCGTACGCTGTGCTCGTCTCCGAAGTGATGCTGCAGCAGACGCAGGTGGAGCGCGTGCTGCCCAAGTATCGCGAGTGGATGGCACGCTTCCCCACGCTGGCGGCGCTGGCGGCGGCATCGGCGGGCGAGGCGATCCAGGCGTGGGCGGGGCTGGGCTACAACAGCCGAGCCGTGCGGCTGCACACCATCGCGCGCCAGGCCGTCGTGGAGTATGGCGGCGCGCTGCCAGGGACGCTGGACGGGCTGCTGGCGCTGAAAGGCATCGGCCGCTACACAGCGGGCGCGGTGGTCTGCTTTGCGTTCGGCCTGCCGGTGGCGACGGTGGACACGAACATCCGGCGCGTGCTCTGGCGTGTCTTCCGTGGCATCGAGCCGGTGGAGTGGCCGGCCGGCGAGCGCGCGACACGCGCGGCGCTAGGGCTGGCGCAGTGGGCGCTGCCGCCAGAGCGCGCCTACGACTGGCAGCAGGCGTTGATGGATCTGGGCGCGACGGTCTGCGCCAGCCGGCGGCCACTGTGCGAGCATTGCCCGCTGCGCACGTGTTGCGCGGCCTATGCCGAGACGGCGCGGGCGACACTGTTCCCGTCGGGTGAGGCGCTGGCGCGGCTACGCGACGAGCGGGCTACGGCCACTCAAGAAGGTGCGGAGGCCGAGGCCGGCGACGCGGATGTGACAGCGGCGCCCCGCCTGGTGGCCGAGCACCCGGCGTCCTACCTGGCCGGCACGGAGGGCGGACAGCCGGGCAAAGCGTCAGGCAAGAGGCGCGGCAAGCGCGAGACGCGGCCGTTCACCAGCACCTCACGCTACTATCGCGGGCGCGCTGTCGAGGCGCTGCGCGGGCTGGCGCCGGGCGAGTCGCTGGAGTTGGCCGCGCTTGGCCCGCGCGTGAAGCCAGATTACGTGGGCGCGGCGGATGCGGACTGGCTGCGCGGGCTGGTGGTGGGGCTGGCACGCGACGGCCTGGCGCGCATCGTCACGCATGGAGAAACGGACAGCGAGGAGCGGGTGGCGCTGCCCTAATCGCCGGCATGGTGAGGATCGCACGCGGAGAAGAAAGGAGCCGCGCGGATGGCGGACCAGATCGGGCAGGGACTGACACTGCGCGGGGTGCAAGCCGAGGTGGACGCGACGATCCACGCGCTCGGCGGCTACTGGCCGCCGCTGGCGAACCTCGCGCGACTCCTCGAGGAGTGCGGCGAGCTGGCGCGCGCGGTGAACCAGACGGAAGGGCATAAGCGCGTGAAGCCGGGAGAGGCGCCTGTGTCGGCGAGCGAGGAGCTAGGCGATGCGCTCTACGTGCTGCTCGTGCTAGCGAACAGCCTGGGGGTAGACGCTGAGACGGCGCTCTCCGTCGTGCTGGCGAAAGTGCGCGCCCGCGCGTCGGAACCGCTCCCCTGATACGATCTCGAAACATTGTAGGGGCGAGGCATGCCTCGCCCGGCGTTGCCTGTGCGGGCTCTTCGTGTCCGCATCTACCGCGCACAGCGCGCGTACTACCCGACATACAGTCGGAGTTGGCGCATTCACTACAGAGCATAGAGGCGTTGAAGCATAGAGGAGGTCGTCGCGATGCAGCCGGATTCGCCTGTCACGTTCACCGAGAGCCTGGCCCAGTTGCGGCGCGCGCTGGCGGACGCCGATCCACTGGCTGCCGCCGATTCCGCGCCGTTCGAGGCCGCCGCCGCGACAGTGGCCGCCGCATTCACCGCCGCGCCGGAGGGCGAGCGGCCGCCCCTGCTGCTGCGGGCGCTGGACGAGGCCATCGCCGCAATCGAGATCGCGGCGCGGCTGGCGGACGAGCTGCACGGGCCAACGCCGCGGCCGGAAGCGCTTGTGCTGGCTTACCGTGAGTTTACCGCGTCGCAGACGGCCTACGCGCCGCTCTATGCCTACCGCAACACACTGGCGGGGCAACTGCGCGTGGAGGCCCAGCCAACGCCACACGAGCGGAGCGCGCAGACTGAACAGAGCAGCGTGGCCGTTCCTACTCCAGCCGCGGGCGCCGCGGCCGGCATGGGCGTGGACCGATTGAACGACACGAGCGCGTACCAGCGCTGCTACGCCTGCGGGGCGCGCAACACGGCGGGCCTGCGCCTGGTCTTCCGCCAGGAGGCCGACGAGATCGTGACGGAGTTCACGCCGGATGAGCGGTTCCAGGGCTTTCCGGGGGTGGCGCATGGCGGCATCCTGGCGACGCTGCTGGACGAGACGCTGAGCCGCACGGCGACAGTGGAGGGCCGTTGGATGATGACCGGGCGGCTGGAGATACGCTATCACGGCCCCGCGCCGGTCGGGCGAACGCTGCGCGTGACGGCGCGGACCGTCTCATCGCGCGCGCGCATGGTGCGGGCGGCGGGGGAGATCTGCCTGGCGGACGCGCCGGGAACACTGATCGCGACGGCGGACGGAACCTTCCTGCCCGTGCCGCCGCACTATCAGGACGACGTGGTGGCACGCTACCCCGAATTGGCTGGATTCTTCGCGATCTGAGCGGCGCGCGTGGGCGCTGTCACTCGTGTTATAGACGCTCTCCAGCGCACCCAGGCGAGATACACCGGTCATGCCACATTCAACATAAAGCACGCGCGCCGCGTACAGAGTGTGCGGCGTGAGGCCATTCCCATGTAGCCCTTCGCGTGCCGCATACCTACCCGTCTACGCGCGTGACATCTCCCGCGCCTGAAAGGACTTTGCCTCGTGGTCTCGTCATCGTCAATCCTGCCGAAGCACACCGTTCGCGACGTAGAGCGCCTGCGGCTTGGGCCGAACGATGTGCCGGCGCTGCTGGTGCGGCCGGAGACGCCGGGCCAGCATCCGGCGGCGATCCTACAGCACGGCTACGCGACTGAGAAATCCGCGCTACTGCCGTTCGCGCGCGAGCTAGCGGCGTATGGCTTCGTGGTGCTGCTCGCCGACGCCTGGGGCCACGGCGAGCGCTTCCCGGCGAGCGGGCCGAACTGGATGACGGAGTTGACGTCCGACTATATGGTGGAGGTGGTGCGGCACACGGTGGACGACGTGCGCGAGGGGCTGTCGCTGCTGGCGCGGCGGCCGGAGGTGCGCGCGGACCACCTGCTGGTGGGTGGGTTCTCGCTCGGCGCCATCGTGGCGCTGCTGGTGGGAACGGAGGATGCGCGCACGGCGGGGGTCGTCTCCATCGCCGGGTCGCCGCTGCCCGACATGCTGGCGCGGCAGCATCCGCTGGTGCGGCCGCCGAGCGAGGAGGCGCGACGCTACATCGCCGCGCACGACGCGGCGGCGCACGTCGCGTGGCTGGCGCCGAAGCCGCTGCTGATCTCACATGGCCGTCGCGACGATATGGTGCCGGCGGCGGGGGCATTGCGGCTGTACGAGCAGGCGCAACCCCACTACGCGCGGCGGCCGGCGGCGCTGGCGCTACGCCTCTACGACCACACCCACACAGTGACGCCGGAGCAGGCGCTGGAGGCCGTGCGTTGGATCGCCCCATTCTTCCTCGATGGCGACACAGACGCCGCATCGAGCGGAACCGGCGACCTGGCTTCGTGAGGCGAGACGAGAACTACCACGGAGGAAACGGAGGATCAGGAGGTTCACGGAGAAGCTTGGCGACGCGCACGGGCCATGAATGGAAGAGATGCGCGGGCAATGACAGTGAAAGCGAGGATAGCCCGTTGCGTCAGCCAGCTAACAGGCGCGCGACTCGACAGAATGGTATAGTTGGGGCGCGAGGTATGAGCCGCGCACACCGCATTTTCCCGCTCTTTTCACGGTCGCGGTCCACTGATAGCTTTCCGGTCGCTTTGGGCGCCGACGTACGGTGATGATGCGCCGGCTCGCCGCGTGGGCGGCGCTTTCGCCCGACCGCGTAACACGTGTACAACAGTCAGCAGCGAGCAGCAGGAGGGTGGCTATGGCGATTGCCACGCATCCCGGATCTCCGCAATTCCCGGCTATGTTGGGCAGTGTGCCGCCGTCCAGCGAGGAGGCGATGGACGCCGCCGTGCGCGACGTGCGCGCGCGCAAAGACGCCTGGGTACAGGTGCCGGTGCGCGCACGCGTCCGGTTGGTGGAGCGGCTGATGGGCGACTTCGACGCCATCGGCGCGCGCTGGGTGGCGGCCTGCCTGGAGGCGAAGAGCATCCCCGCCAGCGCGCCGGCGGCGGGCGAGGAGTGGGCGACGGGGCCGTACACCGTCATGCGCCACCTGCGCCAGACAAAAGAGGCGCTGGCCGACATCGCGCGCTCTGGCCGGCCGCGCATCCCCGGCCCCGTCACCACACTGGCGAACGGGCAGGTGGCGGCGCGCGTTTTCCCGCAGAACATGTACGACGCCATCCTCTTCACCGGCCTGACGGCGGACGTCTGGATGGAGCCGGGTGTGACCGCGGCGGAGCTGCCGAAGACGCAGGCGGTGGCCTATCACGAGCAGCCACCGGGCAAGGTGGCCCTGGTGCTGGGAGCGGGCAACGTCTCGAACATCGGCCCGCTGGACGTGCTTTACAAGCTGTTCACTGAAGATCAGGTGGTGGTGTTCAAGACGAATCCGGTGAACGCCTACCTGGGGCCGCTGATCGAGGAGGCGTTCCGCGCGCTGATCGAGCCGGGCTACCTGCGCGTGGTCTACGGCGGCGCGCGTGAGGGCGCGTACCTCTGCCATCACCCCGACATCGAGGAGATTCACATCACCGGCTCGGACAAGACGTTCGACGCCATCGTCTTCGGGACGGGGCCGGAGGGCGCGGCGCGCAAGGCGGCGGGAACGCCGCAACTGAGCAAGCGCGTCACCGGCGAGCTAGGCAACGTCAGCCCAGTGATCGTCGTGCCGGGACCGTGGAGCGCGGCCGATCTGCGCTACCACGGCGCGCACATCGCCAGCATGCTGACCAACAATGCCGGCTTCAACTGCAACGCGACGCGCGTGATCGTGCAGCACGCCGGCTGGAAGCAGCGCGACGCGCTGCTGCGGCACATGCGCGAGGTGCTGGCGGCCGCCCCCCCACGGCAGGCGTATTACCCAGGGGCGGCCGACCACCACGCCTCGTTCGTCGCGGCGCACCCAGAGGCGGAGCAGATCGGCTCGCCAGGCGCGGGCGCGCTGCCGTGGACTCTCGTAACGGGCGTGGACCCGGCGCGTGAGGACGACATCTGCTTCACGACCGAGGCGTTCTGCAGCCTCTTCGCGGAGACAGCCTTGGAGGCGGGCAGCGTCGCGGAGTACATTGACCATGCGGTGGCGTTCTGCAACGACCAGTTGTGGGGCACGCTGAACGCGACGATCCTGGTGCATCCAGCCTCACTGAAGGACACTGCCGTGCGGGCGGCGCTGGAGCGCGCCGTGGCGAATCTGCGCTACGGCACCGTCGGCATCAATTACTGGGCGGGGGCGAGCTTCGTGCTCGGCACGACGACCTGGGGCGCCTACCCCGGCCATGCGCTTACGGACATCCAATCCGGCACGGGCGTGGTGCATAACACGCTGATGTTCGCGCGCCCGCAAAAGACGGTGCTGCGCTCGCCCTTCCGTGTGACACCCACACCGCCCTGGTTCGTCAATCGCGGCTCCGCCGGGCGCAAAGTCTTCCGCAAGCTGGCGAAGCTGGAGAAGTCGCCCTCGCCGCTGAAGGTGCCGTCCATCGTCGCATCGGCGCTCGGCGGGTAGGGGGTTACGGTTCACCACGGAGGAAACGGAGGATCGGGAGGTTCACGGAGGAGAGAGAAGGGAAGGGGCAGCGCACACGGCGACGGGCCAGGGAAGAATCCTGGCCCGTTTTGGCATTGTCGATCATTCCGCGGCATCGAAGTAGCCGCGAACGAGCGGCTCGAAGTAAGGTGGAGCACCCAATTCAACGCCGAGGTAGCGAATCAACCGCCGCAATGCGTCACCACCGCGAGCAACGCTCTCGCCGCCCATGCGCTCAATGATTACCCCGTCCCGGCAGGTATATCCCTCATAGAGACAGTTTCCGCCGAAGCAGTCAGTGCGCGGGAAGACGAACGAAACGTCGGGATAGTGCCGGCTCCAGTCGGGCAGTGTCGTCTCGATGTTGTTCCACATCGCAATCGCCCACTCGTAAGCTTCCTCTGGCTCTCCGTAGGTCAACGCGCGTTCGGGAACCGCGACGCCGATACCGTGAAAGGGCGCAGTGACGAGGCGGGCGCGGCATCCAGGCCACGTTCGCTTCGCATCTTGCATCACCACCTCATCAGCCAGCGCGAAAAAGTCGGCGAACTGATAGCTCATCGCGCATTCCGCTCCTCATGCGCCCGCGGCCGTGCGGTCATGCCGTGGGCAAAACCGGCGCGCTCTTGCCAATCCGCCCCTCGCGCGTGCGCAACTGGCCGCAGGCGGCGGCGATGTCATCGCCGCGCTCGGCACGCACGCTGTTGCTCACGCCGCCCGCGCGCAGCGTCTCGCGGAACGCGCGGATCGCCTCGCCCGACGGCGGCCGGAAGGCGGCGGATGTCGCGTTGACCGGGATCAGGTTGACGTGGCAGAGCTGACGCAGCGGGCGCAACAGCGCCGCCAGCGCGCGCGCCTGTGCCACCCCGTCATTCTCTCCCGCCAGCAGCACGTACTCGAACGTCACCTGACGGTTGGTGCGCGCGGTATACGCCTGGCACGCATCCAGCACGGCGGCGATGGGATACTTGCGCGTCACCGGCATCGTACGCAGTCGCATCGCGTCGTTGGGCGCGTGCAGCGAGATGGCGAGATTGACTTGTAGCGGCTCCTCGGCCAGCCGCAGAATGCCCGGCACGAGGCCGACCGTCGAGATCGTCACGTGGCGCGCGCCGATGTTCAGCCCTTCCGCCATATTGAGGATGCGCACCGCGTGCAGCGTGTTCTCGTAGTTGTGCAGCGGCTCGCCCATGCCCATGAAGACCAGATTCGACACGCGATCGATGCGCTGGCCGTCCGGCGCGATCCACGGCTCGCGGCGCAGCTCGCGCGCGAAATGGACCACCTGCGCCACGATCTCGCCGGTCGTCAGATGCCGGTCGAAGCCCATCTGCCCCGTCGCGCAGAAGGTGCAGCCGAACGCGCAGCCCGCCTGCGTGGAGACGCAGACCGTGGCGCGCGCGCGGCTCTCATCCGACGCCGGGTAGAGCATCAGCACCGACTCGACGAGCCGGCCGTCCGCCAGCGCCAGCAGCAGCTTGCGCGTGCGTCCGTCCCGCGATGCCAGCTCGCGGCGCACCGCCGGCCCGGCGATCTCCGCCTCACGTGCCAGCAGATCGCGCAGCAACGTAGGCAGCGTGCGCATCACGGCGAAATCCGCCGTCAGGGCGTCGTAGAGCCAGCCGGCGAGCTGGCGCGCGCGGAAGGCCGGCTGACCGCGCGCGGCCAGCCAGTCCACCAACTCCGGCAGCGTCAGGCCGAAGAGGTCGGTCTTCTGCTGTTCGCGGGTTTCAGGTGCGGGCGTATTGGCGAGATCGATCATGCGGGCAAGAGCTTCCAATCGAGGGATTTTCAGGAGAAGACGGCGTGCGCGAGCCGTGGATGGCCGCGCAGCACGTCCGCGACGGGCAGCGCGCGGCGGCCCTCCAATTGTATCATCTCCAGCGCCAGCGCCCCCTGCCCGCAGGCGCAGCGCAGCTCACTACTTCCACCCTCGCCTACCAGATAGCACGTTCCCGGCTGGCGTCCTGCGGCGTCATCTGGCACCGCCCGCGCGCGCGCAATCTTCACCGTCCGCCCCGCCCACGTCGTGTACGCGCCGGGCCAGGGCGTGTACGCGCGTACACGCCGCGCCAGCTCCTCGGCGGGAAGTGTCCAGTCGAGCCGACCCTGCTGCTTGGCGATTGGCCGCGTGAGCGTTGCGCCGGCTGCGTCCTGCTCCTCCGGCGTGATGCCGCCGGCGAGCCAGCGCGGCAGCGTCTCGATCAGCAGCGCCGCGCCTAGCTGCGCCAGCCGCTCGGAGAGCGCCCCGGCGGTCTCATCAGGCGTGATCGGCGTCGCGCGCCGCGCCAGCATCGGTCCAGTATCCAGCCCCTCGTCCATCAGCATGATCGTGACGCCCGTCTCGGCGTCGCCGTCCAGGATGGCGGCCTGGATGGGCGCGGCGCCGCGATGGCGCGGCAGCAGCGAGGCGTGGACGTTGAGGCAGCCGAAGCCGGGCAATCGCAGCACATCCGGCGGCAGAATCTGGCCGAAGGCGGCGACCACGATCACGTCCGGCGCCAGCGCCTTGATCTCGGCCAGCGCCTCCTGCCGGCGCAGCGGCCCCGGCTGGTGAACGGGGATGCCCTGCTCCAGCGCGTAGCGCTTGACCGGCGCGTGGACGACCTGCCGCCCGCGTCCGGCGGGCTTGTCCGGGCGCGTGACCACGCCGACGAGATCGAGGCCGCCCGGCCATATGCGCCCCGGCGCGCAATTCTCGCAGAGCGCCGCCAGCGACGGCACCGCGAAATCCGGCGTACCCATGAAGAGCAGGCGCACGGGATGGGCAATCGGCGTGCGGGCCATCGGCTGCATCTCGCACCTGCCTTCCTAACGCCGTATCGCGGCCACATGCTCGCGCCGCCGCGACGTCTGGGAGAGTATACTCTAACCCCGCGGCGTCCGTCGGGTGGAGCGCACAAGTGCCGGGCGGGGATTACCCCTGGCATTCATGCCAGGGAGCCAACGATGAGAGGTGAGCGGCGTATGGATCGAGACGAGCTGCTGGCGCGGGCGAAGGCGGCCGCCCTGCGCGCCTACGCA
This sequence comes from Ktedonobacterales bacterium, assembly GCA_025935195.1. Lineage (GTDB taxonomy): Bacteria > Chloroflexota > Ktedonobacteria > Ktedonobacterales > JADMIN01 > JAICVS01. The sequence continues at coordinate 16,248 of JAICVS010000095.1, forward strand.
CCCTATTCGCGTTTCCGCGTCGGCGCGGCGGTGGTAATAGAGACGGGCGACGGGCCGCGGGTCGTGACGGGTGCGAATGTGGAGAACGCCTCCTATGGGCTGACGCTCTGCGCCGAGCGCGCCGCGCTGGCCGCCGCCTTCCAGCTCGACGCGCCGAATGATGCCGGGGCCGCGCAGTTCCCTCGCCCCCGCGTCACCCACGTCGCGGTCGCCTGCATTGACGCCACACCCGACGCCCCCGTCTCGCAGCGCACGCCCTGTGGCGCCTGCCGCCAGTGGCTCGCCGAGCTTGCGCCCGACGCCGTCTACTACGTGGACGGCATCCCCGATGCGCTGCGCCTGCCCGATCTGCTCCCCTACGCCTTCTCGCTGCCCCCCGAAGCCTGAGTTGCCTGAGACGCTTGCGCTTCCTGTGTGGATGGCTCCGCCAGCGTGCGGCTGTACTCCGCGGCATACTCGGCGTAGTGGCGCAGCCCGTTCAGCGCCCGCTCGCGTTCCGGCGCGGTGACGGCGCGGGCGACCCGGCCCGGCACGCCGACGATCAGCTCGCCGCCAGCGAAGCGCTTGCCCTCCGGCACCAGCGCCGCCGCCGCGACAATACAGTCGTCGCCCAGCACCACACCGTTGAGCACGGTGGCGCGCATGCCCACCAGCACGCGGTCGTGCAGCGTCGCGCCGTGGACGACGGCGCCGTGGCCGAGCGTGCAGTCCGCGCCGATGACACAGGGAACGCCGTGGTCAATGTGGATCGTGCAGTTGTCCTGCACGTTGGAGCCGCGGCCGATCACCACATGCTCCTCGTCGGCGCGAATGACGGCGCCGAACCAGACGCTGGCCCCGGCCTCGATGGTCACGGCGCCCACGATGGTCGCGGTGGGCGCTACGAAGGCGTCGGCGGCGATGGTGGGCCACTTGCCCTTGTATGGGAGAATCGGCATGCTCGTCGTCCATCCTTTCGCTGACAGCATCAAAGCCCGGCGCACCAGCGCAGTCAGAGGGAGCGGATGGCGCGGGCCTGGGTGCGGCCCGCCCGCGGCACCTTCGCCTCCAGCACGGGCGTCGGATCCTGTGCATGCCCAGGGGTCGGTCCATCCGCCGCGCTCATTGTGCTCGCTCCGCGCTGCCCGCGTGGGTCTCGTAGCCCACGCCGGCGGGACCGGCCAGCGCGGGCATCGGACGGCGCGCTCCCGCGTACATGCGGGCCAACCGCTCGCTATAGTCGCTGTCGGCCGGGTCGAGCGAGTTGAGGGTGACGCGCATGACGGCGCCGGTGGCGTGGATCAACCGCGCCCCGCCCAGCGCCAGCGCCACGTGGTCAATCTTGCCGCCCGCGGCGAAGGAGAGCAAGTCGCCCGGCCGCAGGTCGCCGCGCTCGACCAGATACGGCACGAAGGCGTACTGCTGGTCGGCGTCGCGTGGCAGCGCACAGCCCGCAACGCGGTAGGCAAGCTGCGCCAGCCCGCTGCAGTCCACGCCCTTGGGCGAGGTGCCGCCCCAGAGGTAGGGCACGCCGAGCAGCGCATGGGCCAGGTCCAGCGCGGCGGTCGGCCCGCGCTCCGGCAGGGCGCGCTCGCGCTCGCGCAGGGCCACGTCGCGCTCGTCCAGCCAGCCGGTGCGCGCTCCCGGCAGCCGGACGGGGATGCGCCCGCGCTCCCGGCGCTGCTCCGCACGGGGAGCGAGCATCAGGACGGTCGAGATGTGGACCTCGTCGAGCGGCTCAGAGCCAGTGGCCGCCGCGTAGAGCGGGGCGCAGAGGCTGGTGACCACGGCCACACGCGGCGAGGCGGGAGCGGGCTGGCCAGCTTGCTCACCGCGGACCCAGCCC
>JAICVS010000250.1 GCA_025935195.1 Ktedonobacterales bacterium
CGCTCAAGAAGCAGGCCCAGGCGGACTTCGGCGCGCTGACCAACGTGCTCAACCAGCGCCGTGCCCAGGGCTTCACCGAAGCGGCCGCCTATCAGGCCCGGCTGGATCAGGCGCTCAAAGACTTCGACAACGCCAAGACCGCTGGCGACTACGCCAAAGTAGACGCGACGGTGCGCGCGCAGACGTCGGCCCTAAACGCGCTCTGGCCCGCCTATCAGAAGCTGCAAGACTTCAAGCAGACCGTGGCCGCGATGCGCGCCGCCGGCATCACCACCAGCTTCGGCGAGCAGGAATACGAGCAGGATTTACAGGTCTTCCGCGACGCCGCGACGGCGGACCGCTACCAGAAGCTCAACGACGTGATTGACGGGCAGGTCATGCAGCTCATGGCCGACCAGACCGAGGCGCTACCCTACATCGGCCAGACGATGCTCAGCGGCTTCCAGGCGCGCATTGACGAGCTGAAAGCCTGGGGCGAGCAGACCGCCGACTTCCAGCGGCAGCACGACGCCGACGCCGCCGATCTGGCCCAGGCGAAATCGCTGGCCGACTACCTCACCATCGCCCAGCGCCTCACCACGCAGACCAACGCCATGGCGCTGCCGCTGGTGCGCGGCAAGGCGCGCGCCGACCTGGCGCTGCTGCGCAAGCTGGTGGACGCCGAGCAAGCGATTGACCCAACACGCGCCTACTCCTACGCCGACCCATTCGAGGGCATCGGCGACGCGCGGGACCGCTTCGACGCCGCCCAGACCAGCGATGACTTCCAGAACGCCGACGCCGACATCAATGTGCTGATCACCAACCTGCGCGCGCTGCACGACGACAGCAGCGACACGACCCCGCCCTGGCAGGCGCACCAGACCGACCTCGGCCTGATGCGGCAGTACCAGATCCTCAGCGGCAAAGTGGTGATGGTCTCGCTGATCGAGCAGACCGCGCGCTTCTACGAGAACGGCGTGCTGGTCTACTGGTCGTACGTCACGACGGGCCGGCAAGACCTGCCGACGCCGCCCGGCCTGCACTACGCCATGGAGCGCGACGCGCACATCGAATTCCGGTCGAGCGCGCCGAAAGGATCGCCCGATTGGTACGCGCCGACTCCGATCAACTATGCGGTGTTGTTCGCCAACTACGGCTTCTTCCTGCACGATGCCTGGTGGCGCTACCAGTTCGGCCCCGGCTCGAACCTGCCGCACTGGGATCCGCTGGCCTTCAACGGCGGCTCGCACGGCTGCGTCAACTTCCCCGAAGACAACATGCTCTGGGTCTACAACTGGACCGACGTTGGCACCCCGGTCGTGGTGTACTGATGGGAACGCGAACAAGCGGGTGAGCAATCTGTAACGCGCTCGCGTACAGTTTAGCAGGGCGCGTGCGGGCCTTCGGGCCGGACGAGCGCAGGCGCCACAATCGTAGGGGCGGCCAGATCGGCCGCCCCTACCGCTATCCATCAAGTATCCATCGGGATGGCATGCGCTACGCGAAGGCGTTGAAGCCGGTGATCGCCTGGCCGAGGATGAGCGTGTGGATGTCGTCGGTGCCCTCGTAGGTGTAGACCGACTCCAGGTTGTTCATGTGGCGGCTGATCGGGTACTCCAGCGTGATGCCGTTGGCGCCGAGGATGGAACGCGCCTCACGGGCGGTGGCGAGCGCCTGGCGCACGTTGTTGCGCTTGGCGAGCGAGACTTGCACCGCATGGGCCAGCCCTTGATCCTTGAGCCGGCCGAGCTGGAGCGCCAGCAGTTCCGCCTTCACCAGCTCGGTGGCGATGTCGGCCAGCTTGCGCTGTGTGAGCTGGAACGCGCCAATCGGCTTGTCGAACTGGATGCGCGTCTTGGCGTAGTCCAGCGCCGCCTCGTAGCAGGCGCGCGCCGCGCCGTTGGCGCCCCAGGCGATGCCGTAGCGCGCCTCGTCCAGGCAGGAGAGCGGGCCGCGCAGCCCGCGCACGTTCGGCAGCATCCGCGCGGCGGGGATGCGGCAGTCCGCGAAGTGCAGCTCGCTGGTGACGGAGGCGCGCAGCGAGAGCTTGTGATGCACGTCGCTGGTGGTGAAGCCGGGTGTCCCGCGCTCGACGATGAAGCCGCGGATGCCGTCCTCGGCGTCGCCGGCCGTCTTGGCCCAGACGACGGCCAGATCGGCGAAACCGCCGTTGGTGATCCACATCTTGGTGCCGTTGAGCACGTAGCTGTCGCCGTCGCGGCGGGCAGTGGTCCGCATGGAGCCGGGATCGCTACCCGAATCCGGCTCCGTCAGCCCGAAGCAGCCGATAAGCTCGCCGGCGGCCATCTTGGGCAGATACGCCTGCTTCTGCTCCTCACTGCCGAAGGCCCAGATGGGGAACATCGCCAGCGACCCCTGCACCGAGACGAACGAGCGCAGGCCGCTGTCGCCATACTCCAGCTCCTGGCAGGCGAGGCCGTAGCTGACGGCGTTCAGGCCGGCGCAGCCGTAGCCCTCCAGGTGCATGCCGAGCAGACCCATCTCCGCGATCTGGGGAATCAGCGAGCGCGGGAAGGTGCCGGCCTCGAAGTGCTCGCCAATGATCGGCAACACCTGGTCGCGCACGAACTTGCGCACCGTGTCACGCACCAGCCGCTCATCCTCGGTGAATAGCGAGTCCAGGTTATAGAGGTCCAGCGGCGCGGGCTGCGGCGCGCGCCCATGCGGGTGTCCCTGCTGTCCCTGCTGTCCCTGCGCGCCTGTGCTCGCGGCCTGCTCCGATATCGCCATGTGCGTCTTCGCCCCCTTTCGCGTCGCGGTGGTGCGTCACTGTCCCTACGCAGGCGCGGGCGAGGGGGAGCGACACGCGCCCCGCCACCGGCCCGAATCCCGCAAGCGCCTTCGGTTGAGATAGCCGGGTACAGGATACCACCGCGACGCGGCGGTGGGCCAACAGAGGAGCGAGGGGGCGTAACCGGCTACGCTACGGATACGTCTGCCCGGTTGGGCGCACGAGGATCTCAGAGATGCCAACGTGGGCGGGCTGCTCCAGCGCGAAGACCACGGCGCGGGCGATGTCGCCGGGCATGAGCGGCTCGGCGCCTTTGAGCATGTTGGCGAGGATGTCCGGCGTGTACTCGGCCACGCGCTGGAACTCCGAGATCACGACGCCCGGCTCGATGCTCGTCACCTGGATGCCGCGCGGGCCGACCTCCTGGCGCACGGAGTCGGCGATGGCGCTGGCGGCGAACTTGGTGCCACAGTAGGCGCTGCCACCGGGCGTGGCGACGCGGCCGGCGACCGAGGATGTGATGATCACTTTGCCGCGCCCGCGCTCCAGCATGGGCTGGATGCCGAACTTGAGCGTGAGCAGCAGGCCGTAGACGTTGGTGTCGATCATCTCTTTCCAGCGCGCGGGATCACCTTCCACGACGGGCTTGCGGTAGCCGAATCCGGCGTTGGCGATCAGGATGTCCAGCCGGCCCCAGCGATCCAGCACCGCGCGCACCAGGCGCTGTACGTCCTCCAGCTGGCGCACATCGCCCGTCACGGTGAGTGTCTCGCCGTAATGCTCGCCGTTCGTCGCGCGGGAGAGCCGCTCGGCCAGCGCGCGTATGCGGTCAGTGCGCCGCGCGAAGAGCGCGACGTGCGCGCCGCGCTGCACCAGCGCCTCGGCAATCGCCTCGCCGATGCCGCTGCTGGCGCCGGTGACGATGGCGACCTGTTCATGGAAATCGCTGAGCGGCTTGACTGGATCGGCCATTGGGGTTCCTCCTCGACCGTCGGATGGTGGCTCACAGCCGGAAGCATGCGGTTGCCCGCC
>JAICVS010000174.1 GCA_025935195.1 Ktedonobacterales bacterium
CGCTCCAACACCGTCTTCTGCGTGCCGCGCCGCCGCGCCTCCTCATCGCCCAGCGTCACCGCCTGCACCCCCCCCACCAGATCGGCCAGCGTCGGGTTCACCAGCAGGTTGTCCAGCGTGCGCCCATGCGCCGTCCCCACCAGCTGCACCCCGCGCTCGGCAATCGTGCGCGCCGCCAGCGCCTCCAATTCCGTGCCGATCTCATCAATGACGATCACCTCCGGCATGTGGTTCTCCACCGCCTCGATCATCACCTGATGCTGCGCGACCGGACGCGCCACCTGCATGCGCCGTGCGCGACCGATGCCTGGATGCGGCACGTCGCCGTCGCCGGCGATCTCGTTGGAGGTATCCACCACCACCACGCGCTTGCCCAGCTCGTCGGCCAGCACACGCGCCGCCTCGCGCAAGAGCGTGGTCTTGCCCACGCCGGGCCGACCCAGGATCAGGATCGAGTTGCCTTGCTCCACCACGTCGCGGATGAGCGCGACGGTACCCTGGATGGCGCGGCCGACGCGGCAGGTGAGGCCGATGACGTGGCCGCGGCGGTTGCGGATGGCGCTGATGCGGTGCAGCGTGCGCTCGATGCCGGCGCGGTTGTCGTCGCCGAACGCGCCGATCCGCCCCACCACGTCGTCCAAATCCTGCATCGAGATCGGCGTATCGCTCAAGATCACTTCCCGGTCGGGGAACCGGCCCTCGGGCAGGCGCCCGAGGTCCAAGACAATCTCGAGGAGGTCACCACGGTCGTGCATCTGGGCGATGGCCTCGCGGACGCGGGGCGGGAGCACGGCGAGCAGGGCGTCGAGATCGTCAGTGATCGTGTGTTGCATAGTGTGCCTTTTCACCTTCGCTCATGCGTGTGGAGGATGTCCCTATCCCTTTGACGCCATACAGAATTCGTGGTTCCACGGCGGGAACCTCGCGCTTCCACAGCGCGCGCATCAGCAGGTGGCGCACGAGCAGCGCGTGGGCGGCGCACTGCTCGAAACCGCCGGCGCGCAGGGCGTCAACGATATGCCCTTCATACTCGCGTGCCAGGCAGAGCACAGGCCGAGGCGCTTCGCGGGCGAGCATGCCGAGGGCGGAGCGCAGCAGCGCGCGTGGGACGCCTGGCTCGTCGGGATGCGCCATCAGCCAGAGCTGATGCGGCTGGGAACCGCGCCCGAGGCGCAGTCGCATCCAGCCGCCGAGCCGCACGCCGCGGTCGTAGACGTAGGCGACGCAGTGCGGCTCGACGAGCGGCAGATACCAGGTACGGCCGCCGCCCGCGCGCGTCTGCACGAATTCGTCGCCGGTTAGCCCCTCCGCCATCTGCACGCGCTTGGGGGTGCAGGAGTCGTAGAGCCGCAGCAGGCCCCAGTCGTCGTGGCGGTGCCAGGGACGCAGCGGTACGGAGGCGTTGGCGGCTGTGCCGTTGGCGCTGCTCGCGCGCTCCGCATCCAGGTCGGGGGCGAGGGCGAGGGCGTCCAGGCCGTCCGTGGCGGAGGGCAGCCAGTAGGTTAGCTCGCGGGCGTAGCGTTGGAAGCTGAGCTTGCCGAAGATTTCGAGCTCCGGGCGCTCATCCTCGACGCGCGCGAAGACGCGATGTACCCCGCGCATGATGGCGGCGTTCAGGGCGTATTGCACCAACTCTAGCAATGCCTCGTCCTGGGCGGCCGCGAAGGCGGGCTGATCGTCGCGGCGGGTCATGGCGGCGAGGAACGTGAGGTCCCAAGCCAGGTTACCGGGGCGGGCGCGCGCCTGCGCGACGCCGAGGGGATGCCAGTTTTCTTCGCAGATCCAGGTGTGGGCGTTGCGGGCGACAGGAAAGAGGGCGTCGCGGAGGGCAGCGAGGCTGCTTCGTGGCTCGTCGAGCGGTTGAGCGATCACGAAGTTGGCATAGTCGCTGTGCCGCGACCGCATGTAGCGGTCGAGGGCGTAGAACATGCCCGGCAGGACAAAGCTGGGTACAGGCCGGATCATTCCGGGATGGAACCCCTCTCACGCGGCCTTGGCGGCCCTCCACAGGCGTTCTTGAGACGCTCGCGGTGAGGGCCGGGTCGCCTGAACCTCAGGATGGTATGGGCGGCGCGCGGTATCGCGGAGTGCGGTATCGTCACATCTGCTGCTCTGCGCGCGCTCCCCGCACCATGCCAAGGAAGTACTCGTGGAAGCGCGGGTCGCCGGTCACCTCCGGATGGAACGCGGTTCCCAGCAGATGCCCCTGCCGGACCGCCACGATGGTCCCCTGACCTGTGCTCTCGTTGCTCTCACTAGTATGTCTCAAATTCTCTAAACGGGCAAGCACCTCGACATCCGCGCCGACGGATAAGACCGCCGGGCCGCGGATGAAGACGGCGTGGAAGGGCGGGTCGCCCAGCGCGGGTACCGGCAGATCGGCCTCGAAGCTGGCGCGCTGCGGGCCGAAGGCGTTGCGGCGTGTGCGCACGTCCAGCGCGGCGAGCAGCGGCTGCCCAGCGAGTGCGTTGTCGGTGGCGCGCGAGAGCAAGATTAGCCCGGCGCAGGTGCCCCAGGTGGGTGTGCCGACGGCGATGAGATCGCGCACCGGCTGATCTAGCCCGTACTCGACCATGAGCTTGCCCATCACGGTGCTTTCGCCGCCGGGGATGATCAGCCCATCAACGCCGTCAAGCTCCCGCGGAAGTCGCACGGGATGTGCCACCGCGCCCAGCGCGCGCAGGGTGTGAATGTGCTCACGAAAGTCGCCCTGCAGGGCGAGCACGCCGATCCGCGCCATACGCTCCGCTCGCTCTTTTTCAAGAATCGCCGCGACAGGCGCGGCGGGCGACTGGGGAGTCGCCCCGACAACACTACGTGTATTCCAGGCCAAGCGTTGCCAATCGGTCGGCGCAGGGTTCCTCACCCCCAACTCCCTCTCCCCATGGGGCGAGGGGGAGCCAGAGCGCGACCGCCACAGCGCACTGGGCGAGCGGCGGTTCCCTGAAGAAGCCAGGCTAATGGCCTACCAGCCGCGCGCGGCCATCAGCTCGCGCTCGGGGATGGCGCCCAGCTCGATGCCGCGCATCGGCTCGCCTAGCCCGCGTGAGACCTCGGCCAGGATGGCGGGATCCTCGAAGTGGGTGGTGGCCTTGACGATGGCCTTGGCGCGGCGCAGGGGGTCGGCGGACTTGAAGATGCCGGAGCCAACGAAGACGCCGTCGGAGCCGAGCCGCATCACCAGCGCGGCGTCCGCCGGGGTGGCGACGCCACCGGCGCAGAAGAGCACGACGGGCAGCCGCTTCAGCGCGCGCACCTCGCGCACCAGCTCGTAGGGGGCGCCGAGATTCTTGGCCTCGGTCATCAGCTCCTCTTCGGGAACGATGGTGAGCTTGCGGATGCCGTCGGTGATGGTGCGCAGGTGGCGCACGGCCTCGACGATGTTGCCGGTGCCGGCCTCGCCCTTGCTGCGGATCATCGCCGCGCCCTCGCCGATGCGGCGCAGCGCCTCACCCAGATCGCGCGCGCCACAGACGAAGGGCACGTCGAAGGTGTGCTTGTTGACGTGAAACGCCTCGTCGGCGGGGGTCAGCACCTCGGACTCGTCAATGCAGTCCACGCCGAGCGCCTGGAGAATCTCGGCTTCGACGAAGTGGCCGATGCGGCACTTCGCCATGACGGGGATGGTGACGGCCTCTTTGATCTGGATGATCAGCTCGGGGTCGCTCATGCGCGCGACGCCGCCGTCACGGCGGATGTCGGCCGGAACGCGCTCGAGCGCCATGACGGCGGAGGCGCCGGACTCCTCAGCGATGCGGGCCTGCTCGGCGTTGACGACATCCATGATGACGCCGCCTTTGAGCATTTCGGGGAAAGTGCGCTTGACGCGCAGGGTGCCGGTCTGCTGCTCCACGAGGTGTTGCCTCCCGTTGGCTGGGGCCGCGACGCGCTTTACGGTCGCGGCGTCTATTGGCTCCAATTGGCCTGGTCCAATTAGCAAAATCCGCGCGATCCACCAGGCCATATCTGTTCGGATTGTATCACACGCCGAAGCGCAATGCCAGCGGCGAACACCCCGCGTATCCGCCGACGCCGCGCCGAGTAGGTTGGCGCACTTATGGTTAGTAAGTACACTTGACGAACTGGCGCCTGCTTGGGTACAGTCTCGGTAACGCATACCGGAATGGCTCCGCGGCGGTCTGATCCGGCACCGGTGCGCGAGGCATCCCTCGACGGGGAGGGGGAAAAGCGTGAGCAATACCGTCAAACACCTGGTGCGCCAGATGCGCGCCCGCTCCGACGGCGGGCATGGCGCGGGAGTGGGCGTGACGGCCGGCGCGACCGCGACACGGGGAGCCGGGCTGCGTACCATGCGCGAGCTGAATCGCGGGCTGGTGCTCAACTGCATCCGCACGGAAGGGCCGCTGGCGCGTGTCGCCATTGCCGAGCGCACGCGGCTCTCGCGCACGACCGTCGGCAGCATCGTGGACGCGCTGCTCACGGATGGGCTGGTGCGCGAGGGTGAGCTGTTGAGCGCGGCCAGGAGCGGCGGGCGCAAGGCGACGCCACTGCATTTCAACGCCGCGGCCGGCGTCATCCTCGGCGTGGACCTGGGCCGCACGCATCTCACCATCATCGCCGCGAACCTCGCCGCGGAGCCACTCGCGCGCCAGTCCGGCCCATTGGATACGGATGCCGGGCCAGATATCTGCCTGCCGCGAGTCGCGGATGCGCTACGCCGCTGCGCCGCTACGCATGGCATCGCCTGGGAGACGGTCGTGGGTGTAGGCCTGGGCATCCCCGGCCCGATGGATGGCGCGCTGCGCACCCTGGTCGCGCCGCCGCGCATGCCGGGTTGGGATCGCGTGGACGTGCGGGCAGCGCTGCGCCGGGCGTTGCGCGTGCCGGTCTACCTGGATAACGACGCTAATATGGGCGCGCTGGGCGAGAGTCGCTTTGGCGCGGGCCGGGGCGTCGCGGACTTCGCCTATGTGAAGGTGGGCACCGGCATCGGCTGTGGGCTGGTGGTCAACGGCGCGGTCTACCGAGGCAGCCAGGGCTTCGCTGGCGAACTGGGCCATCTCACTCTGGACGTGGACGGCCCGCGCTGCGACTGTGGCAACCGCGGCTGCCTGGAGGCGGTGGCGGGGGCCGGCGCGATCGTGCGCGCGGCGCTCAGTGGCGCGGGCAGCAGCGTGGAAGTGGCCGATGTGGCCGATGTGGCCGATGTAGATGTGGCTAACGTCGTGCGCGCGGCGCGGGCGGGGGATGCGGCGAGTCGTGAGGCCATCGCGCGGGCAGGCGAGCGGATCGGCGTCGCGCTGGCGGGGCTGGTGAATCTGGTCAATCCATCGCTGATTCTGCTCGACGGCGGCGTGGCGCGGGCGGGCGAGCTGCTGATCGCACCGGTGCGAGCGGCCATCGCGGCGCGCAGCCTCGCAGCCGCTTCAGCGAGCGCACGTATCGAGCTGGCCGCGCTGGGCGAGAGCGCCATCGCGCTGGGCGCCGTCGCGCTGGTGCTGGATGCGGTATTCGCGCCCGCGGTGGCGTCGCTCACGCCACCGCCGCGCCGCGTCGCCATCGTGGGATGAAACACTTCAATCGCGTCCCCTATTGGGTGTGCAACGCGACTATAACGGGAATCGGGCGGAGTTCCACTGAAAGGAGTGGCGTCACGAGAGGTGCGGGCATGTTTGTGCGTAGTTATGGGCACAGGCGACATGTCCTGGCGCAAAGGGATCGACAGGAACGAAGGGAGAGGCGACCGATGCGATTGTTCACGCACTCATCGCGCTGGCGGATCACCAGCACGGCCTTCCTGGGCGCGGCCATGGTCGCGAGCATCCTTACAGCGTGCAGCAACAGCACGAGCACGAGCGGTGGCGGCACGGGCGCCGCAAACGGCAAGGGCTGCACCAAGGTCGGCGTGCTGCTGCCTGAAAGCGACACCTCCGCGCGCTGGGAGGGCAAAGATCATCCGCTGTTGCAGACGGCCCTCAAGCAGGCGCTGCCCGGAGTCCAGCTCGACTTCAGCAACGCCAACAACAGTGCCGACACCCAGCTCAATCAGGCCGAGACGGCTCTGACCAAGGGCGACTGCATCCTGGTGGTCGCGCCACAGGACAGCCAGAAGGCCTCAACTATCGTGCAGAAGGCCAAGGCGCAGAACGTGCCGGTCATCGCCTATGACCGCCTGATTCAGGACAACGACACGGCCTACTACGTCTCCTTCGACAACGTCTCGGTGGGCAAGCTGCAGGGCGACTACGTCGCGGCGCACTACAAGAGCTTCGTGCAGAGCCGCGGCACCAACAACCTGGTGATGATCAATGGCTCGCAGACCGACAACAACGCCATCCTCTTCCACGATGGCGCGCACCAGGCGCTCGATCCGCTGATCAAGGGCAAGGCGCTGAACAAGGTCTACGAGCAGTACACGCCGGACTGGAACAACAACACGGCGCAGTCCGAGATGGAGGCGGCGCTCACCTCGGCGAAGGGCAAGGTCGCGGTGGCGTACGTCGCCAACGACGGCATGGCCGGCACCGTGATCGCGGCGCTCAAGTCGCAGGGGCTGGCCGGAAAAGTGCTGGTGACGGGGCAGGACGCGACGGTGACGGGCATCCAGAATATCCTGCTCGGCACGCAAGCCATGACAGTCTACAAGGCCATCACCAAGGAGGCCAACGCGACAGCGCAGCTCGTGGCCGCGATCAGCAAAGGCACCAGCACATCTTCCATCGTGAATGGCACGACCAAGACCACTACCGGCGGCAGCCTGAAGTCGGTGCTGGAGACGCCGGTCGCGGTGGATAAGTCCAACATCAAGACGACGGTGCTGGCCGATGGGTTCGTGACCAAGCAGGAGATCTGCCAGGGTGTGCCGAAGGGCACGGATGGCATCTGCTGACGCTGAGAGCGATGCGATCAGGCTGTGGCATGTCCCCCGCCTGGCGTCTTCCCAGGGTTTTGCTTGATTCGGGCGGGCGTCTCAACACGCGCGATGTGGCGGCGGTTGATGGCGTCCGCCCGCTCATCACCTGAGCGATCGGAGGTGGGGTATGGCCGAAGAGATTCCGGCCCAGAGGGCGGCGGGCGAGGCGGCCACGGCGACGCGAAGCGACATGCCGGCGCTGCGGCTGCGCCATATCAGCAAGGCGTTTGGGGCGGTGCAAGCCCTGCAAGACGTGGATTTCGAGGTCTACACTGGTGAGGTCGTCGGGCTGGTCGGCGACAATGGCGCCGGCAAATCCACCCTGATCAAGACGATCTCCGGCGCCTACATCCCTGATAGTGGCGAGATCGAGGTCGAGGGCCAGCGCGTCACGATCACCAGGCCCCAGGACGCGACGCGGCTCGGCATCGAGACGGTCTACCAAGACCTGGCGCTGTGCGACAACCTAGACGTGGTGGGAAATCTGTTCTTGGGCCGCGAGGAGCGGACCACCATCATCCCGCGATTGGTGCGGCCGCTGCGCGAGACTGATATGGAGCGGCGCACGCGCGACGTGCTCAAGACGCTGGACGTCAAGATTCCGTCGGTGCGCGTGCCGGTGGCCGCGCTCTCCGGCGGCCAGCGGCAATCTATCGCAGTGGCGAAGACGATCCTGCGCAACGCGAAGGTGGTGCAGCTCGACGAGCCGACAGCGGCGCTGGGCGTGGCGCAGACGCGGCAGGTGCTCAATCTCATCCGCCGCCTGCGCGAGCAAGGGCTGGCCGTCATCGTCATCTCGCACAACCTGGCCGATGTCTTCAGCGTGGTGGATCGCGTGATTGTGATGCGACTGGGGCGGCGCGTGGCGACCTTCGACGTGCGGGCGACGACGCCTGAGCAGGTGATCGCGGCTATCACCGGCGCGGAGTTCGGTGAGCCAATACCCGAGACGCCGGCGAGCGCCTAGGAGGAAGCGGCTATGGATACCAGGGTCAAGACGACGCAGGCCGCCGCTGAGCCGAAGGCGCCCACCACGCCGGGTATCGCGGACGCCATCAGCCAGCGGTTGCGGCGCGGCGACCTGGGGCAATTGCCCGTGGTGCTCACGCTGGTCGTGATCGCGCTCTACTTCCAGATCACGAGCGGCGGCATCTTCCTGAATCCGCAGAACCTGAGCAATCTGGTGCTCCAGATCGCCACCATCGCGTCGCTGGCGATCGGCGCCGTGTTCGTGCTGCTGATCGCGGAGATCGATCTGTCGCTGGCGGCGGTGGCGAATCTGTGCGGCGCGGTGATGGTGACGCTCTCGGTCTACCAGGGATGGCCGGCGGCGCTGGCGCTACTGGCTGGATTGGTGGTGGGGGCGCTGGTCGGCGTGGTGAACGGCGTATTCGTCGCGGTGCTGCGGGTACCCTCGTTCATCGTGACACTGGCCGGATTGATCGGCTATTCGGGGCTGCTGCTGCACGTGCTGCTGCCCAACACGACCATCCGCCTGATTGACCCATCCCTGACCGCCATCGCGGCAGACTATCTGATCTTCCCCTGGGATGTGCTGCTGCCGATCCCGTTCGTCGCCGCCTACGTCGGGCTGGTGCTGGCGAACCGGGCCGGGCGCGCGCGCCAGGGGTTGCCCAATCCGCCAACCTGGGAGGTGCTGGCACGCACCGGCGTCGTGGTGGTGATCGTCATCCTCGCGCTGCTGCTGTTCGAAAGCTATCGCGGTGTGCCGTACTCAACGCTGGCGCTTGTGGGGCTGCTGTTGCTCTTCTGGCTGATCCTGCGCTTCACCGGATTCGGGCGGCATGTCTACGCCGTCGGCGGCAGTCCGGAGGCGTCGCGCCGGGCCGGTATCAATGTGACGGGCATCCGCATCGTCATCTTCGCGCTAGCCTCGACACTGGCGGCGGTGGGCGGCATCCTCGAATCGTCGCGCACGATCTCGGCCTCGGCTCAGGTGGATCCGACGCTGCTGCTAGACGCCATCGCGGCGGCGGTGATCGGCGGGGTCAGTCTGTTCGGTGGGCGCGGCTCGGTCTGGGCGGTGGTGCTCGGCTCGCTGATCATCGGCAGCCTGTCGAACGGGCTGGACCTGCTGAGCCAGGGGCAGGATATCAAGCTGATGGTCGAGGGCGCGGTGCTGATCCTGGCGGTGACGGTGGACGCGCTGGCCCGCCGCCGCAACCCGGCCGCGGCGCGCTAGCGCGGTGGTCCACTCGCCACCGCGCACCACAGATAGAGTGAGGGGGGGGGCGGGGGGGGGGGGAGGTGGGGGGGGGGGGGCGGAGGTGTAACTAAGGTGGGGGGGGGTTGGGGGGGGGATGCGGGGGCAGCCCCCCCAGCGCCGCCGC
>JAICVS010000153.1 GCA_025935195.1 Ktedonobacterales bacterium
GCCATCTCCGGGCGATACTGGCTGGGCGAGACGACCTCCACAGCGAGGTCGGGCGCGAGGCGAGGCGCGCCCTTGTACTCGCGGCTGCCCCTGGGCGGGAGCCGGTCGGCGCGGACGAAAGCGACATCGGGGATGAGTGCGGTTTCGTTGGCTTCGCCGGGCTGGGTCAGGTTGTATTCGCCGGTGCCGTCGGTGACGATGCCGAGCTTGCGCGGGCGCGTGTACGTTGTGATGAGGCTGCCCAGATACATTGCGATGCTGGAAGCCTCCAAGCCAGAGCCGGGCATCCGCACCAACCTCCCTTCCACCAGCTCGTAGATGTAGCCGTCATCGGGCATTGCCAGCAGATCATCGGCGGTGAGGGGATAGGGGGCGTCTGGCACTGGCTCGGCCCAGGGAGCCAGGGTGTTTTGTTTCATGGATATACCTCGCGGGCGATGCGTGGACGATGCGCTGCCGCATGCTGGTGGGCGCGCGGCGCCTGTGTCGCTAGTATACAACCGCGTCTCTGCTGATAGCCGCGCGGGGAGCGGCAGGCGAAGCCCAAAGGCAGCCGGCGGTTGGGGGTGGCAATGTTGACTGGGGCGGTCAACATTGCCGTTTTTGCCGCTTTTTGGTGTGGTGTCAGACGGATGATGTGCGTGCATGCCGAATTCATGGGGGTTTGCGGCTCGCGGCAACTTGACGTTTCGTGTTATGGGTGGCAAAAGCGGCAAGAAACGGCAAGATGTGGCAAGGTGGGCGGCAAAAACGGCAAGGATGTGGGACGCCGCTGGGGTATTCAGGTGTGTGTGGCGGCTGGTGCGCGAGGGTGAGGCGGGCATGTTTGGGCCTCATGGGCGGTTGTTCAGGTGTGAGCGGCACGAGGTGAAGTCGTGGTGATAGAACTAAAATACCATAAACAGTGATGGCTGTCAAGGCGCTGACCGTGCGTCAGTTAATGGCAGGCGGGCGCTTCCTGGGGTCCGCGAAGAATGGCAGCGTGGAAGCGCGTGGTATCAGGCGTCCCTCCCGCGCCATCCACGGCACAAGAGGATACAATGTTGGAATGTGAGACGTGGTCCGCATGAAAGTGCGCGACGCAATCAAGGCGATTGAAGCTGACGGATGGGGTCTGGTCACGACACGCGGCGACCATCGCCAGTTCAAGCACCCGGTCAAGCCGGGCCGCGTCACCATTGCCGGTCATCCGAGCGATGACTTGCATCCGAAAACCCTGGACAGCATTTTTCGCCAGGCAGGGTTGCCGTCACCGAGGAGAACATGAGCATGTATCGCTATCTCATCATTATCGAGCGTGGCGGCCAGAACCTCAGCGCGTATGTTCCCGATCTGCCGGGCTGCGCCGCCACCGGCGCTACACATGATGAGCTGCTCGCCAACATGCGCGAGGCGATCACGCTGCACCTTCAGGGCATGATCGAGGACGGCGAGCGCATCCCCGCACCCAACAGCGATCCGGCGTACGTCGAGGTCGCGCCGCCGCAAGCCGTGCCATAATAGGCCAACACCCTTGACCCAAATGGCATCACTCGGCGGCGCCGTTGGCCTGGGCCTCGACCACCAGCGCATCGGCGACGGTGGCGGTGGGGTTGATGGCGGTGTCGGCGCAGCGGCGCAGGTCCATCTCTTCCAGCACTTTCTTCTTGCCGAGGACGAGCTTGACGAGCTGGAAGGCGCGGGCGAGCTGGTCGGGGGCGAGGTCGTAGCCCAGCTCTTTGAGCTGGGCGTTGAGGGCGGCGCGGCCGGAGAGCTTGCCGACGTGCATGCGCGTCTCGGAGGGCGGCAGGCCGATGTCTTCGGGGCGCATGATCTCGTAGGTGCGGCGGTCTTTGAGCACGCCGTCCTGGTGGATGCCGCCGCCGTGGGCGAAGGCGTTGGCGCCGACGACGGATTTGGTCCACTGTGGCTGCATGCCGGAGAGACGGGCGATGAGGCGGCTGGTGGGGATGATCTTCGTCGTGTCCACGTTGACGTCGAGATCGAGGTCGGCGCGGCGGGTGCGGATCGCCATGACGACGTCTTCGGTGGCGGCGTTGCCGGCACGCTCACCCAGGCCGTTGAAGCAGGTGTCCACACGCTCGGCGCCATTGCTGAGGCCGGAGAGGGCGTTGGCGACGGCGAGGCCGAGGTCGTCGTGGCAGTGGGCGGAGATGCGCACGTCGGGGAACTCGCGCTTGACGTCGGCGACGAGCTGGCCGAACTCCCAGGGCAGCGCGAAGCCGACGGTGTCGCAGAGGGCGACGAAGCGCACGCCTTCGGCGCGGACGGCGCCGACGACTTCGAGGATGAAGTCGTGCTCGGTGCGGGTGGTGTCTTCGAGGGCGAAGTCTACGTTGGGGGTGTACTGGCGGCCGCGGGCGACGGCGGTGCGCGCCATTTCCAGCACGTCGTCGCGGGTCTTGCCGAGCTTGACCTCACGGTGGAGCGGTGAGGTGCTGATGAAGGGGTGGATGGAGCTGTGGGCGGCGTCTTTGACGGCTTCCCAGGCGCGGTCTATGTCGGCCGGGTAGCAGCGGGCGATGGAGCAGATCTCGGCGTTGGCGACGCTGCGGGCGATGAGGCGGATGGCCTCGAACTCTGGCTCGCCGGAGATGGCGAAGCCGCAGTCGAGGGTGTCGAAGCCCATGTCGGCGAGCGCGCGAGCGATCTCGAGCTTCTCCTCGGCGAAGTAGTTGATGCCGGGGGTCTGCTCGCCGTCGCGCAGGGTCGTCTCGAAGAACTTCACGATGTGTGTCATGGGGTCACCTCCTCGGATGGGAGCCGGAGCGGAGCCGGCGACGGGGTAGAGCTAACGGTTGATGGCCTTTTACGATGTGGGGCGGACACACCCTCTGCGCGGACCGACTGGCGGTTGATACGCCGATGCGTCATACCGTTGTAATACGATGCCTCTGCTTCCTTGACCAGGCTTGCGGCTTGGTATGCCGTCCAGAGGGGTGGTAGGCGGATGCAGTCGCATTTCCTTCTGGAACGCCGTCATCCACTCGTTGTACCCTCAGGTAGCCTTCTTCGCGGCGACGTAGACGGCCTATGCCATCAAAGTCGACCATCCACATGCCTACCTTCACACCGCGGTCAATCATCTCCAGTAATATGCGCATCGGAATCCTCTGATTTGGTACTGGACCAGCAGCAGCGATGCGGACCGCACCCATCACGAACTCGGGAACTACCGCGTGCAGATTGGCATTGAATGCTGGTTGGAGCGCCTTGATTGCCACACACATCTCCTCCGCACCATTGCCCAAAGGGGCACGTGTCAGGAGGTCAAGGAGTATGTCGTCAGCTTTGCTCGCAATCGCCTCGTAGGATGGTTCTGCCATCGCGTCACCCCCGGTATCACACTGCCTGGTGGTACGGCAGACAGTGCCGAACACCGATACAGCCGCTCAGGTCCCCACACTGCCATCAAATTACAACAGTATGGAGCGACGTAGTATGAGAAACCGGCCGGCGCCGGTTGGGGTCGAAGCCATATGGAGAGTTCAGGCTGCCGCCGGCCGCTCCATATGGTGCGGACGAACGGAAGTTAGTCGAGCCAGCTATAGGGGTACCGCGGGTCGTCGAGCGGCTCGGCCTCGGCGGCGAGCGTGAGCGGGCGGAAGGTGTCTACCATCACGGCAAGCTCCTCGGTGCGCTCGGCGCCCAGGGCCTTCTCGACGGTGCCGGGGTGCGGGCCGTGCGGGATGCCGCGCGGGTGAAGCGTGATGGAACTGACCTCGATGCCGCGGCGGCTGCTGAAGTCGCCACTGACATAATAGATCATCTCGTCCGAATCAATGTTGCTGTGATTATAGGGGATGGGGACGGCTTGCGGATGGTAGTCGAGCTTGCGCGGGCAGAACGAGCAGACGACGAAGTTCGGCCCCTCAAAGGTCTGATGGACGGGGGGCGGCTGGTGGACGCGGCCGGTGATCGGCTCGAAGTCGTGGATGCTGAAGGCGTAGGGGTAGAGGTAGCCGTCCCAGCCGACGAGGTCGAGCGGGTGGAAGTCGAAGGTGTAGGTCATCAGCGCGCCGTTGACCTTGACGCGGACGTGGTATTCGCCGCGCTCGTCGTGGACGGGCAGCTCGGTGGGCGGGCGCAGGTCGCGCTCGCAGTAGGGGGAATGCTCCAAGAGCTGGCCGTACTCGTTGCGATAGCGCCGCGGCGGCACGATGCCCTGGTGGCCGAAGGCCTCCACGACGAGCAGGCGCTGGGCGGCGTTGGCGGAGGGATGCGCGCGCCAGGTGGTGCCGCGCGGGATGACGAGGTAGTCGCCAGCGCTGTAGGGAAGCGTGCCGAAGGTGGTCTCCAGCGCGCCCGCGCCCTCATGGACGAAGAGCAACTCGTCGCCCATGGCGTTGCGGTAGAAGTAGTCCATCGCGTCAGTCGGGCGGGCGACGGAGATGGCGCAGTCGGCGTTGTAGAACATGAGGCGGCGGCCGGTGATGGGGTCACCACCTGGCGCGACATCCGCCGTTTTGAGATGGTGGTGGCGGTGCTGCTCCTGCGGCCACTCCTGCTGGCAGACCGCGCCGGCGCGCGCGATTTTGCTGACGCGGGTGGGCGGGAAGCGGTGGTAGAGCAGCGAGTACATGCCGCTGAAGCCCTCCTCGCCGAAAAGCTCTTCGGCGTAGAGGCGGCCGTCGGGCGCGCGGAACTGGGTGTGACGCTTGTGGGGCACAGCGCCCAGGCGTTGATAGGATGGCATCATTCGCCTCCCTTAGGGGTTACGGATTGAACCGCGGTTCATTCTCTTACAGATTGCCGCGCAGGGCTTGCTCGCGCTCGATGGCCTCGAAGAGGGCTTTGAAGTTGCCTTCGCCGAAGCCGCGGGCGCCCTTGCGCTGGATGACCTCGAAGAAGACGGTTGGACGGTCCTGCACGTTGCGGGTGAAGATCTGCAAGAGGTAGCCGTCGTCGTCGCGGTCCACGAGGATGCCGAGCTTCGCCAGATCGGCGATGGGCTCGTCAATGGCGCCGACGCGCGCCTCAAGCTCGTCGTAGTAGGACGGCACGCCCTGGATGAACTCGACGCCGCGCGCCTTGAGCTTCGTGACGGTATCCACGATGTCGCCGGTGATCATGGCGACGTGCTGGACGCCGGGGCCGCCGTAATACTCCAGATACTCGTCGATCTGCGACTTCTTCTTGCCGATGGCCGGCTCGTTGATGGGGAATTTGATCTTGCCGTGGCCGCCCTCCATGACCTTCGACATCAGCGCGGAGTATTCGGTGCTGATGTCGCGGTCGGAGAAGTGGATCATCTGCTTGAAGCCGAGGACGTTCTCATAGAAGGCGACCCACTCGTCCATCTTGCCCAGCTCGACGTTGCCGACGACGTGGTCAATGGCGCGCAGGCCATTGTCGCGCGCCTGCTGCTCGCGCGTCGGCTCGACGGCGGTGAAGCCGGGCAGGAAGGGGCCGTGGTAGTCGCGGCGCTCGATGAAGCTGTGGATGGTGTCGCCGTAGGTGGAGATGGCGGCACGCTTGACGCGGCCGTTTTTGTCCGCGACGACGGTCGGCTCCTGGGCGCTCTTGGCGCCGCGCGAGACAGCTTCGTGGTAGGCGCGCGCGGCATCGGGGACTTCGAGGGCGATATCCTTTGCGCCGTCGCCGTGCTGCCAGGCGAAGCGGGCGATGGGGCTGTCTGGGCCGAGCGCGCTGGTGAGGACGAAGCGGATCTTGCCCTGCTGGAGGACGTAGCTGGCGCGGTCGCGCACGCCGGTCTCGAGGCCGGCGTAGGCGACGGGGACGAAGCCGAAGGCCTGGGCGTAGTACTGCGCGGCCTGTTTGGCGTTGCCGACGTAGAACTCGATGTGGTCCCAGCTCTTGATCGGCATGAAGTCGTTTTGGTCGGTGCGGTCGGTGTCGGGCATGGTGAGTGTGACCCCTTTCGCGGTGGCAGCGAGGCGGCGGTCCGGCGAGCGCGCTCTAGTGTGCTGTTCCCGCACGGATGAGACCAGCGGATGGGCGTGGAAGCATACCGAATTGGGCGGGGTGTTGGTATTCGTACGCTCCCCGGCATGAATGCCGGGGGTAATCCCGGACACATGGCGGGTAGAAGATACTCAAGCGCCCCAGATCAACGCGGTATCAGGCGAGGACGCGAAGGGGCGGGGAGTGCTCGCGGCGGATGGTGTCGTTGACGTAGGTGGGGTCGTGCAGGTGCGGCGGGAGAAAGAGGCTGGCGCGCCAGGCGGCGGAGCGCGGTAATTCGTTGCCGCGCGGCCGGTGATGGCGCGCGGGGCGGCGAGCGGTGTCGGTTGTCTTGCGGCTGGAGCGCACCCGCAAACTCCTTTGTTTGGGGTTACTTTGCCTGTTGCCTGCCCGGCGATTGCACAGGCGGGAATCGTGGGCAGTATAGCATATCGGAGCGGTGCGGGAACGCCGCTGCTGGCGAGCGGCCTCTTGACCGCGCTGCTAGACTGGCGTCGGAGGCACGAAGCGCGCGGCGTATACGCTTGCTTGTGCCGCGACATGGCGGGATGTGGTAGCTGGCTGGATAAGCAGGTTGGACAGGGAGGCGCTGGATGGCGGGGCCGACGGAGGGGCGTGAGCGCGTGCCGGGCGCGGGCGGGAACGGTGAGCAGGGAGAGAGTGTGGATGCGGCGCGGGCGCGGCTGTGGGCGATGCGCGGAACCCGCGCGATGCGATCCGTTGCTATGACAGTGCCGGTGGGAAGCTGCTCTCGACGCTGAACGTGCCGGCTCGCTCGCTGGCGGATGTACAGGACGCCGGGCCGCGGGTGATACGCTGGTCGCCCGACGGCTCGCGACTGTTCCTGCTCGATCCGAATCTCCAGTTGGCGACAATCTGGGGGCCGGGTACGCTGCCGAAGTGATACCGCTTCGCGTTGAGGCGCTGTGATGTGCGAGCCTCCCGGCATGAATGCCAGGGGTAATCCCAGACCCAGAGCGGGTCAAAACTAAAGCGGTATGAGACGCGGCAGACGTATGGCCCAAACGGGCCGGCGCCACTCACCCATCCGGCCTGTCGCCTTGACGCTCGCTGTCCGCCAGCCATATACTCCCCGCGCTACCGCGCGGGCGCGAAAACGGCAGGAACTGCAGGACACGCCGCCCGCGCTCGCGCCAGGGGGGACTCGATGGCGTTGTTTCGACGGGCGCGCGGCACCAGCGGCGCGGATGACGGCAGCTCTCTCATCGTCGCGGCGCCGGAGCGCGGCGGCCTGACGCCTGTCGCGCAGTGGCCGGAGGGGGCGCTGGCGGTGCGGCCCGCGCCGGCCTCGACGCTCTTCGCCGGCGTCTGCCGCTACTATCACGACTGCTTCTCCGCCGACTCGCGCGGCGGCACCCTCACCAACGTCTTCGACACCCACCAGGCCGAATACCTCACCTTCGCCGAGGATGCGGACGTGCTGCTGACGGCGCGGGCGGAGCAGATCGAGGTGCCGCTGGCGATGGGCGTGACGGCGCAGAACGCGGCGGACGTGAACCGGCGCGAGAAGTTCCTGATCTACGGCTCGTTGTTCCTGGTGGGGCGCGGGCCGGCGGCGAGCGCGAAGAAGAAGGGTGACCTCTATTGCGCGCCGCTGCTGTACTGGCCGGCGCGCATCGAGCATGAGGGATCGCAGGCGTGGATGGCGCTGGACCTGGAGGAGCAGCGCATCAACTTTCCGCTGCTGGCCTCGCTGATTGATGCGGAGAACGACGAGCAGGCGCAGGCATACGCCGAGGCGATTCTGGCGCAGGTGCCGGCAGCGCCGTTCGACCTGGAGGGCATCCGCGAGTTCGCCAGCGTGGTGGGCGAGCTGATCCCCGATCTGCGCACGGACGACTTGCAGGCGTGGCCGGAACTGCAGAGCGAGGAGGCGCTGCGCGATCTGGTGGAGCACGACAGTCCGGTGCAACTGTTGTGCGCGTCGGCGATGGCGCTGATCCGCCGGCCGACGGAGGCACGCGGGGTGCTGACCGAGCTGCAGGAGATGGGCAACCGTGGCGATCTGTCGCTGCCGCTGGCGGCGGTCTTCGGCGATGTGGCGAAGGCGAAGCCGGGGCGTCCCGGTGACGCGGCGCCCGCGCCGCTGCCGGCGCGGCCGATCCTCTCCGGCGCGGAGCTGAGCCACGCGCAGACGATGGTGCTGCGGCACGCGGAGCATCGCCCGCTGACACTGGTGATCGGGCCGCCGGGAACGGGCAAGTCGTTCACCATCGCGCAGATCATTCTGGACGCGGTGGCGCGCGGGCAGACGGTGTTGCTCTCCTCGAAGATGAACAAGGCCGTGGATGTGGTGGTGGAGAAGCTGAAGCCGCACCTGGGGAGCCTGACGGTGATCCTGCGCGGCGGCGACCGGCGCTACCGCGACGAGCTGAAGCAGTTCCTCGACAATCTCTTCGATGGGACGGGCGCGCCGCAGAAGCCGCGGCCGGGCGAGATCGAGATGTTGGAGGAGCGGCTGCGCACGGCGGATGAGGAGCTGGCGCGGGCGGAGGCGGAGATCGGCGCGATCCTGAAGGCGGAGTCACGCTGGTCGTCACTGTACCGGGCGCTGGATGCGGCGCGGCTGCCGGGCTACGACGAGGGGGCGGCGGCGGCGCTGGGGCCGGACGAGCTGCGGCGCATGCAGGGCGAGCTGAAGAAGCTGGAGGTGCGGCGCGCGCCGATCACGGGCTGGCTGGCCGGGCGCAAACGCGGTCAGCTCGCCTCGGAGATCACGGCGCGGCTGGGCATTGACGCGGGTGGGCTGGGGCGGCTGGATAATATCGCCGAGCGCGAGGCGGCGCGGGCGGCGCTGGCCGAGGTGGAGCACGAGCTGGCGGAGCTGGAGGAGATCAATACGCTGCTGACACGCCACGCGCGGCTGCGGGCGGATCGCGGCGCGCTGGTGGGCGAGCTGCTCTCGGTGCGGCGGCGCGATGCGCTGGCGGAGGCGCTGCGGGTGAATCGCCGGACGCTCTCGCTCTTCAAGACGGCGCTGGAGGCGCGCAGCACGGCGGAGCAGGATAAGATCTTCGCCGAGCTGGACTTCGCGGCGCTGCTGCGCACGTTCCCGATCTGGGCGGTGACGAATCCGCACGCGGCGGAGCTGCTGCCGCTGGAGCGCGAGATGTTCGATCTGGTGGTGGTGGATGAGGCCTCGCAGTGCGATGTGGCGAGCGCGCTGCCGCTGCTCTACCGGGCGCGGCACGCCATCGTCTGCGGCGATCCGAAGCAGCTGCGGCACCTCTCGTGGCTGCGTGAGGATCGGCAGGCGGCGCTGGCCTCACAGCACGGGCTTTCGGCCAGCCAGCGCTCGCAGTGGAACTACCGCACGCACAGTCTGCTGGACGTGGTGAACGGGGCGCTGCCCTCGCAGGATGACGTGGTGTTGCTGGACGAGCATTACCGCAGCCTGCCGCAGATCATCGAGTTCAGCAACCGGCGCTTCTATGGCGAGGCGCTGCGTGTGATGACGCGGCGGCCTGACACGATTGGGCTGAAGTCCGTGGAGCTGCGCCGGGTGAACGGGCGGCGCGAGAAGGCGGGCTACAACGTGGCGGAGGCGGATGCGATCACCGCCGAGATCAACAAGATCGCCAAAGCGGAGGCGAAGAAGCCGGCCAACGAGAAGTCGTCCATCGGCGTGCTCTCGCCGTACCGCGATCAGGTGAACTACCTCTCGCGGTCGCTGGCGCAGAAGCTGAAGTCGAAGGTCTTGCAGGATCACGAGATCACAGTCGGCACGGCGCACAGCTTCCAGGGGGATGAGCGCGACGTGATGTTGCTGAGCTTCGTGGCGGACCCCGGCTCGCACCGCAGCACCGTGACGTTCATCAACAACGACAATCTCTTCAACGTGGCGGTGACACGCGCGCGGCGGCGGCAGGTGATCTTCACGGCGCTGGACGCGCGCCATCTGCCGCCGGGCCACCTGCTGGGCGAGTATCTGAGCTACGCGCAGGACTGCCTGGATGCGGAGAATCCGGAGGAGTTCGGCGCGCGGGCGACGGCGTTCGCGGCCGAGCTGGCGGAGGCGCTGCGCGCGCGCGGGGGCTACACGGTCTACCTGAGCTATCCCGTGGCCGGCTTCGCGGTGGATGTGGTGGCGCAGCGGGGGCCGCTGGCGCTCGCCATCGCCTGTGACGGCGATCCAGAGCGGCCAGCCGAGCCGGCTGCTTCCCTCTCCTCGCTGGAGGGAGTGGCGGGGCAGGCGATCCTGGAGCGGGCGGGCTGGCGGGTGCAGCGGGTGGCGTACCGGCGCTGGCGGCTGGACGCGCAGGCGTGCCTGGCGGAGATTGACGCGCTGCTGGGCGGCGGGATGGATGAGGGAGATTGA
>JAICVS010000276.1 GCA_025935195.1 Ktedonobacterales bacterium
TCACGGCATACGCGCGCGATTCCCAGCGCGTGTCGTGCATCAACGCCGTGAGCACCTGCCGGGTCGGCGCGAGCCGCACCGCGGCCAGCGGCGTGGCGAGCGTCAGCGTCAGGCACGTCGTGACCACGAGGGCGGTTCGCGCGGGCGCATGCGTGTCGTGCGGGACGACGATGGCGGCAAGTCGCGCGCGAAGCCCCGTGCGCCGCACCAGCGCTCGCGCGGCGGGGGCGACGCAGCGGGAGACACAGCACCTGGCCGCCGTTTCAGCCAGCAGCGCCGCATAGTCGCTGGGCCGAATGCCGCCATGCACGACGCGGTCATCACAGGCCAGCTCGCTTTCGTCCCGCAGGCGCCCGGCCGCCCACCAGACGCCGGGGTGGAACCAGAGCAGCGCGCAGACGACGCGACTGGCCAGCGCGAACGCCACATCGGCCGCGCCAACGTGCGCCATCTCATGGAGCAGGACGGCTCGACGCCGGGTTTCGCTCCACGCGTGCGCTGTCGCCGGCAGCAGCACCACCGGCCGCAGCGTACCGCAGGTGAGCGGCACGCCGTCACCCGCGGTCATGCGCACTTCGACCAGGCGCGACACGTCAAGTGTCGCGCGCACATCGTCCAGCAGAGCGCGCCAGCACGGGTCGGCGAGCGCCCGGGAGCGCCGCACGGCCTGCCGCGCCCGCCAGTACCCGAGCAGAGCGGGGCAGAGCACGATCACGACGCCAGCCCAGTACAGCGCCGCGAGATCGCGGATGAGACGCGCAGTTCCGGCAGAGAGCCCGGGCGTCGGCGCGACACGATCCAGCGCCATCTGCATGCGGCCCAGTGCCACGAGTGGTGTCGCCAGCGCATCGGGCACCACCCAGGCCATCCAGTGCACGGGGAGCCACCGGCCCAGGCAGATGAGCAGCAGCGCGATCACCGCGGCGCGCCAGACGAGCGCGCGTGTGCCGGCGGGCGCGCGCCGCAGCAGTGTGGCGCCGCCGAGTGCAATGGAGAGCGGCGCCATCGCCAGCAGCGACACGCTGTACACCTGGGCCACGGCGCGTGCGCTGTCGGCGGGCGCGAACAGCGTTCCGGCCGTCGCGAACATGTTCAGCGCCCCTCGTCGCGCAGCCGCCGCAGGACGGCCTCGAGTTCCCGCCGCTCACCCTCGTCGAGCGGCCGGTCCGAGGCATCCAGCAGCGCGGCCACGGCGGCCGATCGCGACCCGTTGAAGAAGGTGCCCAGGAGATGCCGAAGGGCCGATCGCCGCGCAACGCTCCGCGGCGTCGTGGCAAAGTACACGTGACGGGGTCCTTCCTTCGCATGCCGGAGGTGCCCCTTGTGTTCGAGAATGCGCAGCATCGTGCGTACCGCGGCGGCACAGGGTGCATCCGGAAGGCGTTCGTGGATGTCAGCCGCCGTCGCCCGCCCCAGCCGGTAGACAACGTCCATGATCTGCCGCTCACGACGGCTGAGCGTCGTGGGCATGGCGGGCGGGGACGGGCGGCGCGATGGCGTCATGGTACGCGGGGCAACGGTACACGCGCGGCTGGAGACCGTCTCCGTCCGCATGGTGACAATATTTTATCTCCGGCGCGCGCCGTCAAGCGCACCCCCTTTCCATCTCCGGCCGTCCGATGCACCTTGCGGGATCCTGGTCCGTGCCCGCCGGCCTGCCGCGTACGCCGCGGAGCTCATCCGGACCCGCCCGCTCAACCGACCCACCAGCGTGCTCCCATCCAACCACCTCCACCGTGCGTGTCGCGCGGCCATGATGTTCATCACCATGCTCGTTGCCCCCTCCGTCGCTGCGCAGACGCTCGGCTGGAAGGGCACGACGGATGCCAGCGCCTCACTCTTCTTCGGCAA
>JAICVS010000052.1 GCA_025935195.1 Ktedonobacterales bacterium
GCGCGGGCTACGGGTTGGATCAGGCGGAGATGATCTGGTTCGGCAACCACTACATGCGCGACGACGCGGACAAGCTGAATCCGCTGGCCTCGCCGCTGCTGGCGCCGGAGCTGGGCGGGCTGCCGCCGGCGCTGGTGGTGACGGCGGAGTACGATCCGCTGCGCGACGAAGGGGAGCGCTACGGCGAGCGGCTGCGCGCGGCGGGTGTGCCGGTGACGATCAGGCGCTACGACGGCATGATCCACGGCTTCGCCAGCATGCTCGACATCTTCGACGGCGGCCGGCGGGCGGTGGACGACTGCGCGGCGGCGCTGCGCGCGGCGTTTGGGACGGGCGGCAAGTAGCGGGCGGGAGTGCGGCATATCAGGTGAATACCTTACGCGGTTATACGGTATTCACCTGATGTGGATATGTAGCAGTGCGACGTATCATAGGGAAGAGAGAATTGCCGAATCTCCTCCTCCCCTCCCAAGCGACGGCCGGGTTTCGCGAGAAGCCCGGCCGTCGTCTTTTGTCGTCTAGGCTGCCGCGGACAGAAATGTCTGCTCCACCGACCAACGACTATCCAGACCAATGGGGTATCACGCGGCAGCCACCTCGGCCGGCGGCTCCAGCCGCACGCCGCGCAGGTTGAGCGCGGCGAAGAGGCCGGCGGCGATGGCGAGCAGACCCATCACGCCGTAGAGTGTGTCGAGCGGGCCGAAGGTGACGCCGGCGAGCGTGGCGCGGAAGCCGACCAGCACGACGCTGATGAGATAGCCGCAGAGCGCGACGGCCAGCAGGTTCATGCCGACGATCACGGGGTTCAGTAGCGAGAGCATGCGGCCGAGCAGGTCGCGCGGCGTTACCTTGAGCAAGATCGGGCCGATCGTCAGGCTGACACCAGCCTGCACGAGGCCGCAAGCGAAGAACGCGATCAATCCCGGCACAAAGCTGGTCATGCGCGAAAACACGACGAGGCCAGCGCCCAGCACGGTCAGTGAAGTGGCGAACACGCGCGTGAGGCCGAGGCGCTCGGCCAGCAGTCCTATGCCGATGGAGCCGGCGAGCGTCCCCCCCGCGTAGGCGCTGCCGAGGAAGCCGTAGTAGGCGGCGGGGATGTGCAGGTTCTGTTGCGCGAAGAAAATGCCCGCGCTGTTGAACGTGCCATCAATGAGACCGGCGAAGATGCCGACGACGAAGATCGTGACCAGCACGCGGCTGCCGAAGAAGAAGCGTGCGCCCTGCATCCAGTCGCGCGCGAACGAGCGGCGCGCACCGGCCGCCGCAGCCTCAGCTTCTCCCGCGCCAGCGGCTGCACGGCGCGGCAGGCGCACAGAGAGGATCATCAGGAAGGAGGCGACGAACGAGAGCGCGTTGACGAGCAAGGCCCACTGCGGACCAAAGGCGAAGAGCAGCGGCGCGGCCAGCGGTGGGCCGATCAGCACCGCGCCCGAATACGCCGCCTGACCCCAGCCGGTGGCCTGGGCGAGCTGCGCGGATGGGACGACATCGGGCAGGATGGCCGTGCGCGCGGGGTTGAAGAACTGGGAGCAGACGCCGGCCAGGAAGACGACGACATAGATGGTCACGAGCAGTGGCACGGTGGCGAGGCGGCCGCCAGAGATGAAGGGCAGCGGCACGACGCCGGAGAGGGGGATGAGCAGCGTGATCAGCGCAGCGCGCAGGAGGTCCATCGCCAGCATCAGCCGCTTCTGGTCAGCGCGGTCCACAAAGACGCCGGCGAAAGGGCCGACGAGGAAGGTGGGGATGAGGGCGGCGGCGAGCGCGCCGCTCACCGCCAGCGGCGCCCAGGATTGGCCGCGCGCGAGATCGGCGGCGATCCAGACGACGAGCGTGGTGTCGAAGACGAAGTCGCCCAGGTATGAGACGGCCTGGCCGAGCCAGAGGCGCAGGTAGCGGCCGTTGGCGAGCAGGGAGCGCGGCTTCGTGGCGACGGCGGTCGTGGTCGCGGGGGGCGTTTCTTCCGCCTGCATCATCCACCCATCCTTCCATGCGGGGTAGCGATCCGCGCGCATAGGAACGCGGAGGTCGCTCGTGTGCGTCGTGGCGCGAGTGTAGCATGCGGACTGCGCGGCGTCAACGGGGAGTGGATGGCGTGGAGCAATCGCAGCCGCTAGCCCGGCATCAGTGCGCGGCGATGGTGGCAGTGACCCAGGCATCGTTGGGGAAGAGGCCGCGGCTGTCCATAGCGAAGTTCTTGACGTAGGTGCGCAGGCGATAGAAGAGCTGGTTCTGCAGGATGGGGCAGGTGGCGACGTTCGTCACCAACTCCTGTTCGGCGGACTGGTAGAGAGTGGTGCGCTCCACCTCACGCGAGGTCTCGAAGATGGTGTCGGCACGCGCCATCTGCTCATCGGCCTGCGGCAGGATCGCTCCCTGGGTGTTGCGCGGCGAGTCACCCGCGAACGTCAGCGAGAGCATGTCCTGCGGGTCTGGGTAGTCCGCCTGCCACGTCGTGACGAGCGCCTGCGCGCGCGCGCGGTTCACGCCGCCGCTGGGCGTGACCTTGCTGACGCGCGCGTCGGGGAACGCCTGACTCCACTGCGCGATCAGCGCGTCGGCCAGCAGCGTGTCGCGGTGTGATGTGCCAGTCACAGTCAGCACGATGGGCGGAATCGGTTTGCCGCGCAGATCGTCCTTGTAGGCAACCCAGTGGGCGCGCGCCTGCACCAGATCGCCGCCGGTCGCGGTCACGCCATCAATGCCGGTGAGCTGCGCATTGTAGGCGGGCAGCCCTTGCGGCAGCAGGTGCCAGCTTGGCATTTGCGCGCCGTCAAAGGCGCTGGCGTTGAGCGCGTCGCGGTTGAGCGCGAGGCAGAACGCCTGCCGGGCATCCAGATTGTTGAACGGCGCGACGTTCCAGTTGAGCGTGACGGCGGTGACATCCAGCAGCGGCACCGCGTGGAAGTCCGGCTTGCGCTTGACGAGCGGCAGTTGGGCGGGGTCTATGGCGTCGGTGAAATCGCCGCGGCCCTGCTGGTCGTAGGCGGCGAAGGCCGCGGCAGTGTCCGGCTCGATAGTGAGGTCCACCTCGGTGAGACGTGCCTTCTTGCCGGCGCCACGGCCCCACCAATTCGGATTGGCTTTGAGGATGAGGCTGCCGCGATGGTCCCACGACGCAACGTAAAACATGCCGCCACCGCCCTGGCCCGTCGGGGTGATGGCGGGATCGGCGGCCAGCCCGGCCGTCCACGTGCCGTCGGCGCCGAGCCGGGCGCCGGTGACGATGCTCCGCTCGATGGCATAGGCGCCGGAGGTCGTCATGGCGGCGAGGAAGGAGCCGGATGGCTGCGCGAGTGTGATTGTCAGGTTGCCGCCGTTGTCGTCCGCGACGAGTGACGTGCCGATCAGCGTCGGCACGACCGGGACGATCTGGTCGGGCGCCGGTGTGATCACCCCCGCCGCCGAGCACGATTCGCCACTGTAGATGGGCGCATTCTTGATCGCCACGAAGTAGGACGCGAGCGGCGACTTAAAGCATGGGCTGAGAGTGCGGTCAATCGCCCAGGCGTAATCCGATGCCTTGATCGGCACCCCGTCCGAGAATTTGAGGCCGGCGCGCAGGTGGAAGGTGTAGATCAGGCCGTCGGCGCTGGTGGTGATATGATCCGCGGCCCACGCCTCGACGCGCGCATTCGCGTCGAGGGTGACGAGGCCGTCGTAGATCAGATTGACGGCGGTGAGCGCGGTGCGATCGGTCGCCCGCGCCGGGTCGAGCGTGGCGACATCCGTCGCGCCGTTGCCACTGAGGCCGAGCCGCAGAAGCTGTGGCGGTGGCGGTGGCGTCGGGGTCGGCGTGGTGGTGCCTGACACCTGGCTCCAGACGCCCGCGCTGGCGATGAAGACGGTCAGCGCCGCCGCGATCGCCATGGCGAGGCCGAGACGACTCACTGGGCGGTGGCGCCGCCACCAGACGCGCAGCCGTTGCCGTATCGCGGGCGGTCTGGCCGGTCCTGACACGCTACCCTCCCTGCGCATGCGCTCGCCACACCGCCCGCTGTGTTTGACTGACATCAAACGTGGCGCGTCCCCGTCGAACGCTCCCAACACTATGACGCGCCGTCATGCGTGGCATTACCCCCGCTCGAACTCTCTGATAACCGCTTGCGAGCGCGGGAACTCGCATCACGCGCTCCTTGCTCCGGCGTGCCGGCGCTCCGCGCCGAGCCGCGGAACCACCCTCCCAGTATAGCGCGCCGGGCAAATCGGGTGGATCGGCCAGGTGGATCGACTGGCGGCGCTCGCCCGCTTGGCCGTTGAGTTTGGTGCGGAGTAGAATGAGCGCGAGACCCACGGCGAGGAGGCACGGCAGCGATGCGGATGGGCGAGTTCGTTCCCGTGGCGCGCGGAGATGAGATCGCACCGGGAGAGCTGCTGCGCGTGGAGGTGGACGGCCGGCTGATCTGTCTGGCGAACGTGGACGGGACGATCTACGCGGTGGACGACGACTGCCCGCACATCGGCGGCGCGCTCTCCGATGGCGAGCTGGACGGCTGCGTGCTGACCTGCCCGGTGCATCTGGCGCGCTTCGACGTGCGCGACGGGCGGGTGCTGCGCGGGCCGGCGCGTGAGGATGTGCCGCGCTACGACGTGCGCGTGGAGGATGGCGTCATCCTGGTTGCCGCGCCGGGCGAGCTTCGTTGTAGCAGACGGGATACGAAATGAACCGCCAGAATTACACCGCAGAGGTCCCAGAGGTCACAGAGGAGATACGGAGAGAGATTGGCTGGTTGGTGATAGCAGGGTATCATGCATGATGAGATCGGCACCCGATCAGTAATGGGATCCGAGAAGATCGTGTGGGATCGCCCCATGTGCTTCATCTCTCTTGACTCTGCGTTCTCCGCGTTCTCCGCGTCCGCCGCGGTGCAAATCTCATGAGAGGGGAATTGGGTGGAGGGACCATCTCACGTCGTCTTCGGGCTGGCCGGGGCTGTCGTCGCGGATAGCATCTGGCATCTCTCCGGCGATCCGCTGCTGGGGGCGCCGCTGCCGTCCGATCCGCACCGGGTGGCGGATCTGCTGGCGCTCAAGGTCATCTACTATGGCTTCGCGGCGCTGGGCGCGCTCGCGCCGGACATAGACAATGCGCGCAGCACGATCGGCACGCGCGCGGGCATCGTCAGCAAGGGCATCCAGCATTTCGCCGGGCATCGCACGATCTTTCATAGCCTGTTCGGGCTGGCGATGGTTGGCGTGTTTGTCTGGGCGGTGCAGTACGGGCTGGGACTGCTGCTCTACTACCAGCTCGGCCTGCATCGCGCCGGGGCCGCGCTCGGCGCGGGACTGGGGCCAGGGTTGAACCTGACATCGGGCGGGGGCGTGGCGCTGGTGGCGCTGCTGGTCGGCTACTTCCTCCATCTGGTGGCGGATAGCCTGACGCTGGGCGGCGTGCCCTGGCTCTGGCCGAGCCACCGGCGTTTCGGCTTCCCGCCGGAGCGCAACTGGCGCTTCAAGTCCGGCAGCCGCGCCGAGCCGGTGGTGGTGGTGACAGTATCGGTGCTCGTGATCGTCGGCGTCTTCTTCGGCACGCTGAAAGTGTGACGTCTACGAGCCGGCCGTCGCCGCTGCCGTCGCGGTGGCCGGCTTCGTATTGGCCGGCACCCAGCTTACGTCGGCTTTGAGCGAGTTGAACAGGCTTTGCAGGTCGGCCTGCGGCTGGCGCGCGGCGATGGTGATGCTCGTATTCCCGATTGTGCCGAGGCAGAGGGTCGCCTGCTTATCCTTGCTGTCGGCGGTGCATTGCGGCTTGCCGCCCAGATCCGCGCGCTTGGGCGCCTCCGCGAAGCTGAGCGGGCCGGACGTGGGCAGCGACCAGGTGATGCTCAGGCTGCCGCCGAGAATGGGATCGTGGACCGTGCCGCGCGCCAACACCAGACACGAGTCTTTGGGCAGCGAGGCCGGCAGGTACGGCGTGAAGCCGAGCTGGCCCTTCACCTGATCCCAGGAGGTGATCGTGGCCGGGGGCGAGGCGGCATTGTCAATGAAGGCGATGCTGGGCTGATCGCACCAGGGCAGTTGGCTCAGGCCGGGGGCGGAGGCACTGGAGTTGCCGCCACTACCACCAAAGATGCTGCATCCTGAGAGCAGCGCCACGAGGAGCAGCGGCATGAGCAGTGACCCTACCGGCCGCCCGATTCGCCACCGCTCACGCCATCCCCACCGCATCTCCAGGTCTCGTCGCACTCCGCGCACATCGCTCATCGCGTCCCCCGCCCCAGCGGCATCAGTCGCCCTCGCCCTCGCCATCGTCCCGCGCGCGCTCAAGTATAGCGCATCGTCCGGCCGGTGCGCGTGGTCATAGCTCACAGTTTGGCGTAATTGATCGCGCTCACGCCAGCCGCAGTCGCGCGGCAACGCCCACCACGGCGGCGAGGATCGGCTCCGCGACGCGCAGCAGCGCCAGCGCGACGAGCGCGCCGATCACACCGCACAGCGCGCCGCCCAGGATGTCGCCGGGATAGTGGACGCCGACGTAGATGCGCGCCAGGCCGATGGCGGCGGCGAGCACCACGGCGAGCACCGCGAAGAGGCTCGCCAGCCGTCCCGGCCAGGTGTACGCCCGCGCGGGGACTGTGGATGACGCCGACACGTTGCGCCGCTCGCGGCCACGAATCAGCAGCGCGGCGATCACCAGCACGGCGGCGATGGCGGTGGCCACCGCTTCGTGATCGCTGGGAAACGACGCATCCGCCGCGTGCGCGATCAGCCGATGCACCAGCGTGGGATGCGAGACGAACGGCCGCGGCTCGAAGACCAGATGGCCCAGCGCGATGTTGAGCGCCAGCGCCACCGGCACGGCGACCAGCGCCAGTAGCGCCAGCCGTTGGCCCAGCGCGCGGTCGCCCGCGACGGATGTGCGCGCCGCCGACACCGTGGAACGCCAGTTGGGTGCGATGGTGGCAAAGCTGAACCAGAGTGCCAGCAACAGCAGGGGAACGAAGAAGATCAGATCATTGGCGGCGAAGACCATCACGCGGTCCACCACCGGCTCGTGCCCCGCCGGCGCATTGAGCAGCTCGAAGAGATTCCAGTTGATGCCAAGCACATCCTGCATGGGGATCGGACCTCTCCATCCATTCTATCCAATTCGCACGTGCCGCCTACACATGGGGACGTGCGGGCGTGCGCGCAGTATACATGGGGACGCGCCGCGGCGCACGCTATTGCGCCCGCTTGCGCTTCTTCGCCTGTCTTTGGCCGGTGATCGGCACACGCTCTTTCAGAAGAACGCGCGCGGCGCGAAGCGGCAACACCCGCCATGACCCTCTCATTCCCGGCGAGGCATGTCCCGCACTCGCATGGCGCGGTATTGTATGCTATACATACGGAAGCATGGGCCTCGGTCCGGGATCGGAAAGGAGATGCGCGATGTTCGCGGAGATCGCGGCGGCGCTGGGGCGCGGCGAGCCGGTGGCGCTGGTGACGGTAGTGAAGATCTATGGCGCGGCCCCGTGCGCGCCCGGCGCGCGGCTGCTTGTGCGCGCGGATGGCGGCGTCATTGGCACGCTCGGCGGCGCGAGCACGGATGCCCGCGCCCATGCGGATGCGCTGCGCGCGCTGGCCTCCGGCGAGGCCAGCTTGCACACCTATCATCTGGACCCAGAGGGCGGCGAGAGTGTGGGCAGTTGCGGCGCCACGCTGGAGGTCTTCGTCGAGCCGCTACGCCCGCAGCCGCGCCTGATCGTCGCCGGCTCCGGCTACGTCGCGCAGGCGCTGGCACGGCTCTGTGCGCCGTTCGGCTGGCGTCTGGCGCTGCTGGACGACCGCTCGGAGTTCGTGCGCGCGGCGGCGCTGCCCGATGGTGTCGAGACCGTCGTGGGCGAGCTGCCGGAGCTGATCGCGGCGCACCATCCCGACAGCATGACGGCGGTGGTGATCGTGACGCGCGGCCACCGCTCGGACGGCGAGGCGCTACGCGCCGCTCTGGAGACATCCGCCGGCTATGTCGGCATGATCGGCAGCCCCAGCAAGGTGCGCCAGATCTTCCGCACGCTGCTCAAAGAAGGTTTCGCCGCCGAGGCGCTGGAGCGCGTCCACGCGCCGATCGGGCTGGACTTGGGCGCCGAGACGCCCGACGAGATCGCGCTGTCAATCGCGGCGGAGCTGCTGATGTGGCGGCGCGGCGGATCGGGCGTCGCGCTACGCGCGAAGGAGAGCATCCTCGCGCGCGTTCTGGCGGATACGACCGGTGAGACGCTGGATGAGACCACCGGCGAAACCGGCGAGGCTTCAGCCGACCCCGCACGCGAGCCGGCCGGGGCGGCTGTGTAGCCGGCGCGACAACTTCCCGCCAGCACACCATAGACACCCGCCGGCCGCCGCGTTATACTGCGCGTCGGGCGCGGCCGAGTGGCAGTCGCCCGCTTGCGAAGGAAGCCTTGACATGCTCGTACGCTTCTCAGCGGCCCTCGTCGTCTTCCTCGTGCTGGTGTTCTTTGCCGCGCTCTCCTTCGGGCTGGCGTGGTGGGCCAGCACCGGCGAGTTCTGGGCCGCCTCCTCGCCGGAGGAGCGCGGGATCGTACCTCCGCCCCAGCAGCCTCAGCGGGTCGCGGTGGAGGCGGAGCGCGGCGCGGAGACGACTCCGGCGTCCACGCATGAGTAGCGGATGGTGGGACGCCGGCATGGCGGCATGGCGGCGCGGCAGACCCGCGCTGGCGCCCGCTGACCCAGGTGCCGCCCTCGCGACGGACATCCGTGAGGCAGGCTCCACGCCGCTCCCGGCAGCCACAACGTCCCACTGCGTCGCGCTGCCCACCGCATCGGGCAAGCGCGCGTGGCGCGAGGCGGCGTACCCGTTCCTGTTCAGCCGCGGCCTCATCGTCGTCCTCACCTACATGGCGACCGCCTATCTGCCGCTCAGCGGCCAAACCACCCCGCAAGACACTGGTTCGCGCCTGCTCGCGTGGTATCACTGGGACGCGGCGGCCTACATCCGCGTCGCACAGCAGGGATACAGCGCCAGCGCCGATGCCGCCTTCTTCCCGCTCTGGCCGGCGCTGGTGCATGTGCTGGGTACGCCGTTCGGCGCGACGCCCACCGCCTATTACTGGGCCGCGCTGCTGCTCGCCAACGCCTGCTGCTATGGCGTGCTGGTGCTACTCTATCACCTACTGAGCGGTGATTTCACCCCTACGATGGCGCGCAGGGCCATGTACTATCTGGCCCTCTACCCGTACGCGCTGTTCTTTTTCGCGGGCTATACGGAATCACTGTTCCTGCTGCTCTGCCTGGCCGTCTTCGCGCTGATGCGGCGCGAGGAGAGGCGCAGTTGCTGGCTAGCCGGGGGCGCGGGTTGCCTTGCGGCGCTGACACGCCCGACGGGCATCGTGCTGGTGATCCCGCTCGCCGTGATCGCCGTCCAGCGGTTCTGGCTAAATGGCGATCAACGGGCCCGCCCGCCGTGGTGGCGCAAGCTGGTGGCGCTTGGACCGGCCGCGCTCGTGCCCGTCGGCGTCGGCATGTACATAGTCTATCTGGGCGTTACGAAGGGCAACCCGCTGCTCTTCAGCGCCGTCGAGCTGGCGGACTGGCATCGCTACAGCGCGCCCCCGTGGACGGGCATCATCCTCGCCGTCCAGGCGGTCGGCGCGTCGGCTGTACCCATCCTCAACGTCCTCGACCTGATCTTTACGCTGCTGCCGCTGGGCGTCCTCGCCGCCGGCTGGAAGCGTCTCCCGCCGCGCTACAGCATCTTCGCGGTCTGCGTCGCGCTGCTCACGCTCAGCCTGCCGGTCGCCGGACCCGAGCCGCTCGCCTCCGCGCCGCGCTACCTGATGGTCATCTTCCCGGTCTTCGTGATCGCCGCGCTCTGGGGCGCGCATCCGCGCGTGGACCGCCTGGTGATGGCCGTCTCACCGGCGCTGCTGGCCGTCAACGTCGCGCTCTTCGTCAGCCATTATTGGGTCGCGTAGCCTGGATACTGTCAGGCAGACGGTGTGCGCCCGTCTGCTCCCCTCGCCGTGCGCGGAGAGGGGCCGGGGGTGAGGACTCCCCGCTGGACTGGAGCCGGGACGATCGCTTACGACGTTCTAGGGCGATGGCTCCAGACGGTGAAGGCGTAGTAGTCCAGGTGCAGCACGAGCGCGAGCGCCGCCGCGCCGCCCGCGATGCGATAGATCATCGCGTCATGCGGCAGATCGAGCAGTTTGCCCGTATTGCCCGGCAGCAGCAGCTCGTCCGCGATCAGGATCGCTGCCGCCAGGCACAGGCTGGCGACGAGCGCGAAGGCAGCGATGAGCGCCAGGGTTGTTCCGCTGATGCTTTTGGTATCGAGCATCGTCTTGCGCCGGTAGCGCACGGCGAGGGCAAAATCGGTCGCGGAGACGCCGGGAATCCGCGCGCCTTCCGTATTGAGCGCGCGCAGATACGCCATGCTGTCGTCGAACGCGGTGCGTAGGCGGACGACCAACAGGAAGAAGATGGTGGCAAGCGTTCCCAGCACAAGCACCACGACGAGCGCCAACGGCTGGATATACGCGGCGCCGCCGTGGTTGATGATGCGCAGAAACAGCCCCGCGCTTGCCACGATCAGGCCGAGCAGCAGCAGCAAATGGAGCATGACGCTGCGATTACGGTCCTGAACCGCCTGATAGGCGGTCTCGCTCACATACAGGTACTCCGCCCGCAGGATGGCGGCGGGTGTGAGCGCGGCGTCGCGCATGAGGGTGGGGCCGGTTGGGAGCGACATGCGCGCATCTCCTCCATCCATCTCGTTCAACCACATTCACGATGCGCGCGATCAGGCTCGCTCCGCCCGCGCGGCGGCCACTTCAACCTCAGCCTGAACCTTCTGCTTCAGCTTATCAAGCTCCCCTTGGTCAAACTCATGAGAATAGATGATGATATGCGCCACGAGGGAAACAACGAAAACGGCCGCCGCGAGTATCCATGGCACGGCGCCGGCGATCCCGCTCGCCAGCGGCCCGACAGCGGGCATCAACACCTGCTGGTAGAGGATGAACGCCGTTGCGGCGTAGAGCAGGCCAGCGACGACGGCCACGGTATAGCAGACGAGGAAGGTGACGTTGCCGATCTTCTCGCCGGGAACCGTCCCTAGGCGCCAGCGGAACGCCCCGTCAAACCCCGGCAGGCGATCCTTGAACAGCGCGATGTAATACTCTTTGATCCGGCTCATCGTGATGATGCTGTCACGATTCGCCTGGCGCAAGCGGATCAGCTTGATGAAAAAGACGGTGCCGAGCGCGCCGGCCACTCCCAGCAAGACAATCGCGACGATTGGCAGGTACAGAGCCACCGCGCTGCCAAGCTGCGAAAACAGGCCCAGGCCGCCGATCAGCACGCCGACGAGCGTCAGATAAAAGCTGAACATGCGGGCGCGATCTTCCATCGCCTGATAGGCGGTCGTGCTGGCGTAGGTGAATTCTTCGAGCAGCAAATTCTCCGCGCGCAGCGTCGAATCCCGCGTGATCGCCGGCAGGCCGTCGCGCTCTTTTGTGCCTGGGAACGGCATATTGGGGATGTCGAGTGGCATAGCGACCCCTTTGAGTGTCGTGCGGTCGAGCAGCTCATCGGCCAGGTGCAGGCCGAGAATGGTCTTGCCATCGTCAATCGTGCGGTCGGCCAGCGCCTCCGCCAGCGGCCGCCAGCGCACCGCCGTGATCTCCGTCGGATCAGCCGAAGCGTCCGGCGTGGCGCCCGGCGCTGGGTGTACGCCCATGGCGAGGTAGATCGAGATTGCCTCCGTGGAGAAGCCCGGCGAGGGCAGCTCGCGTGTGAGGAAATGCCAGTCGTTCGCCACGTAGCCGATCTCTTCGCGCAGCTCGCGCTGGGCCGTGGCGAGCGCCAGCGCCTCCGCCTCCGCGCCGGTGCGCTTCTCGGCATCCACCAGCCCGGCGGGAATCTCCCAGAGGTCGCGGTCCACCGCCGGCCGCCGCTGCTTGACCAGCGCCACCTCCATCTGTCCATCCGCCCCACGACGCACCGCCACCATCGCGACAGCGTCCTTATGCTCGACGATCTCGAAACGCAGTGTGCCGCCGAGCGGTTGCGGCTCGAACCGCTCACGCACCTGGATGAACGCGCCTGGATAGACGATCCGCGAACCCGTCTGCTCCGCCATCCGCCCGCTCCTCTCTGCCGCGTCCCGTCCACCGGCCGCTCGCGCCGGGGCGAAGCGAGCATAGCACGATCTCCCGCCCGCGTAAAGCGGTTGCTCGTGGAATGCAATGCCCGTCTTACCGCCCGAAGGCGTCGGCCATCAGCTCGTCGCGCGCCAGCCAGAGACCGATCAGCGTCTTGCTATCGTCAATGCGGCCTTCACGGCAAAGGTGCATCGCCTCCGCCAGCGGCACCCAGTCCAGCTTGGCGATCTCGCTCGGATCGGGGGAGTGATCGCCCGCCGCCGGATGAAGCTCGGTGGCGAGATAGATGTAGAGCGCCTCGTCCGTGAAGCCCGGCGAGGAATATTCCTTCGTGAGCAGCCGCAGCCGCTCCGCCTCATACCCCGTCTCCTCGCGCAGCTCGCGCGCCGCCGTATGCTCCGGGTTGCCCCGCTCATCCGCGTCTACCAGTCCGGCGGGAATCTCGATGCTGTCGTCGCGCTCAATCACCGGCCGCGGCTGATGTACCAGCGCCACCAGCGGCCGCGCCGTGCCGCCGGCCGTCGGCTCATAGCGCACGGCGACGATGGCGACGGCGTCGGGATGCTCGACCACCTCGAACAACATCTCGCGACCGTCCGGCCGCACCACCGGCTGCAAGCGCACCGTCACGAGATGCCCGGTGAACGCGATCTGCGCCCGCGCGCCCCGTGCGTTCGCTCCCGTCCGCGTCGTCTTGCGCGCGGATTTGCCCTTCGCCTCAGCCATACAGCCCACCCTCCCACCTGCGTGGTACCCACGACCGCCCACGACGCGCATCCACTGTCGAGCGCCTGATCGCCAGCCGTGATCACCAGCATAGCATGCCTGCGCCCCAATCGGAAGCGCCTGTATCCGCCCGCCTCCTCGCTCTGCCCTCCGCGTCCTCCGTGTCCTCCGTGTCCTCTCCGGTTCAACTCTCTCCTCTTCCTCCGTGTCCTCTGTGGCAGTTCTCCGTCTCCTCCACACGCGCGTGCCGGCGCCAAAACACCCAATCCCTGGACGCCAACCAGTGAACCTCTACATAATACGGGGTGACGGCTGGCTCTCCCGCTCCTTGTAAGCAGAAGGGGCCAGGGGTGGGAATCAGCCGCTCGAACGAACCTGGAGAATGTCGTGATCCGGCTCTTACTCGTGGAAGACCACAAGACCGTGCGCCAGGCCCTCCGCGAAGGGCTGGAGCTGACGGGCGAGGTAACGGTCATCGCCGAGGCCGCGACGGCGCGCGAGGCCGTCGCCGCGATGGAGACCGCCGCCAGCGGCGAGTCCAGCCCGCCCGACGTCGCGCTGATGGATGTCGAGCTGCGCGACGCCGAGCTGGGCGCGGCGGCGCGGAGCGGCGTGGGCGCCGCCATCGCCATCCGCCGCGAGCGGCCTCGCTTCCCCGTCGTCTTCTACTCCATCCAGGATGACGACTCGTACTTCCGCGAGTTCCGCGCCGCCGGTATCCTCAGCCACTACGCCTACGTGCGCAAATCGAACTACCTGCTGCCCTCGATGCTCGTCCCGCTGCTGCGCGACGCCGTCGCCGGCCGCAGCTTCATCGATCCTGAGATCGAGGACCGTGTAGACGAGGTGCGCCAGCGCGACGAAACCTCGCCACGCGCCCTGCTCGAGCCCAACGAGCTGCGTGTCGCCGAGCTGCTGGCGCAGGGGCTAACCAACGAGCAGATCGCCGCGCGCCTGGGCTTCCGCGACGCCCGCGCCGTCAGCCGCACCAACGGCCGCATCTACGACGCCTGGCGCCTCTCCGACAGCACCACCGACGAGAAGGTCGCCCGCGCCCGCGCCACGCTGGTCTATCTCACCGATCGGCCCATCATCTGGGATGAGGAGGGCCGCGCGCTCGTGCCGGACCGCAAGACCGGCTGGGTGCCGCTGTTCGAGGTCGAGCGAGAGGGGCGATCCTGATGGAGCTTGGCTTGCAGCCGGTGGTGGCGCTGCTCGCCATCGCGGCCTCCGTCTTCAGCCTGATCACCTACCTCTGGCTCGGCCTCACCGTCCTGCTGATGGGCAACCGGACGAGCAAGGTCACATGGGTTGGCGGCGTGGGCCTGCTGATGGCGGCGCTCTTCTTCCTCTGCCACGGCGCGCTGGTCGGCGCCGGCGTGCCCAGCGGCGCCTCCCCCACCGATTTCTGGTGGCATCTCTCCTGGGTGCCCGGCTTCGCCGCGCCGATCTTCTGGGCGGCCATCGGCCTGCACTACGCCGGCCTTGGCGGCGCGCTGCGGCGCTGGCGGCTGCCGCTGCTCGTCGGCGTCGCCGCCCTCGGCGGGCTGGCCGCCATGCTCGCGCTCTTGAGCTGGCCCGCCATCGGCCACTACGGCGACTTCATCCGCGTGTTGGGCCTCTCGCTGCGCCTGCATGGCCCATCTTCGTCGCAGCCCGCCATCCCCCCGGCGCTGCCCGCGCTCGGCGCGGCCTTCGTTGTCTACGTCGCCGCCTGCGCGTTCCTGCCTTGGGCCTCGCTCGCGGCCGTTCGCCGTGCCGATCCCATTCGGCGCCCCGCTACACTGGATGCCGGCGACAACGACGCCGATGGCATGCTCCTCTGGGATCCCGCCGACGCCTGGAGTCGCGCGCGCCGCGCGCTGCTGGGCGCCTCGCTGTGTATGATCGGCGCCGGTGCCGTCGTTGCGCTGATCGGCGTCGCCACCACCCTCGGCGAGCACAACACGCAGCAGGCCGGCGTGTCGGCCCCGCTCGGCCTGCCCGTGCCGCCCAGCCCGCCGGGGCATGTGCCGCTGCTGCTCGTCGGTGCCGATCTGCTCGTGCAGCTGGCGCTGGCCGCCCTCGGCCTGCTTGTCGGCTGGGCTGTCGTGCGCCAGGGCGTGCTGGTGGAGCGACGCCTGCCGCAGCGCGGCTTCCTCAGCCGTTGGCGCGGCACCGCCGGGGTAGCGCTCTTGCTGGCGGGGGTGGTCGCCGCGATGGCCGCTGTGGACCCGGAGGCGCTGCCCGATCTGCTGGTGCTTGTCACCCTCGTCACCGGCAGCTACGCGCTCTTCACCTGGCAGTCCTACGGCGAGCATGACCGTTTGCTCGAACAGTTGCGCCCGTTCATCGCCAGCCTCGCCCCCGGCCATGCCGGCTGGCTCGCCACCGACCCACAGGATGTCGAGCGCGAGATGCAGGCGCTCTTCACCAGCCTTTGCCGTGACGTGCTGGGTGCGTCACACGGCCGCCTTAGCCTGACGGCCGGGCGCATCCACCGCACCCTCACCTACGACGCGCCCATCGCTGGCGACTTCGATGGCGCCGCGCGGCGCGAGTGGACGCTGCCCGTGATGGACGAGCGCGGTGTGGTGGCACGGCTCGCCCTGGGGCCGCGCCTGGACGGCGCCGGCTACACCTCCGCCGACCTGGAGATCGCGCGCGCCTGCGGCCAGCGCATCATAGACGCCGTCGGCGAGTTCGCCGCCGCGCAGGCCGTCGCCTCGCTGGCCCGCCGCCGTGGACTGGAGGCCGAGCTGGCCGCCGCCCTGCCCCGCCGCGTGCTGCACGACGACATCCTGCCGCGCCTGCACCTGAGCATGCTGCGGCTGGAGGCGCTGCGTGGCCGCGTCGCGCATGCGCGACCCGCTGCCGTGGCCGCCACCACCACACGCTCCAAGGGCGGCGCGGCGGATGCGCCGCTCGCGGTGGCCGAGGGGCCAGAAGGGCCAGAGGGACCGGACGCGGGCGCCGAGCTAGGCGCGGTGGTGCGCGAGCTGGGCCATGCGCATCACGACCTCGCCGCGCTGATGCGCGCCACGCCCGCCGCGAACCCGCGCCGGCTGGAGCACGGCCTTGTCGGCGTGCTGCGCGCCTCGCTCGACGGCGAGTTCCGCGGCTCCTTCGACAGCATCGCCTGGGACGCGCCTCCAGGGGCCGTCACCGCTGCCGACGCCTTGCCCGCCATCGTCGCCGATCTGCTGCTGGGCGCCGCGCAGGAGGCGATCCGCAACGCCGGACGGCATGCGCGCGGCGCCGACCTGCACCGCCGCCTGCACCTGCGCGTCTCCCTCTCCGCCGATGAGCGCTGGGTGAGTGTCGCCGTCAGCGACGATGGCGTGGGCTTGCAGAGTGAGGCCGCGCGCGAGACATCCGCGCGGCATGACAGCGCCACGCCGGACGACTCTATCTCCGGCGCCACCCTCTCCGCCGTGAACGGTGCGCCCGGCGGCGTTGCCGGCGGCACACGCACCGGCCTGCTCACGCACGGCGCGCTGATCGGCCTCGTCGGCGGCTCCCTCTCCGTCCGCAGCCGCCCCGCCGCTGGCACAACCGTTAGCATCCGCGTGCCGCGCACAACAGAAAGCCCGCCGGCCACCACCGCGCCCTGATCGCGGTACGCTCTGTCTCCCCCTCGCCGCGCGCGGCGAGGGGGCCGGGGGGTGAGGACCCCCGCGCGCAAAAAAGGACAGTGCCGGCGCAAACGCCAGCACTGCCGGGCGACACAAATGAGTAGTCTCCGTTTGGGGTGGGCGGATAACCCTCATCACTGTAGTAGTTACGCTCCGCTCGCCGGATGTT
This sequence comes from Ktedonobacterales bacterium, assembly GCA_025935195.1. Classification (GTDB taxonomy): domain Bacteria; phylum Chloroflexota; class Ktedonobacteria; order Ktedonobacterales; family JADMIN01; genus JAICVS01. The sequence continues at coordinate 16,617 of JAICVS010000052.1, forward strand.
ATGCGTATTTATACCTAATTTTCGGAGAATCATGAAAATTGGTTGCGATCTCGCAACCGGCTGATGGCATGACATGCGTTCCGCGCCCTGCTGAAGCGGCTTTGACGCGCCCCGCCGTCGCGGCGGCACGGTGGCGATTTGGTTATGGCGAGCGGGCGGCCAAGACCAGATTGCGCCGTGCGGCAGGTTGGCATTCGAGATGCTTCTATCGGGTCAGGCTTCGAAGCGAACCAGATCGGGACAACACGGCAACGGTCGCATGATTCGGTGGAATCGTAACGCCATCCGGCGCGGGTAGCTGGCGGACAGCGCCGCCATGCGCCGCGCGGGCGAGGAGGAGACGCATGGCACTCGCGGACCTGACGGTGAACTTCACGCTAAACAACTTCACGATCCTGGTGATCCTGGGTGCGGTGGCCGGGTTGGTGACCGGGCAGCTCATGAAGAGCAAGGGCTGGATGGTGCTGGCGGACCTGGGCTTTGGCCTGGTGGGCATGCTGGTGGGCGTCTTCGCCGTCGGGGCGCCGCTGGGCATCAGCCACCTCGGCTTCCAGGGCGACATCCTGATGGCGCTGCTCGGCTCCGTCTTCGCGGTGGTGCTGGTGCATGCCGTGGCTGTCGTGCGCCACAAGGCGCAGGCGTAGTCGCGGCTCACGCGCGCGAGCGGCGGGATGGCCGGTAGCCGGCGCCCGTCGCTCATTGTCGCGCCGGCGGCGCGGCGCGGCGAAGCGCGGCGAGGATGATGACGGGCATCTAGATGACGCGCGACGGCGTGATGCGGATGGCCTGTGAGTAGACCTTCGCCATCTCCGCGCCTGGTAGGCCGATCTCCTTCATCGCCTCGCCGTACTTGGCGAGATAGGCGGCCAGATTGGTCGAGATGTCCGGATCGTCCACCAATTCGGCGCTGCCTTCGATGACGATCGGATCGTCGCCCTCGTTTGTGTCGTCGAGCGCGAGCGTCACGTTCGGGTTCTGCCGCAGGTTGCGCACTTTCTGATTGTTCGGCTTGCTGAAGATGAGAATATGCTCGTCGTTCCAGAGAAACCAGACGGCGACGAGGTGTGGCCGGCCGTCCGGGCGGACGCTGCCGAGCCAGGCGATGACGTTGGCGCGCAGGCGCTCGGCGATGTGCTGGTGGCGGGGCTGTGAGAGATCGAGCATCGTGTCCTCTCCTCCGTGATGGCGTTGTGTGACCGCCGCGTGTGTGATAAGCGTAGCGTCTGTGCGCTGATTGTGACAATCCAGACTGATACTGGAGGTGAGCGGACAGCCGGGAGCGGCGAGAGAGCCTGCCGGAGCCGCGAACGCGCCGACGTGGCACGCGCGCGAGGAGAGGATGACCGATCATGCCAATGATGTATGGCTACGGCTATGGGTGGGAAGGCGTGCTGATCATGGCGCTCAGCATGCTGTTCTGGGTTGCGCTGATCGCGGCGGCGATCTGGGCATTCACGCGCTGGCAGGCGGACCGAACGTCGTCATCCGGTGCGGCGAGACCATCGGCGACGGAGATACTGCGACAGCGTTACGCCCGCGGCGAGATTGACGCGGCCACGTACGAGGAGATGCGACGGCGTCTGGAACCAGCGGACGAGCCACGGGAAGGGTTGCGCACTCCGGCGCACTCGTGAAAACAACTCGTGAGGATGGCGCGGCGCATTCACAAATGCGCCGCGGCCACATGATCGCAACCGCGCGGGTGGCTCGTGCCATCCCATGCCATCCGCGCGTCTCACGTTGCCATGGGGCGCCTGTGCGCTCTTGTGGCCTGGACACGCTGTCAGGCATTTCACGCCGTGAGCGCTGCCAGAGCGCGCTCAAGCCGCTGTTTCGCCTCATCCGCGATGGCGTCAAGCGCATCGTTGCTGACAATGCCAAGCATCACCTTTGGGTCGGCGATCTCAACACAGCTGCCGCCGCCTTCGGCGCGCACCACAACATTGCAGGGCAGTAACAAGCCAATCTCCGGTTCGGTTGTGAGCGCGCGATGGGCCAATTGGGGATTGCAGGCACCCAGGATACTGTAGGGCTCCATCTCGGCGTCGATTTTTTCTTTGAGGGTGCGTCTCACGTCGATCTCAGTCAAAACCCCAAAGCCCTCGGCCTTGAGCGCATCCTTCACACGAAGGATGGCCTCTTCGTACGGCACGTCGAGGTACGCGCCGAATCCGTAGGTGACTATAGCGAGCGCCTTTCACCCATGGCGCTACCCGTATGGGTATGCGCCGGCTGCCCCAAACCATCCGTGAGTGGCGGGGCGCCCCGCCACTCCGGTCTCGCTCTCACATCACAGGTCGCGCTCGTCGCGAGCTAGCCGCCACAGCAGCCGGGACAATCGCACGGACACTGCCCGCACGGACAGTCGCAGCCGTCAGAGGCAGCACGCATCACGGGATTCCTCACAGGGTTCCTCCTCGCCGCCCGCCACGACCAAGTCATCGGCCGGGACGATGCAGCGCATATCGAGACATGAGCGGAACAGCTCGCGCTCATCGGGCCGGCAGTCCGCCAGCGCATGCTGGTAGCGTTCCACCGCGCCGCGCAGCGCGCGCAGCTCGGCGATCTCCCGGTCAACGGCCGCCAGACGCTCATCCACCAGCGCCAGCAGCTCGTCGCGCACGTCTGCGCAGCGCGCGTCGTGCGCGCCGGCCAGGAGCGGCTTCGCCGCGGAGAGGGGGACGCCGAGCAGGCGGATGCGGCGCAGCAGGATGAGGCGGTTGACGTCGGCCCAGTTGTAGCGGCGGTAGCGATTGGCTTCGCGCGCCGGCCGCGGCAGCAGGCCGATGTCTTCGTAGTAGCGGATGGCCTTGGCGCTCACGCCGGTCAGTCGCGCGACCCGACCGATCGTGAGGCCGTCCGTGAGCTCATGCGGATGTGGCCTGTTTCCCACCTCCACGCGCCTGGTGTCTGTGCCCATCATCTCACCCGCGCCCCTTTCCGCTGTCGAGCATACACCTTCCCACCGCTGGAAGGTCAAGGCCCGGCATTCCCGTTGCGGGCGCAACATAACGCGCGGCCCCACCAGCCTACCGTAGCCGATGGAGCCGCGCGTGTCGCGCATGTCGCGCATGTCGCGCATTCGCTCAATGCGTGTGCGCGGGATTCCCGGTGTGCGGATGCTTGCCCAACTCGTGCCAGTTCTGTTCCTCCACGTCAATCCCGTAGTGTTCGGCCGCCTTCTTGATGTTGGCGAAGGCCAGGTCGCGGTCGGCATCCGAGACGTCTTCCACCTGATCGAAGCGCGCCAGCGCGTTCTTGACGTGTGAGGCGTCGGTCAGCGGCTCCTTGCGCTGCTTGGGGAAGGCGTAGACGCTATCGGGTAGCCCCTTGCGATCCCGCTCGCTCAGGTCGCCATGCTCAGTATGAGCCTTCCAGGTCGTGTGCATAGGAAAATGCTCCTTTCGCTTCGCGGTCGTGTGATATGGTCCGCGATGGATGGAACGGGCGCAGCCGCCGTGCCACGGACTCCGCCTCCGGGCCATCTCCGGGCCATCTCCGGGCCATCTGGCGCGATATATCCCATCCCGCTGGCCCGGCACGCTCCTTGCGGCCAGCCATCCCCACACACCGCTGAACGCCGCTTTCCCAGCAACACCACTGGGAGTGGCCTGGCATCTGGGAGGTTCATGCACAACCGTATCCACAGATCAGATCTCTCGCCTCGATCATCTCGATCATCTCAGCCCGCCGTGTCGCGGCTGGCGCTCGCCATCCTCGCGGCATGGATCGCCGGCGTGGGCATCCTGGCCGCCGGCCTGGTCACACACGCGGCGGCGACCGGCCCGGCGCGCTCCGCTGGCGCCATCACTCACGAGCCTGCCACCACGCCACCGGCCGCGCGTGGCGCCCCATCTCAGCCGCGTGCCATCCCCGACGCGCGGCCCACGTTCGACGAAGATGTCTGCGTAACCCACACGGCGTCGCGCATGCTCACGCCCGCGGAGCTGGCGCATCCGCGCTCATTCGGCTTCCGTGTGGATGGCCGGGGCAACGCGCATCGCTGTGTCCAGCCGGGCCTGGTGAGTCCCAAGCCGAGTGTGCCCGTCTCGCCGCACTCCGGGCAGGTCATCCTCGTCAGCCTCTCGCGGCAATGGCTCTGGGCCTATCAGGACGGCCGGCAGGTCTTCGCCACCCCCATCACGACGGGCCGCCCCGCGTTGGAGACGCCGATCGGCACCTTTCACGTGCTGGATAAGGTCAGCGACGTGATGTTCACATCCCCCTGGCCGAAGGAGTCGCCCTACTACTACCCGCCAGCGCGCGTCACCTACGCCTTGTTCTTCCGCGAAGGCGGCTACTACATCCACGACGCGCCCTGGCGCCACGCCTTCGGCCCCGGCACCAACGGCCCGCACGTCAGCCCAGACGGCAAGCGCGAGGACGGCAGCCACGGCTGCGTGAACGTAGCGACCTCCGCCGGCAAATGGCTGTACACCTGGGCGCGCGTCGGCGCCACCATCCAGATCGTGGCATAATGCCGGCTCTCAGCGATGGGCGCGATCCGCCACTCCCGCGTACCCCACTGCCCACCGGCGCTCTGGCTCTCCCCGCGGGGAGAGGGGGTTGGGGGGTGAGGACACCTAGCGCGGCACCACATGCACCTCGATCTCGGAGTCGCCGCCCAGGATGACGCTCGTCCCGCCGTTGGAGCGGTCGAACTTCAGATCGAGGTTCTGCGCGCCCAGCTTCAGCCGCCGCAGTTCCAGCGAATCCATCCACTGCGGCAGCGCCGGCGCCCGCAGCGTCAGCCGCTCGCGATCGGCCTCCGGCTGAAAGCCCAGCACCGCGCTCAACAGCAGGAACGGTGCCCCCGCCGCCCAGGATTGCGGCGAGCAGGCCACCGGATAGCGCGTCGGCCCGTAGCCGGCGGCGCGTGCGAAGCCGCAGAACAGCTCAGGCAGCCGCGATCCCTCATAGTACAGGCTCACGCCGAAGAGGTGGCCCAGCAGCTCGCCCGCCTCCGCCTGGTGGCCGTAGCGCGCGAAGCCCGCGCCCACCAGCGCCGTGTCGTGCGGCCAGACCGAGCCGTTGTGATAACTCATTGGATTGTAGCGCGCCGCGCGATCGGAGAGCGTGCGGATGCCCCACTCGGTGTACATATCCGGCCGCAGCAGCCGTTGTGTCACAGCCTCCGCCATCTCATTCGGCACGACGCCCGTCCAGAGGCATTGCCCGGCGTTGGACGTCACCACCTTGCACGGCTGCTTCTGGCCGTCCAGCGCGAGATAGAAGACGCCCTCCTCATCCCACCAGAACGCCTTCAAGAACCGTTCGCGCAGCTCAACCGCCGCCTGCTCCCAGCGCGCGACCTCCTCGGTGTGGCCCAGCCGGCGCGCGAGATACGCCAGCGCCTGGTACGCGGCGTAGGCGTAGCCCTGCACCTCGCAGAGCGCGATCGGCGGCGCGGCCTGCTCACCGTTGGCGTACATCACCGCGTCCCACGAATCCTTCCAACCCTGGTTGACCAGCCCCTTGTCCGAGAGCTTGGCGTACTCGAGGAACCCATCGCCGTCGGCATCGCCGAACTCGCGCATCCAGCGCTCCGCCGCCAGCGCGTGCGGCCAGTGGCGGCGCAGGAAGTCGAGATCGTTGGTCCAGCGGACGTAGTGTTCGAGCGTGATCAGGAAGAGCGGCGTCGCGTCCACGCTGCCGTAGTACGGGATGAACGGCACCTCACGGCAGTTCGCCATCTCGCCCACACGATACTCATGTAGGATGCGCCCCGGCTCCTCCTCGGTGAACTCGTCCACCTTAGTGCCCTGGTGCTTGGCGAGGAAGGCCAGCGTGCCGCGCGCGACCTGCGGGAACCATGGCAGGAACTCCATGCTGGTGATCAGCGCGTCGCGCCCGAACGGGCAAACGTACCACGGGATGCCGCCGTACGGGAACAGGCCCTCCGGCGTCTCCGAGCACATCATCTCCAGATCGTGCATGCCGCGGGTGAGCATACGGTTGAAGAACACATTGTTGGAGGCGACGGTGGGCAGCGAGCGGCCACGCGGCAGCCCCGGCGCGGCGCCGGCGCGCGAGACACGCGCGATCTCGAAGTCGGTCGGCGGCTCGCCAATCGCTTCCAGCGTGACCTGCACCTTCACCTCAACTGGAACGCCCGGCTGCAGCGTCAAGTCCCAAAAGATGCCCTGCATCACCGTCTGGCTTGCCGGCGGTGTGAAGCTGAAGTGTGTCTCGCGCGTGACCTCGTCGCGCCCCTGATAGCTCAACGTCACACCCTCGCGCGTCACACGGGGCGGCCGTACCTGGCCGCGCTCCCCGCGCGACATACCGCGCACCTCGAAGATGTCGCGATAGTCGGCGCCGATCTTGAGGCCGAGTTTGAGCGTGATCGGCTCGCTGTGGAAGCTGGTGAGGTAGATGCGCTCGGTCAGGGTGTTGTCCTGGAGCGCGAGCAGGCGCCGCACGTGGATGTTGCCCTGGTAGATCACCTCTTTGCCCAGCCGCAGGTAGGGGTTGGTGAGGTCAATCTGGCAGGTGCCCTCCTCGTCGGAGAAGGAGTGTGAGAGCGCGATCAGCGGCTGGCCGGTGAGGAAGACGTCGCACGTGCGCAGGTAGCGCGTGCCGTGCCAATACATCCCCGTCTCCTGCTCGGATTCGGGCAGGTCGCCGCGCGCGTCGGCGACGAGAAAGGCGTCGCCATGCTTGAGCGTGATCTTCTCGACGGTGGTACTGGCCGATCCCTGCATCACGTAGGGATCGGCCTGATTGCCGGCGGAGCCGGCGGAAGCATATGAATCCTCGGAGCGCTGCGTGGTCGCGGTAGTGTCTCCGTAGGATGGCTGCGTCATTGGATTGCAACTCCGTGGACGGAATCGGCGATGCGCCCGGCCGGCTTCGGCGCGCGTGGCAAGATGTCGTGTACCGCCGGACGCGCGAGCTGGTGATCGGCAGCGATGAACAACTGGCGGCGCTGCCCCCGTAGCTCGCGGAACACCTCCACATATTCCGACGCCATCCGCGAACTGTCAAATCTCCGTGCCGCATAGCTACGGCACCCCTCGCGCGAGATGCGCCGCACCTTCCCGACCGCCTCCACCAGTTCCTCGACCGTGCAGCCGCTATAGCCGGTGACGCCATCCTTGAGCAATTCCGGCACCGAGCCAAGCGGACAGGTGAGCACCGGCGTGCCACAGGCCAGCGCCTCGATGAAGACCATGCCGAACGGCTCCGGCCAGTTGATCGGCAGGATCAGCGCCAGCGCGTTCGCCATCAGCTCGCGCTTGCCCATCTCGTCCACCTCGCCCAGCCACTCGACCAGCGGATGATCCAGCAGCGGCTCGATCTTGCGCTCGAAGAAAGGTTTCTCCTTGTGGTCCACCTTCGCCGCGATCTTGATGGGGATGCCGGTGCGCTTGGCGACCTCGATGGCGATATCCGGCCGCTTCTCCGGCGACATGCGCCCGACAAAAGTCAGATACTCGCCGCGCCTGGGCTGGAAAGGGAACTCCGCCACATCAATGCCATGATGCACGGTGCGCACCCAGTGCAGTTGCGGCAGAAATTGGCGCTGCGCGTCGCTGATCGAGACGTAGTTGGCGGACGGGTACCGCCGGTACACGCGATTCCAGGCGGACACATCCAGCCGGCCATGCAGCGTGAGCAGCGTCGGGCGATGTGTCTTATCCACGAATGGCAGCGTGATGTACTCCATGTGGGAGTGGATAATGTCGTACTGATCCGCGTCGGCATAAATCTCGTTCAGCATCGCCACGTGGTGCGCCGTCGCGTCCACATCGGGATCGAACCGCAGCGCCGTGTCCAGCATCGGCACAAGCCGGGCGCTCGTCTGTGAGTCGCCCGTGGCGTAGAGCGTCACGTCGTGCCCCTGCTTGACCAGCGCCTCCACCAGATTGTAGACGACGCGCTCCGTACCGCCGTACGCGCGAGGCGGGACCGCGATCTGCAACGGCACGATCTGGGCAATGCGCATGGGAAATAACCTCTCCTTGGTATTCCGGCATCACAGCATGCCTATGCGCCCGCGCTCTCTATCGCGCTCTCTGCGTGGCGGCATGCCGTTGCGCCCGGTCTCACGTGATCTCGCCTGAGATCAGGCGGAAGGGAGAGATGCCGGAATAGATTCCGCCGCCCGGCAACTTACATCCGAGCAGCGTATAACGACCGGCAGTAGCCATAGCAAAATCCGGGCCGACAGACAGGGTGATCGCTCGTCCGTATCGTTTCCGGCGGATGATGCGCGTCCGCTTGGGCGCAATCGCGGCGCGCATTCGTCCGCGTATAGTGTGGGGAGCGGGCATGTTGGCCGCGATGGCGCGACGTGACGGGATCGTTCACCACATCCGCTCAGGTCACGGTACGGCTATGGGCGGGGCCACAATCTTGCGCGACAGTGGATACGGATAATCCACGCGAGCAGAGCGCGAGCAGGCACAGAACGGAAAGGACGCGGATGATGGCGCTTTTGCCGGAGGCAATACGGGCGGGCGAGCAGCAGACAGCCCGCCACACGCTTCAGGACGGTACGGCGGTGATCGTGCAGCGCATCACCGGCCGCGAAGGCCCGTTCGATCAGGAAGGGTATCTGGTGCGGGTGCGCAAGCCCGGCGAACTGCCGGCGGAGCGGTTCGCGGCCGACAACCTGGCCGAAGCCATCGAGCGACTGCGCGCCTGGCACCTGCCGGGGTTCGATCCCGATACGGCCGACTGGCGGCCCACCAGCGGGATAGATACGCTGGACCCCGAATCGCCGGACGCGCCCAACCCGACGGACCCCGTAGCGCACCAGGGCGCGGACGAGCAAAAGTCGCCGTCGGTGTCGTGAACCCCGCCACCTCACCCACACCCTTGATGCCCCGCCTCTTTTGTAGTAAATTAGTTCTGTAAACGCGAGGCCACCCGGCGGCGCTGGCACCTGAACAACTGCATAAAGGGCCAAATACGGCAATCGCACCCAATCGCAGCCGTTGAGTGACCAGCGTAGATGCGGCCGAAACGCCGCCAAACGGTGCCGTTTTTGCCACCCACTGTGCCATCTGTTGCCACATCCTTGCCGTTTCTTGCCGCTTTTGCCGCCCAGAACACGCACTGTCACGTTGTCGCGGGCCGCAAAGCCGCTTGAATACGGCATCCGCGAGGAGACCGCCCCTGACACACCATCGAAAAGCGGCAAAAACGGCAATGGTGACTGGGGTGGTCAACTTTGCCGCGCGAGCGGCGCATGACGTAAGGGCAGACGTGGGTAGTTGTTTTGACACAGTGCTCCGGACACCTCGCCGATCCCCAGTCCACAACGGCGGACTTGGCAGCCGGAGGCCATCCAGGCGCGATTGCCATCGCCAGCTCGCCCGCGCTACGCCTTCGTGCGATTGAGATCGCGCCCCGGCACGTACCAGCAGTGCTTGCACTTGATAGCCGGCGGCGTGATATAGGCCGGTGCTTCCGTCGCCCCATGCGCGGCGGGCATGCCCGCTTCATCCCTCGCCAGCGGCACGGAGTAGAGCTTGCGGTCGTCCGAGGTGAGGCAGCGGCCGGTGGCAAGCTCGAACTGCCAGCCGTGCATCGTGCAGGTGAGAACGCCGTCCTCCACCTTGCCGAAGCGCGCCAGGTCGGCCTTCAGGTGCGGGCAGCGCCGCTGCACCTTGTACCCCTCCAGCTCGATGAACTGCTGATCGGTGGAGCGCTCGGCGTAGTAGCCCTCGGCGTATTCCAGCCGCTCCGGCGAGAGGCACTTGAAGAAGTTGTAGATGTACTCGTTGTAGGCGCCCTTGCGCTCGGCCTCAAAGCGGCACGAGAGGAAGAGATCGTTGATCCAATCCTCGACGTGGTGGACGATGCACCACTCGATCAGCGCGGGATCAAAGGCGAAGCGGTACTCCCACTCCTCGCCGGCCCATGGATAGAC
>JAICVS010000094.1 GCA_025935195.1 Ktedonobacterales bacterium
CACCAATCGCGGACGGCGCTCGGCCCAAATGGCAACCTGCCGGCATCCGCACGCCTGCTACACTCCACTTTCGTGCCGTATCTCGCCGTATCTCGCCGTATCTCGCCGTATCTCGCCGTATCTCATAGAATCCCCCCTTGACTGTTACCTAAGTGATGGGTATACTTGAGCCGTGAGGATGAGGTAGCCGGCGAGACGCGGTGCCTCTCCTCACGGCCACCGCGGACACATATCGGACTGATTCTCCTCGTAGGTGCTCACGTACGACGCTTGCCCCCTCTCTCGACGAGATTGAGCGGTGCGGCGTGTTGTCCTCCCCGGCGCTGGTGAAGTTCCCTAGACGTTGCCGTGGCAGACGCGCGCCCGGCCGCAAGATGCGCTTGCCCTTGGCACCTCGCTCGCCTGCACGGCCGCTTGCCTTCATCCAGCGCCGCTGACACTCGGTCGCCCTCTCTGGGGCGCCGGGATGTCATCACGCACCTTCACCACGGCGTACCCCGGCACTCGCTGAATGGCCCCCGCACCATCGTAGGGCATCCTCTATCCTGCGATAGCATGCTACCAGCGAAGTGGGGAGCTCGCCGTGCGGGCGAATCGTCCGAAGCGGGTCACAGCGTTGCGCGGATGCACGCTCCGGCGCCGCGGGCTTACCCCGGTGCGACGACGATGTCGTGACCGGGAACAGATCGCCACGCCAACCGAGCACGCCCCCAAACCGCGTTCCGCTGCCTCCCGCCGCCGCGTGTGCCGCCCGCGCGCTTCGTTCCCTCAGCACGGAGGCGTGCTCTTCGCTGGCAGCCCAGGCGTCGCGACGCCGGCTGGCGGAGACGGCACATCTCAGGCACGGCGGCGAAGCATGCGCGGCGGCACGGTGGCCCGCCCATCCCTGCGCGCAAGGACCGCTAACCCACGCTATCCCGGCGATGTACCAGAGACCCAACCCCGGCACCAGCTTGCCACAACGGCACCAGCAAGTCGAAGTCGTTCCGCAGACCACGAACCAGGGGGCATGCAGCATGGAAGAACACGGGCACATCCACCCAATTGATGACATTCATGCGACAACCGATGAGGCCACCGAGACAGCCGTGATGGCGGAAGAGCCAATCGCGGACGGTGCGGCGGCCATGACAGCTATAGACGAGGCCGCGCCCGCTGCCGTGGCGGAGCCGGCCCAGGCCGAAGAGTCGGTCGTCGCGGAAGCCGCGACCGAGGAGCCAGCAGCCGAGGCGGAGGAGCTGGCTGCCGAAGAGACCGTCGTCGCGGAGGCGTCCGAGATGGAAGCGGCCCCGGCCGCGGCCGAGGAACCCGTCGCCGCGGCGGAGGCAGTGATCGAGGAGAGCACCAGCGAAGCGCCGGCCGCGGCGGAGCGGGAGGAGCTGCCCGTCGCCGCCATGGCCGAGGAAACAACCGTCACAGCGGTCGAAGCCGAGCCATCCGCCGAGACCGCCGAGACCGCCGAGACCGCTGAGGCTCCAACTGCCGAAGCGGAGGTCGAGGAACCTGTCGCCGAGGCCGCCGAAGAGGCCCCGATGCTGGAGGCGAGTGACGAGGCTCCGGCCGCGGAGCTTGATTCCGAGCCAGTGGCCGAGGAACCAATAGCCGAGGCGGCGCCAGTGGCGGAAGCCGCATCCGACGAGGAGCGCCCAGACGTGCTGGCCTCCATCCACACAGCGTTGAGCGATTTGGCCGGCCACTTCGCCGCGACGGTCAGCCACATCGGCCAACTGCTCGCGTCGCGCTCCGCCGCGCCTGAGGCCGCCGAACCCGCCGCGGAGATCAGCGCCGAACCTGTTGCCGAAGCGGAATCAGCCGAGCCGGTGGCGGAAGAGGCTGTGGCTGAGGAGACCGCCGAGCCGGTGGCGGAGGAGGAAACCCTGGTCGCGGTGGCGGACGAAGCGCCGGCAGCGGCCGCTGAAGATGCTTCCGTCGCGGCCGAGTCCGCTGCTGAGTCCGAGCCGGTGGCGGAGGAATCGCGGCTCGCCACCGTCGAGTCCGAAGTCACCGATTAGGTGGACCGCATGAGAGACCTCGCCGTGTGCGGTCCTGGCGGCGCCGGGGACGATTGCTCCGGCGGGGGCGGGAGGATGAGGCTTCGTCGCCCGCCATGCCCAATCCGGTGGGTTGCTCGCACGTGATCGTCGTCCCAGGAGGGGAGCACAATGGCGTGCTCCCCTCGTTCTCGTGCCTCGCGCTTGCGTACGACACCTCGGCTGGCGCATGCTGTATGGAAGTGGCATCCACCATGCCGGGGAGAACTTCGTATGCCGACAGATCAACCAAACTACCAATCATTCCGGCAGCGGCTCGACGCCGTCTTGCGGCGCAAAGACCCCGCCGCGCTCTCCGCCTTCCTCATCGCCGAAGGGCAATGGCAACCCGGCGACGCGTCCAGAGCCGAATTCGCCCTGTGGATGATGATCGCCGCCAGCCCCGCGCTCGCCGATCTGCACGAGGAAGCGCGTCAGTGGCTACTGTCGCACGGCCACGAGGCCGAGGCGCAGGCGATCATGGGGCGCGGCGGACTGAGGGACCGAGGCGGCGGGCAGCAAACAAAGGGCCGCCAGCAGCCAGGCGGGCGCCCATCCGGCGGCGCGGGCCAGAACCGCCGAGCCGATACATCATCGCGCGGTCGCTCTCAGTCCACGCCGCCGCGCCGGCCCTAGAGCAGCCCTGCCTTGCGCGCGACGGCCAGCGTCTTCCATTCCACCCGTAACTGCGCCGCGTCAATCATTTCGTCGCCGATCACGATGGCGCCGCGCCCCTGCTCCGCGTCCGCCTGCGCATACGCCTCCACGATACGCCGCGCCTTCGCGATCTCCTCCGCCGTCGGCGTGAACGCCTCGTTGATGACGGGAACCTGCGATGGATGGATCGCCCATTTGCCGTCGAAGCCCATACGCGCGGCCATCGTCGCGTCGCGCCGGCACGCATCCAGATCGCGGATCGCCAGCGTCACGCCGTCCACCACGGTGATGTCGGCCGCGCGGGCGGCGGTGATCGTCTTGGCCTTGGCGTAATTGTAGTAGAAGAACTGCTCCGCGCCTAGCTCGCGCGCGCCGATGTCGCCCGCGAAGTCCACCATGCCGAAGACCAACCCCCCCATGCGCGGCGTCGCTTTGGCGATCTGCTCGGCGTGCAGCACCCCCTCCGCCGACTCGATCAACGCCTCGATGCGGATGCCTCCCAGTGGCAGCCCGACATTCTCCTCGATCTGCGCCAGCAGCCGGTCCACGAACAGCACATCCTCAGGTCCGTTCACCTTGGGAATGACGACGCCATCGAGAAACTCCCCCGCCGCCTCCACCACGTCAATCAGATCGCGATAGAAGTATTTCGTGCGAACGTTGTTCGGCCGGAACGTGCGCAGCTTGCCGCCGAAATCGAGCGTGGAGAGCGCCTCGACGACGGCGCGCCGCGCGGCCACCTTCTGCGAGACCGCCACCGCATCCTCCAGGTCGAACATCACCTGATCCGCATCCGTGGCCGCCGCCTTCGTCATCATCTTCAGCGAGTCTCCAGGGCAGGTCAGCTCACTGCGCCGCACCACGAACTCGCGCGCCACCACCAATTGCGAAGGGTGTGGATGCGTGGGTACACCATGTTCATCGCCTGCGCGCGTGTTCATAGCACCTTCTCCTCACCATGGTGACGAACGCTTTGCGCCATCATACCACTTCAGCGTATAGTATCTATCGAACTGCGTCATGGAGATATAGGGCTTGTACTCCCTACAGGTGTTGGGTGGCAACGTGGGAAGGGAATGGGCACAACAGGCCGGCGGCTTTGGTGTGACCTCCTGGCCCAGTCCTGATCAAAACAGCGCCGAATGCGTGGCTGAGCAACCGGCACATCCCGGTCCCCCAGCGTGGGCTGGCATGGCAGACTTTGGCGACAACCTGCACCCGGTTCTCGCAACCACTCCTGCCTGCTTGAACGAGCCAGAGTGAGTCGGACTGCTTGACGTGAGGCGGTAGGCTGCCTTATGCTGTGAACCGGCAGACGGCAGCTTGTTGCATAGGACCGATAGGTGTCAGTCACCATCCAAGGAGGCAAGATCAGATGCGGAGTCTGCAAAGTCCCAGGCAAGGTATCATCGCCCGATATATCGCGGGCGGCGCGGTGGCGCTGGTCGTGCTGGCGCTGGTAGGCGTCGTGTTCACGCTGCATACAGCCGCGGGCGCACCACGGGCCGCCGCCGTGCGGCGGGTGAAGGCCACCACGCCACCCGATGCCGTGCATGTGGTCGTGACCACGGAGACGGGCCACGCGCTGGTACCGGACCCGAATGCCACCAACTGCCCGGCGAACACGACCTGTCTCACATCAGCCGCGGTGGACACCAAAGACACGCCCTACGATCACACCTTCACGGACGCTGCGACTGTGCAGCGCCTCCAAGACGATCTGAACGGCCCATCGGACCCAGCTAGTAAGCTGCCCACCTGCGGCGCGGCTGGCAGCCCTGAGGCGCTGCTGTACTCTGCCTCTGTGCAGACCGACGACTTCACGTTCACAGCGGGCGGGCAGACTGTCGAACACGTGGTGATCAGTCTCCGCTGTGGCGAGTTGGGCGTGCGCAGCGGCTTCGCGCCTGATCTTACGCTGGGCGCCGAGCGGGGCTGGCTGGTCAACCTCAACGACGTTCTCACCCTCACCTACCCGCATATGCCACCGCCCGCCATCACCCAATCAGCCAGCGTGGGGCGGCCACCTGCCCAACCCACACCCACCATGGCGCCGTAACGCAGTCGTGACCCAGGATACACCGAGGCCCCAGGCCCACCCGTGGGGTGCGGTACCCGGGGCCTCGTGCTGTATACGGAGCCACACGTGCGGCCATAAGACTGGCTGCTACCGCATGGGCACCTGACGCTGGTACGTGACGGTGAGCTGGCCGGCACCGGTGACTTGCTCTATCCCGCCATCTGGCACGCCTACTGCCTCATGGGCATCTTGGGATGCATCCATCCTCGCCATCCGCCACACCAGCCGGCGCAATGGCATTTTTGGCGCGATTGCGCGACGATGGGCGCGCGGGCGCTATAATGGCGGCAACACGTTTGCGCACGCACACGGACGCTCGTCGCGCAGGGAGAGGTGGGAAGGCTATGTCCATCGGCTCGCACCAGCAGGACACCGTGGATATGGCGGCGCCGCCTCTCGCCCCCGGCGGCACCGATGGCATCGCGCGCCCCAAGCGCGGCTTCTTCCGCCAGTTCCCCGCCGCCGTCGCCGCCATGCGCCCACGCCAATGGTCGAAGAACGGCCTCGTGCTGCTGGCGCTCGTCTTCGCCCACCGCCTGACCGATCTCTCCGCCGTCGGGCGCGTGCTCATGGCCTTCTTCGCCTTCTCGCTGGCCGCCAGCGCCGTCTACATCGTCAACGACATCGCCGACCGCGAAAAGGACCGCGTGCATCCGCGCAAGCGGCTGCGCCCCCTCGCCTCAGGCCGACTCTCCATCCCCTTCGCCGTGGTGGCGGCCCTGCTCTGCCTCGCCGGCGCGGCGGCGCTGACCTACGTGCTCGCCGTCCAGCGGCTGCCCAGCCTGGCCGATCCCGATCCGTTCGCGACGTGGGGCGGAGCGCCCATGCTCTTCGTGGCGACGCTGGCCGGCTACGTGGCAATGAACCTCGTATACTCGGCCTGGCTCAAGCATCAAGTGCTCTGGGACGTCTTCATCATCGCGGCGGGATTCGTCCTGCGCGCGATGGCCGGCGCCTTTGCCGTGCCGGTGAAGATCTCGCCGTGGTTCTACCTCTGCACCACCTTCCTGGCGCTCTTCCTGGCCCTAGGCAAGCGGCGCGCGGAGCTGGTGCGCCTCAACACGGCCGCCGGCGAGCATCGCCGCAACCTGCGCGAATACACGCTCCAGCTCCTCGATCAGCTCCTGGCCGTCGTCGTCACCTGCACGCTGATCTCCTACAGCCTCTACACCTTCCTCGCCGACGGCGTCAGCCATTCGCTGATGGCGACCATTCCGTTCGTCGTCTTCGGCTTGTTCCGCTACATGTACCTCATCTACGTCAAAGGCGATGGCGACAGCCCGGACGAGGTGCTCTGGCGTGACAAACAGATTCTTGGCACGGTCGCGCTTTGCGTGATCGTCATCCTCGGCCTGCTCTACGTCGTCCCCGCCCTGCGGGCCTAGCCGAGCACAATAGACAAGGCGGTGCGCGGTGGCGCTACGAGAGCGGCAGGCCCGGCAAGACCCCCACTCCCGCCCCCCTATGCCCGCGTCCACACCTGGAACAGGCCAAACAGACCAATCGGTCAAGGCCGAGGCGGCGCGCTTCTCGGGCTTCCTGGTGGTCGGCGGCGTCTGCACGCTGCTCAACCTCGCCATCGTCTATCTGCTCACACACTTCGATCTGCTCCCCTATCTCGCCGCCTCCATTATCGCCTGGGAAGCCACCATCCTCCTCAACTTCGCCCTCAACGACCGCCTCACCTTCCGCACGCTCGCCGCGCACGCCGGCTCATGGCTCGCACGCCTGCTGCGCTTCCACGGCGCGTATCTGGCCGGCGAGGCGCTCGCCATCGCCCTCGGCGCCGCGCTGCACATCAGCTTCGGCCTTCCGGCCGTGCTCGCGCAGGCGATCGCCGTCGGCGTCGCCACGCTGATCAACTTCGCCTCCGTGCGCTTCTGGGCCTATCGCACCCGCTCCGCCGTTCCGCCCTCCTACTAGCTAGGGGAGCTTGGCCGCCAGCACGTCAACCCGCTCGATGCTCGGCGGCTGTGCCAGCAGCTCAGACGCCTGCGCCATCAGTGCCGCCGCGATCTGGCCTGCCAGATGCGCCTGCCGCCCCGCCTCATCCGGGAAGGCGTCGAAGATACCGAACGTCGAAGGCCCCAGCCGCAGCGCGAACCACGCCGTCGTCGCCGGCTCCTGCTGCGCCAGCGGCAGGCCCCCTTGAAGAAAACGCTCGACATCCGCCTCTTTGCCCGGTTTCGCTTCCAGCCGCACCAGCAATGCCACCGTCACCATCTGCTCTCTCCTTTGCCTGCGCATCGCCTCTACATGTACCGCATAGAGTGATGATAGCACCGGCACGGGACACAGGGCGAAGATCGCCGGTCTGCCACAAGCTTGCGCGGAACAGCGCGATACCCACCGTATTCTGGATTGTTGGCCTATGCGCCGCGCATGCCGGGCCGGGGATTACCCCTGGCATTCATGCCAAGGCGGGTACGTATAACATCCCCCTCACGCCAGGAGAACAAACGTGCTATAGTAAGAGCATCCCTGGCGGCAGACCAGGCATAGCAAACAGGAGCGCCCCCATGAAATTCACTAACGTCCGTTTATTGACCAGCGACTTCGACGCCTCGTACCAGTTCTGGCGCGACGTGATGCGCCTGCCCGTCGCGTACGGCCCCGACAGCCCCGGCGGCATCTCCGGCTACGCGTATCTGACTATCGGCGAGGTCGGCGTCGAGCTGATGAGCCGCGACGCCTTCGCCGCCGCCCTCGGCGAGGCCACGCCCACCCCCGCCCCGACCGGCCGTCAGACCGTGCTCGTCCTCGGCGTAGACGACGTGGACACCACCTATGCCGATCTCGTCGGCCGCGGCGCCCGCTCCATCGCCGCCCCGGTGGATCGCCCGGCATGGGGCGCCCGCTCCGCCCACCTCGCCGACCCCGACGGCCACCTGATCGAGCTCTACACCCGCCTTGCCGCGCCCGACACGTCCGAGCCGCCCACCGCGTGATGGCGACCTCGCGCCGGCGATGCCCATCCGCGTTGCCACATTGCCGAAAGTGGCAACAAAAGCGGCAAGAACCGTTGCCACATCATTGCCACTTCTTGCCGCTTTTGCCACCCATAACACGCAATGTCACGTTGCGAGAGCCGGCAAACCCGCTTGAATTGCGGATTCGAGAGGAGATCACCGCCGATACACCATCAAAAAGCGGCAAAAACGGCAATGGTGACCATCCCAGTCAACATTGCCATGTGGGACACGCTCGGTAGAGGGCGCGGGTGCCGCTCTCCCCTTCCCTCCCAGGGAAGGGGACGGGGAGTAGGTTGGGTGGATGTGACGCGGAGGTGGTCCCAATGTTAGCGCTTGAAGATCGAGATCGGCTTGTTGTCGCGCAACAGCGGCGCCTCCTCGCGCGCCCGCGCCGTGACGGCATCCTCCGCGAAGTGCGCCTGCCACTCCCGCGGCGCGTCTTTGCTCTCGCCGCCGTGCGGTGTCACGCGCGTGCGCACCCGGCAGATCACCGGCGTGTTCACCGCCGCCCCCGCCACAATCGCCTGCCCCTTCGAGAGCGCCGGCAGGTTATCCAGCAGATCGCGCCCCACGCCCTCCACCGCCGTCGCCACGCTCTTCTGATCCACCTCGTTCACGATGCGCATGATGCACTGCGTCAGGCATTGGCTCAGCACGTCCGCATCCAGCTTGCCCGGCCGCTGCGAGATCAGCCCCATGCCGATGCCGAACTTGCGCCCCTCCGCCAACACTTGCTTGAGGATGTTCGCCGTCACCACATCCCCACCATGCGGCGCGAAGTGGTGCGCCTCCTCCAGCAGCACAAACACCGGGTACGGCAGATGCTTCTCGTCCGCCGGCCCCACCTTGCCCTTCTCCGTATCCAGCCGCGCATTGTAGATGCGCCGCAGCAGCGTCGCCACGATCACCTGTTGGTCGCGCTCGTCAATCTCGTTGAGTTGAAGGATCGTACACTGCCCCGGCCGCAGAATCTCACGCAGGTTGAGATGCTGGAAGGGATCGAAGACGATGGTGTTCTCGCCGAACCGCTCCTCGATCTTCCAGCTCAGCGCCGCCACCGTGCTATTGCCGCTGTCGTCGCCGCTCTCCTCGTTCTTGTCCCGCCCCACCTCCTGCACCGCCCGCTTCAAATCCTCCGCCGTCCACGGCTGCCCCTTCTTCGCCTTCTTCACCGCGTCGTACGCCCGCCCCAGGAAGTGGTGCTGCTTCTCCGTCAGCCCAGGCAGCAGGTAGCGCAGATCACCCAGTGTCAGTGTGCTCAGCCGCACCTTCACCTGATCGTGCAGGTATACCCGCGCCTGCGCGTGATAGCGCGGCCTCCGATTCACCCCTCTCCCCGTGGGAGAGGGGCCGGGGGTGAGGTCTCTGGGCGACACACCGGGGGTGAGGCTCTCCTCCCCGAACTCCACGTGATTCGCCACCTCTTGCAGCGTGCCGTACTCGCCGTGCGGATCCACGATCAGCACCGCCGCACGGTTATACGGCCGCATCAGCTCCTCGATCACCACGCTCGCCAGATAGCTTTTGCCCGCGCCCGTGCTGGCGATGATCGCCAGGTGCGTGCTCACCAGCTCCTTCACGTCCAGCACCACCGGCACCGCCCCCTCGCGCCGTGTGAGCAGCGAGCCAACCGTCGCGCTGCCCACCGCGCCGGACCGCTTGCGCGCCAGCACCTCCGCCAGCAGCTCGTCGTCGGCCAGGTAGATCGGCGTCCCCGAGCTGGGCGGAATCCACGGGTTCACGAACGTCGCCAGCCCCGCGTCATAGTAGCCCAGGATGCCCACACTCAGTTCGAAGAGATCGCTCGCCCGCCCGTCGTAGCCCACCAGCGCCGCCACCTGCCCCGGATCCACCTCCGGCTCCGAAAGGAACGTGTCCGGGTAGAGCTGCACTGGCACCCGCTGGATGACCCGCCCCAACACCCGGCGCGGCTCCCGGCGCGGCCCGCGCCCGTTCGCCCCCGGCGCCGCCCCATCCGCCGCGTCCAGCTCGTAGTAGACATACTCGCCGTTCTTGAGCAGGCGCTGCTCATCGCGCGAGATCAGCGTATATTCGTGGATCGTCTCGCCCGGCCCCTTCACGATCCCCACCGGCCGCCGCGCTGCCCCACCCGTTCCACCCGTCGCGCCCATCCCGCCGCCTGCGCTTATCCCGCTCATCGCCTGCCCGCCCTTCCGTGCCCGAACGGCCAACCCGTCGAATTCTCGCGTCGCCCAAAGAGATCACCCGAAGGCTCCTCCCCTCTCCCTTCTCTTCCTTCCCTCTGTGTTCCCTCCGTGTCCTCCGTGTCCTCCGTATCCTCCGTATCCTCCGTATCCTCTGTGTCCTCTGTGGTGCATTCTCCCTCATCCCGCGGACTGCACTTTCAGCCGCCAGGCGAAGTTGCGCTTCACGATGGAGAGCAGCGCCTCGTTCTCCGGGAACATCTCCTCCAGCCGCTCGATGGTGCGCAGCATCGCCAGCGGCAGCAGCGGATTGTCCAGCGCCACCGCGTGCGGCAGGTAGCCCATGTGCAGGTATGGCCGTGTCCCGCCCGGCGCCGCGAAGTCCGCGAAATGGTGGAACGCGCGCACGTCCGCCTCCGGCAGCGCCGCCACCTCCGCGCCCAGGTCCGGCGCCAGCGGCGGCACCCCATGCGCCACCCGCATACCCCGTCCCTCGCCGCCACGTTCCAGCGTCATCGTGCCGAGCAGCAGGATCGAGACAAGCACCGCCCGCTCCGCCAGGTAATCCGGCGAGAACAGCTCCACCTGCTCGTCGTTGGAGAGCCGCGGCCCCAGCGTCCCGAAGGCCGGGTTTACCAGGATCGTGTCGTAGATCAGCCCGACCGCCCAGCACTCCGGCTCCCGCGGTCGCGGGCCAGCGGGGCGAGATGCGAGGAGCCGTGCCGCGCCATATCCATCTTCCCTGATGTCGGCGCGCGGCGGCAGCGCTGTCGCGTCCGCGCGTGCGGGCCCGGCGCGCAGCGGCACGCGCACGAAGCTGCCGAAGGCGTAGTCCGCCGGCTCCGGCGGCTCCGCGATCTCGCCCTGCCCGTACACCTGACACGTGTAGCGCACGTGCGACTCCGAGCGCACGATCTTGCCGATGATCACGGAACCTGTCGCATCCGCCATGATGTCTGCCCTCGCATAGAAGTTCAATTCGAGAGCAAGTATACCATGCGACGCTTGACCGGCCGCGCAAAGCCGGGAAAAGCAGGACAAGAAGGCCAGCGGCGGGTGTTACTTCTTGGGGACGGATGGCGAGGCATGGGGCGTGCCGGCCGGCGCCGTCACAGCGGGCGGGCGCAAGAGGTCGCGCCCGAACCGCTCCGCCTGCAAGGCGGCCACACAGGCCAGCGTGCTGAGCATCACCACCAGCGCCAGAATCAGCGCGCTCGCCCAGCGCGGCAGCCGCCCGAAGCGCCTGGGCCGGGCGATACGCGACTCCAGCCGGTACGTCTCCCCGGTCAAGCCGAGCGTGACGGTCTCGCGCACCCAGCGGTCCCGCCTGACCGATGCCACTGGATGCCTGGCCTCCCAGCGTTCATCAGGAAGCGGCGCGGCGCGACTCGCATCCATCCCCGCCTGGCCCGTCTGATCCGTCTGATCCAGTCTCGCGCCGTCCCCCGCATCCACCCGGCTCAGGCGTGCCGCGCCATCGCGCGTAGACCCTGGCTCGCCCGCGTCCGGCGCGCTCTGCTCCCGCTCTTCCCGCTCCGCCGTCTCGTCCTGCCGCATGTCCGCTACCTCTGGCATCCGACCGCTCCTCCACCAGGGTGGGGGCGTCCGCGGCTCCCGTTCCGCTGGCCCCATGCTACCATACCCATGCTAGCATGCCACCGGCACACTCGCTGTGAGCCATATCACACCTTGCGCGCCGTGCGAGCCGCCCAGCTATGCGCCGGTCATGGAGCCATCCGCCAGCGCGCGAGCGATGCGCGCCGCCCAGGTCGCGTTGTTGAGCAGCAGCGCCCGGTTCGCCACCACGCTCTCGCCGCCGGTCAGTTCGGCCACACGCGCCAGCAGGAAGGGCGTCACCTCCGGCCCGCGCACACCTTGCTCCTCCGCCTCGGCCAGCGCCCGCGCGACCGCCGCCTCGACCACATCCGCCGGCAGCGCATGCTCCGCCGGGATGGGGCAGGCAACGAGCAGCCCGCCGCCCAGCCCGCTCGCCCACTGCGCCCGCGCGATGGCCGCCGCCTCCGCCGCCGCCTCGACGCGGTGCGGCACCGGCAAGCCGCTGGATCGGCTGTAGAACGCCGGCAGTTCATCCGTCCCCAGTCCGATCACCGGCACCCCATGTGTCTCCAGGTATTCGAGCGTCAGCCGCAGATCGAGGATGGCTTTGGCCCCGGCGCAGACGGTCAGCACCGGCGAATGCGCCAGCTCGATCAGGTCCGCCGAGATGTCGAAGCTGGTCGCGGCGCCGCGATGCGCGCCGCCAATGCCGCCGGTGGCGAAGACACGAATGCCGGCCAAAGCGGCGCAGGCCAGCGTCCCTGCGACAGTGGTGGCGGCGGTGGCGCGGCGGGCGAGCGCTGGCCCCAGGTCGCGCCGGCTCGCCTTCAGCACGCCGTCCTCGTTGCCCAGTCGCGCGATCTCGTCGTCGCTCAGGCCGACCACGATGCGCCCATCCAGCAGGGCGATGGTCGCGGGCACGGCGCCCTCGGCGCGCACCGCCGCCTCCATCGCCCGCGCCACCGCGACGTTGGCCGGGCGCGGCAGCCCATGCGCGATCACGGTGGACTCCAAAGCGACCACCGCCTGGCCGCGCGCCAGCGCCGCGCGCACCGGCTCCGCAACGCGCAGGTACGCCTCACTCGCCGCGCCCATTCCATCTCCCGCTCCCGCCGTCATCTCGTGTACCTCCCCTCGCTCGTGCTTCACCAGCCCGATCATACAGCATGCCGGCGCCGCCTCGTGGACGGGCACCGGCATGCGGTCTATGGCGAGTCGTCGCCGTCACGGCTACTCGGTCTGGCCGAGCGCCTTCATCACGTCCTTGGGGCTGTTGAACGAGTCGGCGGGCAGCGTGCGGATCTTCTCGACGATCTCAGAAGACGCCTTGTTGTCCTGGGCACGCTGGACGAGGTCTTGCTTGGATGCCGGGTAGTTAGTACCCTTCAGGTGCTTTTGCAGCTCGATGGGCGAGAGGCGCTTGCCGCTCTGCCCGGCGCTGTTGTGCTGAGCCATGTGTCTCCGGTCCTTTCTGCTTGTTGCGGCGGCTCCCGACGACCGCGCAGCCCGAACAGGCCGCGGTTCATCCCGCAAGTTGCGGGCCAGATGAGCCTGGAGGCGCGGAGCCGTATGGGATGCGGTTTTGCGCCGGCTTACGCCGTGTCAGAGCGCGGGGATGCGCTCCAGCATGGGGCGCAGGATGGCCTCTGCCGACCCGCCCGCCGCGTCGCGCACCTGCTCGCGGGCGACGACGCGCACGCGGCGCTGGTGCTGCTCGTAGACGCCGAGGTCGCTGGGGCGCAGGCCAGTGGCGTCGGCCCAGCTCATCACCGGCTCCATGCCGAGTGGCGGATGGGCGAAGCTGACCGGCACCTCCATCTCCCACTTCTCTGGCTTGGGCACATCCACCAGCACGTCATGCGGCGCGACGGGTGTCTGAAGGGCGTCGGCCAGCGCCGCGGCCAGGGCGGTCTCGACACGGCGGCGCTTGGCCTGATCCCAGAAGAGGGCGTCGAGCTGGCTGAAGACGCGACCCGCGCGCCAGCTCACCTCCAACAGGACTTTATAGGGCTGGCGCATGCGCAGCGCGCCGACGAGCTCGCGCGTGCCGGCGGGCATCTCATCCCGACTCAAGAGCGCCAGCAGCGCGGCGTCGTCCTGGCCGGCGAGATTGGCGGGGGCGAGCGTCTCGGCCAGCAGCGCCTCCTGCACGGCGCGCAGCAGCATCGCCATCATGGCGCGGTTGGTATGATGCCAATAGACGTTGTCGAACATCTCCTGGCGGGCGTGCAGCAGCGAGTTGAGCGGGCTGATGCCCTTGTCCGAGACGCCCAGGCGCGGGCCGGCCGGCGTCTGCTGCACGCGCAGCGCGCCGAGCAGGCGGGTCACATCCACGCCACCGTAGGGGACGTTGCAGGCGCGGGCGTCGCGGGGCAGGTAGTCGAGCTTGTCCACATCGAGCGGACCGCTGAGCAGGCGGATGAGCAGAGCATCGCTGGGCGGCAGTGGGCGGTCGCGCGGCGGGTCTACGAGGTCAGCAACACGCGCGGGGTCGAGGCCGTGGCGCGTGAGGGCGGGGGCAATGGCGCCATCCTCTATCAGGTGGCGGCCGACACGCTCATGCGGCGTAATGGGGTAGCCCAGCTCCTCGATGGCGTGGGAGAAGGGGTAGTGACCGACGTCGTGCAGCAGAGCGGCGGCGAGCAGCGTGCGCAGGTCGGTCGGATCGGCGGCGATGGGCTGGCCGCCGGCGCGCAGCGCACGCAGGGCGCGCAGCATCAGATAGTAGACGCCGAGGCTATGCTCGAAGCGGGTGTGAGTGGCGCCGGGCCAGACACGGTAGCAGAAGCCGAGCTGCTTGACGCCCTGGAGGCGCACGAATTCGGGCGTGCCGATCAGGTCCAGCTCCAGCGCGCCGAGGGGGATGAGGTCGTAGAGGCTATCGCGGATGGCGCTCGCGAGCGCGGGATCGGGCAGCGCCGGCTCACCGGCCGGTGCGCTATCCCACAGGGAGACGCCGGCCGGGATGGGCTGATCGTCGGGCGTCAGGATGCTCTCGACGCGCGCATGGGTCGGCGCGGAGGGCTGGGTGCGGTGGCCGGCACGTCGGCCGGGCGTCGGTGGTGTGGGTGTGGTCATAGCTCCTCCATCATAGTATTCCGCCGGCGGGGGCATCCAGGGGAAATGCCCCTGGCGCGGCTGGTTGGGCGCGGCGGCGGGCGGGGAGCGGCGCGGGCGTGCTATCATCGCTTACACCATGCTGTTCTCTAGGTGATGAGATGGACGGGCCATGAGCACAACGCGCAACCGGGCGGGCCAGGCGGCGGATCGGCGGATGAGCGAACGCACGGAACCAGCCGCCGAGAGCGCCGCCAAGACGGTGGACGAGTCGCGTACCGTGATGGCGATGCAGATGCAGCCGACCGACGCGAACATCTGGGGCAATGTCCACGGCGGGGCGATCCTGCGCCTGGCGGACGAGGCGGGCGGCGCGGCGGCGATCCGGCATTCGCGCATGCGCTGCGTGACGGTGGCGATGGACTCGATGACCTTCAAGCAGCCCGTCTATATCGGCGATCTGCTGACGCTGACGGCGTGCCTGACACATGTGGGGCACACCTCGATGGAGGTGGAGGTGCGCATTGACGCGGAGAACCTGCGCACCGGGGAGAAGCGCCACGCCGGCACAAGCTATCTGGTCTACGTGGCGATTGACGATGCCGGGCGGCCCACGCCGGTGCCGGGGCTGATCGCGCGGACGGACGAGGAGCGCGAGCGCTGGCGGGCGGCGGCGGAGCGGCGCACGCGCCGGGGAGGACGGGGTTCTACCACAGAGGACACGGAGGAACGCAGAGGACGGAGATGAAGGCGAAGTGAGGGAGCCGATCACGGTGTGGGCCTCCTATCAGTGACACGGCGAGCGTGAGAGGTGCGATATGGAGCGGCAACAGAGCGGGCGGCAGCCCAGCCCGACGGGGGTAGGACGGCCGGAGGATGAGGCGCGGCTGGTGGAGCATGTCGAGACGCGCGGGATGCGCTTCGTGAACCTGGAGTTCACCGACGTGGTGGGGCTGGCGAAGGCGGTGACGATCCCGGCGGAGCAGCTCGGCGATGCGCTGGCGGAGGGGAAGTGGTTCGATGGATCGTCCATCGAGGGGCTGGCGCGGGTGGCCGAGACGGATATGTACCTGCGGCCGGACCTGGCGACCTACGTCGAGGTGCCCTGGCGGACGGAGGCGGACGGGGCGGCCAGCGGGGATAGGGAGGATGAAGGCGAGGGGCGGGTGGCGCGGCTGATCTGCGATGTGCTGATGCCGACGGGGGAGCGCTTCGGGGGCGACCCGCGGGCGGCGCTGGTGGCGGCGCTGGAGGAGGCGGCGGCGCTGGGCTATCGCTTCGAGGTGGCGCCGGAGCTGGAGTTTTTCCTGCTCTGCGAGCGGGAAGGGCGGGCGGGGGAGCCGCTGCCGCACGACCGTGGCGGTTATTTCGATCTCTCGACTGACCAGGCGGCGGACGTGCGGCGGGAGATGGTGGCCGAGCTGGGGCGGATGGGTATTGGCGTGGAGGCGAGCCATCACGAGGTGGCGGCGGGGCAGCACGAGCTGGATCTGGCGGCGGCGGACGCGCTGCGCATGGCGGATGCGCTGGTGACGGCGCGCTACGCGATCAAGGCGATTGCGCAGCGGCACGGGCTGTGGGCGACGTTCCTGCCGAAGCCGTTCTTCGGCATCAATGGGTCGGGGATGCATACTCATCAGGCGTTGGCGCGCATGTCGGATGGGGGCAACGCCTTCGCGGACGCGCGGGACGGCGAGTATGGGCTGTCGGCGATGGGGCGGCACTTCGTGGCGGGGCAACTGGCGCACGCGCGCGGGATGAGCGCGGTGGTGGGGCAGTTGGTGAACTCGTATAAGCGGCTGGTGCCGGGGCACGAGGCGCCGGTCATGATTAGCTGGGGGCGGGTGAACCGCGAGGCGCTGGTGCGGGTGCCGCGGGTGGCGGGTCCGGCGGGGGCGAGCGGGCGGACGACGGTGGAGCTGCGCAGCCCTGATCCGAGCTGCAATCCGTACCTGGCGTTCGCGGTGATGCTGCGGGCGGGGCTGGACGGGATGGCGCGCGAGCTGGCGCTGGCGGCGCCGGTGGAGGAGGGGCTGTATACGCTGGACGAGCAGTCGCGGCTGCGGCGGGGGATCGGCCTGTTGCCAGCGACGCTGGGCGAGGCGCTGGCGGCGCTGCAAGAGGATGAGGTGGTGCTGGAGGCGCTGGGGCAGCAGATCGCGGCGTGGTTCGTGGAGGCGAAGACGGCAGAGTGGCAGGAGTACAGCCGGCAGGTGACATCCTGGGAGCTGGAGCGCTACCTGCGGATGTTTTGAGGACGAGCACAAACGAGAACGACCACAGAGGACACGGAGGAACACTGAGGTCGGAGGGAGATGAAGGTATTCACTCCCTTGCCCTGCTTCGCCAGCAGGAAAGTTGACCCGCGCGGTCAACATTGCCGTTTTTGCCGCTTTTGCATGCGTGTTCGGGGCGCTCCTCCTTTCGGAAGCTGAATTCAAGCGGGTTTGCCGGGATGGGCCACTTGACGTTT
Source organism: Ktedonobacterales bacterium (assembly GCA_025935195.1). Taxonomy (GTDB): domain Bacteria; phylum Chloroflexota; class Ktedonobacteria; order Ktedonobacterales; family JADMIN01; genus JAICVS01. The sequence goes on from JAICVS010000094.1 coordinate 16,992, forward strand.
CGTGTTATGGGCGGCAAAAGCGGCAACATCGCGGCAAGAAACGGCAACACGTGGCAATGGGGGCGGCAACCTCATACCCCTACCCCTTCGCCGCACGGGAAAGGGCAGCCGACAGGCGGCGGATGCGGGCGAATATGCGGTTGGTAAGGTGCTCGCGGGGCAGGGCGGCCTCGTGTTGATAGAACACATTTACCGCAGTCGAGGCCGACTGTCAAGGGAAGAATGGGTGAGAGGGGTAATGCGATCCCAACTACCGCCTTTGGGTATGGCACGGGCACTAACCGCTCGTTCATCAAGTTCGCCGCCAGCAACCCTCCAGCCGCTAACGCGCGCGTGACCTCGGCGACGCTCTCGCTGTTCCAGACGACGGCCTACGCCAGCAGCTCGACAGCCCTCGTAGCCTACATGGCCTGGTCGGCCTGGGACTCGACGACGCTCACCTGGAACAACCAGCCAACCATCACGTCCGTGGGCTCGACGACGGTCAACGCGTTCTATAACACCCAGGTCAACGTCGATGTGACGGGCGCGGTCTACCGTTGGTGGCAGGGGGGCGTGACCAACAACGGCTTCGCGCTGCAATACGCGGACGAGAGCCAGCCCTGCGACTTCTTCGCCTCGGACGACTATGGCTCGAACCTGCCGTCGCTGACGGTCAGCTATGTCGCGGACACAACCCCACCAGGCCAAGGCAGTGTTGGTCTCACGGCCACCGGCACGACGTACCGCAACCCGACGACGGGCACCCTCTACACCAACAGCCCCACCGTGACCCTCTCGCCCTCCTACAGTGATTCGAGCGCGACGACGGCGTGGAGCAGCAAGTGGACGAGCGTCAGCGGGGTGGGCGCGTCCCCTGGTGCATCAGCGGCCAGCTTTAGCGTGGACGCAGCAGGGTCGCAACTGACGGCGTCCACCACCCCCTGCGGCGCGACAGCTTGCTGGGTCAGCACCTACTTCACTGCCACGCAGAACGTGGCGAACTGGCCGACCTTCACCGCGATGTTCAAGTCCGACTCGGTGCCCAACTTCGCCTTCGGCGCGATGAGCTCTGGCAGCCTGAACAATCGCCTCATGGTCTACTCAAGCAGCACCAGCACCAC
>JAICVS010000162.1 GCA_025935195.1 Ktedonobacterales bacterium
GATCAGTGATGAGGTGACGCCCACCCTCGCGTCGGCCACCGGGGGCCATGTCGCCCTCGCCGCGCGTGCGCTCACCCCGCCGCCCGCGCCCTCCCGAGAGGTCTCGCGGCGTGACGATGCCGGCGAGGCGCTCGATGGCGCCCCGGTACGCTCCGACCGGCTCCAGGCAGCATGGGGGCGCATCCGCTCGCTCACCCCCGAAGCCTGGCTCTGGATTGGCGTGCTGGCGCTGGCCGCGCTGCTGCGCTTCTGGGGCCTGGGCGACAAGCCGCTGCACCACGACGAGAGCATGCACGCCTACTTCTCGCTCACCTTCGCTCAGTCCGCCTCGAATTACGCCTACGATCCGCTGCTGCACGGCCCCTTCCAGTTCCACGCCGAAGGGCTGATGTTCTCGATCATCATGACCTTGCAGCACATCTTCGCCGCGCGGGCGATTGGCAACCCGTGGATCAACGACACCACCGCGCGCTTCGTGCCGGCCCTTTTCGGCCTCGCCATCGTCGCGCTGCCATACGGTCTACGCCGCGAGCTGGGCCGGACCGGCGCGCTGATCGCCGCGTTCCTGCTCGCCGTCTCCCCCTCGTTCGTCTACTTCTCGCGCTTTCTGCGTGAGGACATCTATTTCAATTTCTTCATCTTCGCCATGGTCGTCTGCGCCGTGCGCTACGCGCATAAGCGCACGCTCGGCTGGTTCGTCGCGCTGACCGCCGCCAGCGTGCTGGCCTACACGACATTTGAGGGCATCTTCCTCACGCTGGTGATCTTCCTGGGCTTCCTCGGCCTGCTGCTCATCTGGGAGCTTTCGCACACCGCCGCAAGAGTGATCCCCGCGACGCTCACCGAGCGGCAGCGCCTCTTCTTCGGCCGCGCCGGGCTGATCACGCTGGCCGGCGGCCTTGCCGGCGTCCTCGCGCTCGTCGGGCTGCGGACGCTGAACCAGCTCGCCGTCCAGATCACCACCAACACGGCGCAGAGCGATCAGGCGGTCCGCCGCCTCGAAGACAACAGCGTCGCCGTCGTGCTGTGGGTGAGCATCCTTATCGCGCTGCTCGTCATCGCCGCCCTCGTCTGGCAGATGCTCGTCGAAGAACATCCTGTGGTGGCGACAGAAGCCGGCGGCAGCGCCCAGGAGCTTGCATCCCCTCCGCTGCTGTCCATGACGCCAACCGTCGCGCGCATTGACGCCGCCCTGCACGCGCCCGGCCGTGGGATCGCCGCCGTGCGCACAGGGCTCGATTCCGACCGCCAGCCCTTCCTGCGCTTGCTCACCGGCATCAGTTGGACGCAGTGGTTCGTCGCCTTCGTCGTCGGCTGGCTGATCTTCGCCGGCCTCTTCTGGATCTTCCCCGGCGCGTTCATCAGTGATGGCACCGTCGTCAAGAACTTCAGCGACGGCTTCCAGCGCGGCATTGGTCGCGGCATCTGGCAGGGCCTCTACTACTGGCTGCAGCAGCAGCATGTCGCTCGCGGCGGCCAGCCGTGGTACTACTACCTGCTGCTCATCCCCCTGTATGAGCAGCTCGCCGTCGTCTTCGGCCTCGCCGGCATCGTCTACTCATTCCTGCGCCCGACGCGCTTCCGCCTCTTCCTCGTCTGGTGGTTCGTCGGCTCGCTCGTGCTCTACTCCTGGGCCTCCGAGAAGATGCCCTGGCTCGCCATCCACATCCTGCTGCCACTGATGCTGCTGGCCGCCATCGCCCTCGATGTCGTCCTCAAGGGCTGCTACGCCCTCATCCAGCGGCTCGCGGACCGTGACTTCGCCGCGCTGCGCGCCGCGCCAGCGCGCCCCGCTGGTGTCGTGCTCGCCGGATTGCTCGCGCTCTTCCTGCTCGTCCCCATGCTCAACGGCATGCTGATCCTCTCGCAGCGCGACGCCGCCAATGGCCCACAGGAGATGCTGGTCTACGTCCAGACCACTCCCGACGTGGACCACATCATGAGCTACATCGCTCAGGCCGACAAGACGCTCTATGGTGGCAGGCACGAGATCAGCATCGGCGTCGGCCCCGGCCAGGAATGGCCCTTCTACTGGTATCTGCGCGACTACCCGAACACGCGCTTCCAGTATCAGGCCGGCACCAAGGGAACGCCGCCGGTGGACGTGATGATCCTCGATCCGGGCGGCCAGCAGACTGGCGCGGACGCTCAGGGCTTCCTCGCGCTCCATCCGACCGGCTACCAGACACGGCAGTACCGTCTGCGCGCCTGGTGGGACGAGAACTACAAGCCGGCGCCACCGGCCCACCCGGATGCCAACTCCCAGTTCATCGTCTACGGCGTCGGCCTGGGCAACTACCTCACCTACGGCAGTTTCCCGCCGGCCAAGGGCGCTCATTTTGACCTGGCGACCGCCGCCGGCCGCGTCTGGGCCTGGGTCTGGACCCGCCAGCCGCTCGGCGATGTCCACGGCTCGACCGACTTCGTCACCATCGTGCGGGACGGCATGCCCAAGCTCCCGGCGCCCACGCCGCCACAGCAATGAGCGCCCGCGCCCGTCGCGACCAGCGGCCATCGGGATCGAGGGGAACCGGCGAGAACGCGGCTCTCCCCGGCGCCGACCTTGCGCCGCTCGAAGCGCGGCTGGGCCTGCGTTTCAGCGACCGCGCGTTGCTCATGCGCGCCCTCACGCATCACTCCGCCGTCCCGGCCACCGCCCAGCGCGACTCCTACGATACGCTGGAGTTCCTGGGGGATGCGCTGATCGGCGCGCAGGTCGTGGAGCATCTCTTCCACAGCTATCCCGACGCCGCCGAGGGCGAGCTGACCGCGCTCAAGTCCGAGGTGGTCAGCCGGCGCGTGCTCGCCGGCATCGGGCGCCAGCTCGATCTCGATCGCTACGTGCGCGTGGATACCGCCGCCCTGCGCACCTTCAACGAGCGCACGCGCGACTCGCTCGCGGCGGATGCGCTGGAGGCGCTCGTCGCCGCCATCCATCTCGATCAGGGACGCGAGGCAGCGGCCGCCTTCGTCACCCGCGAGATTCTGCCTATCATCCCATCCGTCAAGGCGTCGCTGCGCGAGAACAACCCCAAAGGCGCCCTGCAGCAGCACATCTTGCGCCAGATGGGCGTGCTGCCACGCTATGAGACGCTCGACGAGTCCGGCCCGAGCAACGACCGCCGCTATATCGTCGGCGTCTTCGCCGATGAACGCCTGCTCGCCCGCGGCCACGGCACGAGCATCAAGGATGCTGGCCGCGCCGCCGCACTGGCTGCCTTGCGCGGCGACCTGCCATCCGACGCCAGCCGCGCCACCTGATGCCCCCCCTCTCTCTGCTCCCCTCTCCTCGCAGGGAGAGGGGGCCGGGGGGTGAGGACTCGTTTACGCCACCAGCATGTTGAGCACGGTACCGGTGCTCGTCGTGCGTGAGAGGGCCGGCCGCGCGGATTGTTGCACCGGCATCGTGAAGCCGATCGCCATCGTCGGCTGCTCCACACCGCGCAGCTCATCCGCCACCTGCTCCAGCAGGTCCGGCACGTTCAGGTCGAGCGCCGCCGCCAACCGCTCCAAGACCAGCGCCGACGGATACTTCTTGCCGCGCTCGATCTCACCCAGATAGACCACCGACAGGATTGACCGCTCCGCCAGCTCCTTCAGCGTCAGCTCCCGCTCGCGGCGCAGGCGCCGGATCGCCGCGCCCATCGTCTGCTGCAAGTCCGCCATCGCGCCGCCTCCTCCCGCGGAACGCATGCTCTCGGCATACCTGGCGTACACGCCTATGCCGAGAGCATCGCTTTTGCCTTCAATTCTAGCGCACTACCGGGTACCGTTCAAGACACGGGCGGCAACGCCCGCGCCAATGTAGGCGGACCATCGTAGCGGCGCTCTCGACCGCCGGCACGAAATATCCGCCAGTCAATCACCAGTATCCCATGTACGAAGGAGCAACGAACATGCCGTATTTCGCCCCCCATCGCCCGCTCAACCAGGACATGTCGCCGCGGCCCTTCCCGGCCGCCGCGCCCATCGTCTTCGAGCGCACCGACCCACCCAAGTGGGAGTACCGCGTTGTCACCGTGGACCTGCGCGAGGAAGCACCGCTCGACGACGAGCGGCTCGCCGCCCTCGGCGCCGACGGCTGGCTCCTCGCCGGACTCATTCCCATCCCCACGCGCGACACCCTGCCGCGCGTCGTCTATTACTTCGTCCGCCTCGCCTGAGTCGAACGGCCATATCCAGCGCCCAGGAGACACTTCCTATGCAGATTGACACCCGCCTCGAAAATTCCGCCAGCCTGCTCGTTCCCACCGTCATCGAGAACGGCTCGCGCGGCGAGCGCGCCTACGACCTCTTCTCCCGCCTGCTGCGCGAGCGCATCATCCTCGTCAACGGCCCCGTCGAGGATCAGCTTGCCAGCCTCGTCGTCGCCGAGCTGCTCTTCCTCGCCAGCGAAAGCCCCGACCGGCCCATCAACATGTACATCAACTCCCCTGGCGGCGTCATCACCGCCGGCCTCGCCATCTACGACACGATGCGCTCCATCCGCGCGCCCATCGCCACCACCTGCGTCGGCCAGGCCGCCAGCTTCGGCACCATCCTGCTCATGGCGGGCGATCCGGGGCGCCGCTTCGCCCTGCCGCACGCGCGCATCCACATTCACCAGCCGCTCTTGCAGGGCGGCCTCGGCGGCCAGGTGACGGACATTGACATCCACGCGCGCGAGCTGCTGCACATCCGCGATGTCATGAACGAGATCGTCGCGCTGCACACCGGCCAGCCGCTCGAACGCATCCAGCGCGACACCGAGCGCGACTTCTTCATGAACGCCGAGGCCGCCAGGGACTACGGCATCATTGATGAAGTGCTCTCGCTGGAGGACTGGAAGGCGCGCGGCGAGCGCGAGTCCGCCGCATCGCGGTAGCACCTCCGGCACCAACGGAGCGGGCCGCGACTGCCGCCAGAACTGGCAACACCAAGATTGCCGGAAGCAGCGGCAGTCCGACCTCCCTCCCGCATCCTCTGCGACCTCCGCGGTTCAATTTCTTCTGCGAAAGGCGGGGCTGGCATGCTTGTCCTGGTCATTGGCGGCACCGGCTTCATCGGCCCGCACGTCGTCCGGCTCCTCAGCGAACAGGGCCACGATCTCGCCGTCTTCAACCGCGGCCAATCCCAGGCCGACCTGCCCGCCTCCGTCCGCCGCATCAGCGGCGAGCGCGCCGCCCTGCCTACCCTGCGCGCGGAGCTTGCTCGCCTCGCCCCCGATGTCGTGCTCGACATGTACGCCATGACCCAGGCGGACGCCCGCGCCGTCGTGGAGACGCTCGCCGGCATCGTTGGCCGCGCCGTCGCCATCAGCAGCCAGGATGTCTATCGCGCCTACGGGCGGCTGCGAGGCGCCGAGCCAGGGCAGCCCGATCCCATTCCCCTGGACGAAGATTCGCCCCTGCGCGAGCGTCTCTACCCCTATCGCGGCGAGACGCCGCGCGTCGGCGACGATCCGCAGCACTGGGCCGACGACTACGACAAAATTCCTGTCGAGCACGTGTACCTGGGCCGCCCCGATCTGCCCGGCACCGTGTTGCGGCTGCCCGCCGTCTACGGCCCCGGCGACGACCAGCACCGCCTCTACGACCACCTCAAACGCATGGACGACTGCCGCTCCGCCATCCTGCTGGACGAGCGCGCCGCCGGCTGGCGCTGGACCCGTGGCTACGTCGAGAATGTCGCCGCCGCCATCGCCCTCGCCGTCACAGATGAGCGCGCCGCCGGCCGCGTCTACAATGTCGGTGAGCTGGACGCGTACTCCGCGCGTGACTGGGTTCGCCGCATCGCGGAGGCCGCCGGTTGGGACGGCCGTATCGTCGCCGCCCCGCCGAATCGCCTGCCCGCGTCCCTGCGCTTTGATCTCAACACCGCCCAACATCTCGTCAGCGATAGCTCCCGCATCCGCCGCGAGCTGGGCTACGTCGAGCGCGTTCCACCCGCCGCCGCCCTCGCCCGCACCGTCGCCTGGGAGCGCGCCAACCCACCGGCCGACCCCAGGCCCTTCGACTACGCCACCGAAGACGCCGCGCTGGCTGCCCTCGATGGGGTATCCTGAGATCCGTTCATCGCCCTACACATCAGCCACATCAGAGAGGATGGCGCGGGTGAAGCTCCTGATCCTCGGCGGCACCGTCTTTCTCGGCCGTCACATCGTCGAGACCGCCCGCCAGCGCGGGCACGAGATTGCGCTGTTCACGCGTGGCGAGCGCAATCCCGATCTCTTCCCCGATGTGGAGAAGCTGCGCGGCAACCGCGACGGCGGCCTCGCTCCGCTCGAAGGCCGGCGCTGGGACGCCGTGATTGACACGTCCGGCTACGTCCCGCGCGTCGTGCGCGCCTCGACGGAGCTGCTCAAAGACGCCGTCGGCCACTACACCTTCATCTCCAGTATCTCCGTCTACGCCGGCTTCGAGACGCCCGGCATGGACGAGACCGCCCCGGTCGGCACGCTGCCGGACGAGGGGGTGGAAGAGATCACCGGCGAGACCTACGGCCCGCTCAAAGCCCTGTGCGAGCGCGCCGTGGAGGATGTCATGCCCGGCCGCGCACTCATCGTCCGCCCCGGCCTGATCGTCGGCCCGTACGATCCGACCGACCGCTTCACCTACTGGCCGCGTCGCGTCGCGCGTGGCGGTGAGGTGCTCGCCCCCGACCGGCCAGATCGCGCCACTCAGTTCATAGATGCTCGCGATCTCGCCGACTGGATCGTGCGTATGGTCGAAGCCGGCGCCACCGGCGTCTATAACGCGACCGGCCCCGCCGAGCGGCTGGCGATGGGGCATCTGCTCGATGTCTGCAATGCGGCCGGCGGCGGCGGCGCCACCTTCACCTGGGTTCCCGAACACTTCCTGCTGGATGCCGGCATTGGTCCCTGGATGGAACTGCCGCTCTGGGTGCCGGAAAGCGAAGGCGCCGGCTTCTCCTCGGTCAGCATCGCCAAGGCCCGCGCCGCCGGCCTCACCTTCCGTCCGCTGGATGTGACGGTCCGCGACACGCTCGCCTGGGACGCCGCGCGCCCGGCCGGCACGGAATATCGCGCCGGCCTGGGTGCTGAGAAAGAGCGGGAGACGCTGCGCCGCTGGCACGCCGCGTCGTGAGGAGCGACAGCGCGAGCTTATCTCACATCTGCGACCCCTGGATGTCGAGCTCCTCGCTCACCTCACGTACGCCCGGCACCTGCGCGGCGACTGCCTCGGCCGCCTCGGCGTCTTCCAGACTTGGCACTGTGCCGCGCAGGTGGGCGACACCCTCCTCCACCGTAACGTCCACGCGCAGGTCCGTCGTCTCCGCGTTCTCCTGGATCTCGCGGCGTATCGCGTCCGCCACCGCCTCGTCTCCCGGCTGGTTGTCCTCCGCCGATGAGTCCACCTCATCGGATGACATTGAGGTTGGCGTCCAGCCGCCGAGCACCTGAAGGTTGCCCTGCTGGTCGGCGTCGGTCACGGGATCGGTCGGCGCGAAATAAGCGGGGTCCGGCTCGACCGGCGGCAGATCGTCGTAGACGGTATCGTCCACCACGTCGGATTCGTCGGTCTCCAGTGGCACGTCTGGGAAGCCCTCTAGATCGCTCATCAGAATCGGCGGCGGGCTAACCGCTGGATCCTGCGAGAGGTTCGGCTCATCGCTATTGACGCCGGTGTTGTCGGCGAAGTCCTCTCCGGCGACACGCTCGACCTCCATCCCGTCGTCAATCCGCATATCCGGCGCGACCTGCTGAGCAGTTCGCAGCGCGCGGGCGTGCTGCTGCTCGCTCCCCACGCGGCCGCTCAGCAGGATCGTCCCATCCTGCCGCTGCCCGACCACGACGTGTATGTCCTCCGTGTCCAGCCGCCGCTGGATGCGCTCCGCAAGTGGGCTCTGCTGCATCGTCGCTCACTCCATTCCGTACTTGTGTGAAGTGCGTGTGTCCGGCGCGCGCCGGAATCGCGGCCACCGTCACGGGATGTTGTGCAACCCTGGTGCCAGGGACCAAGGTTGAGGATGTTGGCAACCAGCCGGATGGCACACAACCTGCGACCCCAACCGTGTTGGCCGGGCAGTTCGCAAAGCTCCGGCCAGAATGAAGGGAGACAGCGCCAGATGGCATCGAAGGATAGAGCGTCGAAGCAAGAGGAGCACGAGTCGAAGCGCGATCGCGAGCAGGCGATGCGCGGCATGGCCCCACAGAGCGGCGAGGTCGAGGAGGGCCAGTTTCTCGCCAGCGTGCCCGGCTCCGCCGACTCGCGCTATTTCCGTCATAAGGACAGCGTGGGCGATGAGATCCGCGCGAACGCGCAGAGCGCACAGGACGAAGAGGACGCCGAGCGCCACCGTGAGCGCGAATACCAAGGCGCCCACGGCTCCGCGCTCGGCCCACACAACGACGACATCGTCAACGAAGCCTCAGCCGAGTCGTTCCCCGCCAGCGATCCGCCCTCCTGGCAGCCGCGCGGCGGATAGCCCCGCTCGCGCGACCGGCTGCCACGGAGCATGAAGCCCCTACCTCGAAGTTGGAGGTAGGGGCTTGTCCATGTACTGCCGACGGCTCAGTGCTCCGGCGCGCGGTCGAGCCGCTCCGGGGTGGTGATGCCGGTGAGACGGTTCCAGAGAACGTAGTCGGTGTCGGCCTTGGGGATGTAGAGGTCGCCGGACCCGGCGATCATTTCGCCATGGGCGGTAAACGGTGCGCCGTTCGTGTCGCCCAGGTTCAGGTAGGTCGCCCCTTGCTGGAGCGGGGTGCCCTCCGGCAGCACCGGGATGCGCTTCAGGTCGTCGTCGTCCAGCCCCCGCAGGCGACGGGTCGCGCGCTTTACATCGTAGAGCGTGCGCCCGGCCCGCGCCGGCTGCGGTCCCTGCTCATCATAGTTGCGCCCGGCGTTGAGGTGCGGGTGCAGATCGCGGGTGAACTCGTCGTCCGGCAACTGGTCGGGAACGTGCTGGCGGCCGAGCGAGCTATGCTCTCCCATGCCTAGTACCCCCTCGTTGCGCTGTCCGCATCCGAGTCGCTGCCGGAGCGGCCCGAGTCGCCGACACGATCCTTCTTGCTGAGGTTCCTGGGTGTGTGCTGGTGCCATTCGGGCTGGTGATCCTGGGCTTGCTTCGCCGTGTCCTTGTGCGCTAGCGCCTGTTTCTTGTAGGTCTCGGGCTTCTTGTAGGTGCCGGTGGTGATCGGCTGGCTCTTGGATGGGTTGTTCGGCCCGCGCGAGACGTCCGGGTCGTTGCCGTCGTTATTGTGCTGGCCCTGCTTTGCCATGTGGATGTCCCTTCACGTCGAGAGTCCCATATGGGATGCCGGCCCCGCCGGAACCACGTTCCTTCGCTGTCCGCCGGAGCATCCATGCAGGCTCACAGCCGCGGCCCCGCGTCATGCGTGCGACTGTGAACCCAATGGGATGAGGGCGCAAGGCGTGTGCCAGCGCGGCTGAGGCAGAGCGGGATGCGTGATGGCGGTTGGCAAACAGATAAGGGGCCAGGCATGCCTGGCCCCTACACCGCGATAGGCTGAGAGAAGCGGCTACATCATGCCGCGCAGCAGCTTGTCGAGCGCGTCACGCGAGGGGCGCACCTGCTCCTCCGGCAGATGCACCAGCGGCGTCTCCGGCAGGCGCTCCAACTCAGGAAGCGAGGGGCGAGCCTCATTGAGGTAGATCAGGCCGGTGATGAACTCCTGCTTCTGGTGCGCGTCCTCCAGCAGGCGCATCGCGGCGTACTTGTCAGTCGGGTCGTAGTCGTTGTCGAGCTTCTTGAGCACGATGTGCGAGCCGTCGGGCATCTCGACCGTCGTGCTGGTGCCCTCCTCGTACTCGACGGTGATCTCAGAGCGCATCGGGATGAAGTTGAAGTCCGAGATGACCGTCTCGTGTGACTTGCCCCAGGCGTAGCTCTTGGTGGACTCCTCATGGTCGTTGAAGGA
>JAICVS010000007.1 GCA_025935195.1 Ktedonobacterales bacterium
ATGCGCTGGCTCTTCATGAACCACACGCCGGAGCAGAACCTGCGCTTCCCGCGCATCCCGACGCACGAGCAGGCGGCAGAGCTGCGCGCGCTCGGCCAGCCGCCGCGCCTCAGCGACCTGTGGATGCAGGCGCGCGCGCCGCTGGACAAGCTCTGGAACGTCTACTCGTTCTTCGTGACGTATGCGAACGTGGACGGCTTCAATCCCGCCGGCCGCGCGCTGCCGGTGGGTGAGCGCAGCGACCTGGATCGCTGGGTGCTGTCGGAGCTGCAAGAGACCATCCAGGTGGTCGAGGCGGGGCTGGCCGCGTTCGACTCGCAGCGCGCGGCTGGCGCCATTGCGACTTTTGTGGAGAACCTGTCGAACTGGTACGTGCGCCGCAGCCGCCGCCGCTTCTGGAAGAGCGAGGAGGACGGTGATAAGGTCGCCGCGTACCTGACGCTGTACGAGTGCCTGGTGACGACGATCAAGCTGCTGGCACCCTTCACGCCGTTCCTGGCCGAGGCGCTGTACCAGAACCTCGTGCGGTCGGTGGATGCGTCCGCGCCGGAGAGTGTCCACCTGTGCGACTGGCCGGCCGCCGATGCCTCGCTCGTCGCGCCGCGCCTGCGCGATGAGACGGCGCTGGTGCTGCGGCTGGTGAACCTGGGCCGGGCGGCACGCGAGCAGGCGCAGCTGCGCGTGCGCCAGCCGCTCGCCGTGCTCTACGCGCGCGTCCACAGTGACGGCGAGCGCGCGAGCGTGGCGCGATTGGCCGATCAGGTACAGGAGGAGCTGAACGTGCGGCGGCTGGAGCTGCTGCCGCCGGAGAGCGACATGCTGCTCTACACCATCCAGCCGCGCATGGCGGTGCTCGGCCCCAAGCACGGCAAGCTGCTGCCCAAGGTGCTGGCGGCGCTGCGCGGCGGCGATATGCAGGCGAAGGCGCGCACGCTCTTGGATACGGGGCGGCTGCCGTTGGTAGTCGAGGGGCAGGCGGTGGAGCTGACGCCGGATGAGGTGACGGTGGAGGCGAGCGCGCGGGCGGGCTTCGTCGCCGCTGAGGACAAGGGGTACGTGGTCGTGCTCGATACCACGCTCACGCCGGAGCTGATCGCCGAGGGGCTGGCGCGCGACCTGACGCACGCCATCCAGGATGTGCGCAAGCGGGCGGGGCTGGCTATCGAGGACACGATCACGACGACGCTCGCCAGCGATGCCGAGCTGGCCGCCGTGGTGGAGCGGCACCGCGCCTACATCCAGGACGAGACGCTGACCCGCGAGCTGCGCGTCGTCACGGATGGCGGCGCGAACGGTGCGACGCCCGCGCCCGCTGGGGCCTACACGGAGGTCATCCCGGCGGCCAAGCTGGGCGGCCACGCGGTGGTGGTCACGATTGTGAAGCAGGGCGCGTAGCCCGTTATCCATCATTGCCTATCACGCTCACTTCTCTCTTGACACCCCGGCTGCTCGCGCCCCACGTGACGCGGCCGGGGTGTTCGCGTGCGCATGTTCTCACGGCAATGTTGACTGGGGCGGTCAACATTGCCATTTTTGCCGCTTTTCGGCCCTGTGTCGGGCGCATCCTCCACTCGACTGCCGAATTCAAGCGGCTTTGCTGCCCATGGCAACGTGACAGTGCGCGTTCTGAGTGGCAAAAGCGGCAAGAAACGGCAACGACGTGGCAACGATGTGGCAACGGATGGCACGGTGGGCGGCAAAAACGGCAAGGTTTTGGGTGGATGTTGGCCGTATGCACGCGGCTACAAGAGCGGCTGCGATGGAATACGGGTAGCATCGTTGCCACGCTATGCGGTTGTTCAAGATGTTGGCGGCGCCGAATGGCGCCACGCCTATAGAACTAAAATACCATAGATAGTGCTGGCGGTCAAGGCAGAGGGGGCGCGGCTGTGAACGGGCGGCGAATGGTGGGATCGCGGCTGACCACTGGAGCGGGCGCCGCCCTCCCGGCATCAAGATCTCACGCCCGCGTGTGCTATACTGCCGGCAACGGACCGCTTACGCGGGTGGCGTGCCGGCGGCCCTTCGCATTGCCGGCATGCCCGGCCAGCCCAGCGCGGAAACGCGAGGTAGGACACATGGCAACACGCATCATTCTGGCGGAGGACGACAGCGTCATCCGCATGGACCTAAAAGAAGAGCTACAGCGCCAGGGCTATCTGGTCGTGGGTGAGGTCGGCGACGGCGAAAGTGCCGTCAACCTGACGCGCGAGCTGCGGCCCGAGCTTGTCGTGATGGATATTCGCATGCCGGAGATGGACGGCATCACCGCCGCCGAGCTGCTCACGCGCGAGAAGCTCGCCCCGGTCGTGCTGCTCACCGCGTTCAGCGACGAGGAGCTGATCGAGCGGGCGCGCAACGCCGGCGTGGTCCATTACGTGACCAAGCCCTGGCGCTCCAGCGACCTCAAGCCCGCCATCGAGATCGCGCTCAGCCGCTTTGGTGAGTTCCGCGAGATGGAGGGGCGCGTCAAAGACCTGGAGGATCACCTCGCCACACGCAAGGTGGTCGAGAAGGCCAAGGGCGTGCTGATGCAGAAGCACGGCATTACCGAGCAAGAGGCGTTCCGCCGCATCCAGAAGGCGAGCATGAACAACCGCAAGTCCATGAAAGATGTCGCGGAGGCCATTCTGCTCGCCGAAGAGCTGCACGCATAACGGACGGAGCCGATGGCAGGATGGCAGACACACAGACGACGACGGCCGTGCGCGTGGTGGGCATTCGCTTCCGCCCCGCCGGCCGCATCTACTATTACGATCCGGCGGGGCGCGACCTGAAGACCGGTCAATGGGTGGTGGTCGAGAGCGCCAAGGGCCTGGAATGCGGCCGCGTGGTGATCGCGCCGCGCCAGGTCGAGGCATCTGAGGTCTCCGGCGACGGCCTCAAGCCCATCCAGCGCCTCGCCTCGGAGGATGACCTACGCCAGATGTTGGCGTTCAAATCCAAAGAGAAAGACGTGCTGCGCCGCTGCGCCGACCGTATCGAGTATCACCGGCTGCCGATGAAGCTGGTCGAGGCCGAGTACACCTTCGACGGCAGCCGCCTGACCTTCTATTTTACCGCCGAGGAGCGCGTGGACTTCCGCGCGCTGGTGCGCGACCTGGCCGCGCTCTTCCATACGCGCATCGAGCTGCGCCAGATCGGCGCGCGCGACCACGCGAAGCTGCTCGGCGGCGTGGGCGTGTGCGGCAAGACGCTCTGCTGTAGCTCGTGGCTGACCGAGTTCAACGTCGTCTCGATCAAGATGGCGAAGGAGCAAGGGCTGCCGCTCAACACGGCGAAGATCTCCGGCGTCTGCGGCCGGCTGATGTGCTGCCTGGCCTACGAGAACGACGACTACATCGCCACCAAGCGAGAGATGCCAGCCTACGGCGAGATTCTGCTGACGCCGAGCGGCGCGGGACGTGTCACCGGCATCAACGTGCCGAAGGAGACGGTTGACCTGACGCTGGAGAGCGGCGCCGTCGTGACGCTGCCGGTGCGCGAGCTGCCCGGCTACGACCAGCCACGCGAGCAGGCGCGGCCCGTCCATCAGGGTGAGGGCTGCGGCAAGCCGAACTGCGGCCGTAACAAGCATCGTATGAGCGGCGTCCCTGGCGCGCACAGCGAGAGGTGATATGCTCCCCATGCCTAAAGGCAAGGGGCTTCTCGGTTCACCGCCGCAGACATCCCCGCGACTCCCCGACGGACCTGCCCGGCCCATTGGATGTTTCTGGCCGCGTTCTCATCGCGGTCCAGCACCAGCCCACAGGACGGGCAGATGTGGGTACGCACGCTCAGACTCTTGCGCACGCGCTCCCCACAGCCCGAACAGTCCTGGCTGGTGGAGGCAGGCGGGAACGGCCACCACGTGACGCCCGGCGCATGCTGCCTTGGCTTCAAGGAGAGCGCGGAACGCCGCCCAGCCGGCATCACTGACGCTCTTGCTGAGGCGGTGGTTGCGCACCAGGTTGGCGACCCGCGGGTCTTCCAGGTAGATCGTAATGCACCAGCCCCACGTCAATGCCCGTTTCCTGGCCGGTCGGCGGCAACGGCTGGACGGGCACCTCATCACAGGAGAAGCCAGCATACCAGCCGTCCGCTTCCCGGCTGATGGTGACGGTTTTCGGTGTGCCCTCCAGCGGGCGGTGCAGCCGGATGCGGATTGCGCGTGCCGGATGTCGCCTTCATCCAGGCGAGCCGGCTGACACTGGAAACGGACGCCAATCCAGATTCTCGTCTCCGCAGAGGGTGTGGCTCTACGCGCCGGCCTCCACGATGCGCCGGAAGTAAGCGGCAATCTCCTCGTCGCTGAAGGTGTCCGCGCCGTCGCCGATGGCAAGCTCGAACATCCACGTATCGGGCACGTCGCTAGGGGAGAGCCTGCGCAGCAGCATCGCCTTCTCCTCGCGCGCGATGGCAAGCGCCGCGTCTTCCATGCGTGCGCGGTCGCCGCGCAGATACACGTGCATCATGTGCGTCTGCGGCGGGTCTGGCTTGATCGCGACGCCTGGCACGCCGCGCAGCGCGGCGGCCACGGCCAGGGCGCGCTGGTGGTAGTGTGGGAAGCGATGGAGCTTGCGTCGCAGTCCCGCGCGCGCCGCCAGCACGTACGGATACAGGTGGATGAGTGTGCCGCCGTGGCGCCGCCGCCAGATGCCCGCCTCCGCGATGAAATCCGCGGGGCCGGCCAGCGCCGCGCCCGCCAGCCCGCCGATGCCCTTGTAGAACGAGACATAGACGCTATCGAAGAGCGCCGCGATCTCCGCGTACGCGCGGTCGTAGAACGGCGCGGACTCCCACAGGCGCGCGCCATCCATGTGCGCGTAGGCATGCTTGGTGCGCGTCCAGGCCGTCTGCCGCGTCAGCTCCTCCCAGGCTGGAAGCTGCCCGCCGAGGTGGCGCTGCGGCAGCTCCAGCACGAGCGCGGCAATCGGCTCGCGCACCTGCCGCAGATCGTCCAGCGTGATCAGCGTGCGCGCGTTCCCCACCGGCTTCGCGTGCAAGCTGTGCAACCATGCGTAGCCCTTCTCCTCGCTCTCCTCCAGATGGCAGGTAGCGTGGCAGGCGAAGGTGACGCAACCGGTGCGCTCGCTCCAGATGCGCAGGGCAATCTGCTGCGCCATGGTCCCGCTCGGTAGGAAGATCGCGGCCTCTTTACCAAGCAGTCCGGCGATCTCGTGCTCGAAGGACGCGATCAGCTCGCCCTCGCCATAGAAATCAGCATCTTCGTCCTCGCCCACCTCCTCAACCAGCGTCGCTAATGCCTGACGCGGGCGTATCAGCCCGTCACCTTGCAAGAAGCGTTCGCATGCCCGCGCGACCTCGCGCCGCTCGCGCTCGCGCGCCTCAGCCGCCGTCTCCACCGGATACATCTGCCGTCTCCCTCTCGTATCTCATAGTTTCTAATCCATAGCCAGCTATGGACAGTTCATGCGGCGAGCCGCATCGGGTGAACTACGCACCCTCTACTCCCTTGCGCGAAAGCATCAGGAGCTACTTTGCGGATGATGTTGTAGGCGCCGTTGACATCGGCGTTGATGTGGCGCCCATCGGCCGCCCGGTACAAGCCCCGCTTCACCCGCCGGCCGCTGAAGGCCGGGATGACCGCATCACCGTAGACCGGCAGCGGGTCCGCATCGAGGAAACTGGCCTTGCTGGTGTAGCTCTCCTCGGTGATATGCACCTGGATGCCCACCAATGCGGCTTTGTAGGTCAACATCGCAATGAAGCGGGTGTGGGGCACCGAAACAAAGTTCTGGTTGTTTCGCTTCCCCAGGTTGACCTGCTGTTTCCAGAGCGGGTTCTGGCCGATGCAGAGCGTGCCGATGCCCTCCGCCACCAGCAGATCGATGATGCGCCGGGACGCCGTGTGCAGATACCAATCGATCCGCCGGGTCCGTGTGGTGGTGAGGCGCTCTAGGCGCCGGCTGGTGTGCGCGTCTCCCGCCTCACCCAGCAGGCTTTGCCACTCCGCGCGCCGCTTGTTGTAGAACTGGTTGATGGACTTCACTGGCCGCCCGTTGACGATGCGCGGGACAAAGCCCGGCTTGTCTGAAGTTAGCGTTGCCAGATTGTTCAAGCCAATATCTACGCCGGCGTGGAGCGCAGGGTCTACTTTCGCCTGCACCAGCTCGCGCTCGTAGATCACCTCTACCACGTAGAAGCCCGTGCGCGGGATGATACGCACCTGTTGGACGGTGTGCGGCTGCTGCCGGGTCCGCACGCTGATGCCCAACATGGAGGGCGCGATGACGCCCTGCCGCAGCGCAGGGACGCTGAGTGCCTGCGTGGTATAGACCAGGAGGTTCCGGCCGTGCCGCTTGTCCTTGTAGCCCGGCAGCTTAGGATGCCCCAGGAACTTCGCGGGGTCCGCTTCCCAGGCGGTGCGTGCGGCGAAGGAGCTCTGCCAGTTCTTGTCGAGCAGGCGCAGCACCCACTGGGCCACTTTCGCCGGCAGCGCCTGGTACGCCTCGTGGTCTTTCATGCGTCGGTGCATCTCGTGGTAGTCGAGATAGACCCCGTCGTGAATGAAGGACTGCCGTACCACATAGTTGGCGGCGTTGTAGAGATTCTTGGAGGCGAACGCCGCCTGATCGATAACGGCAAAGCGGGGGTCGGCCGGCTTGATGACGTGGCGCTCAACCAGTTGCATCGCCGTCTCCCTTCGCCTCTTTTGCCTCCAACTCGCGCACGATCACCTCCGTCTTGCGCTTGGCCCGGCGCTGCCCGTAGAGCCGGGCACAGAACGCATACACAATCGCCGTGAGGTCCGCGCGCAAGTCCTCCGTCCCGTTCTCCGTCCCGTTCTCGGCCTGGTTCACCACTTCAATGGCGCGGCCGTGCGTTTTGAGCAGCGTGTCCAGGTAGCGGAAGCCAAAGCGGGCCAAGCGGTCCTGGTGCTCGACCACGATCAGGCGAATGCCGTGATCTGCGAGCAGCGCGAGCAGCTTTGGACGGCTATCATTGACGCCGGACCCCACTTCTTTGACCACCTTTGCCACCGGATAGCCCCGTGCCGCGCAATAGGCCGACAGCCGCTCCGCCTGGCTGTCCAGGTGGCTCTTGTTCTCCGCCGAGGACACCCGTGCGTAGATGGCCACCTGGTGGGTGGCGCCGCTCGGAGCGATCGGAGTGGCTGGCTCCGGCTCAATGAGAATGGTGCCCGTGTCCATCTGACGGCCCGGTAACTTCCCTGCCTTCCACCAGCGCCAGGCGGTGCGATAGCTGACGCCCTGTTGCTGGGCGTAGTCCTTGAGCTTCATGGGTCAAATATAGCATACCTGACTACAGATGTCTTCCGCTGACCATTGGCCGTAGCAATGTTTATGATACCGCATTAGCGTGAGCTGTTGACCCATCCTCGGGGCTTCAGTCTCCATGCCGCGCCATGTGTCGGCATGGAGACTGAGGAAATATCGCGGAAACGTCCCGCGGTTGGAGGGGCGTCGCCCGGCGTCGCCTATCGGAATCGCCGCGCCGGGATATTGTACCGCCGTCCGCGTGCGCCGTCAGCCTCACCGCTCCATCACATTCGCGGGCATTGAGCGGCCGATAGCGGGCACTTGCAGTGACGCATAGACATATGCTATACTGCCCGGCGTGGGGAGCCAGCGGGCCTCGGCCGCGTGCCGGAGCAAGCTGAAATCCTCGCCGGAGGACGTCTCTCGGGGTGTAGCGCAGTCGGTTAGCGCGCAGCGTTCGGGACGCTGAGGTCGGAGGTTCGAGTCCTCTCACCCCGACCAGACCGCCCTTCCCGTTGTCACATCGCCACCCGCGATGCGGCAAGAGGGCGGGTGTGTCGTGTCAGGAGCACGCCATGCAGGCGAAGGTAGCGACGGCGAGTCTGATCGAGACCCGCGACGCGCCTCCCCGCAAGGGCGTGCTTTTTGTCTGCGTCGGTGTTGGTATGAGCCACGACAAAAACGGGCGCGGTCGGTCGTGCGCCCACTGTGGTCGTCAGAGCAGGGCAAGCGGTCGCCACAGACGGCGGAGATAGCGGTGCCGGTCGCGCGTGGATGGTCAGGCCATCGCGCGTGGGCCTTCGCCGCGACTCCCTTCTTCGCCCGCGCGACGCCTGAGCCGTCTGGCACGAGGAGAAAGGGGAGTCAGCGATGCCAGTGCTGGTCCTGAACGCCTCGCTTCAGCCGCTCTCGGTCATTCCTGAGCGCCGCCTCGTCGTGCTGCTTTCCAAGAACAAGGTCGCCTTCGTAGACGAACAGGTGCGCCAGGCCATCGAAGAGGGCATCGTCGCCCGCCAGCTACGCGCCGACGAGCCGGTGATCGTGCAGTTGCTCGCGAACGTGCGCGTGCCGCGCATGGTGCTGCGCCCCACGCGGGCCAACATCCTGCTGCGCGACGACGAGACCTGCCAGTATTGCGGCAAGCGCTCGCGCGATCTGACCCTCGACCACATCATCCCGCGCTCGCGTGGCGGCCAGAGCACCTGGGAGAACCTGGTGGCCTGCTGCCGCACCTGCAACGGCCGTAAGGGCAACCGCTTGCTCAAAGATGTCGGCATGCACCTGTTGCGCCCGCCCAAGCCGCTCGACCACGAGTATGCCGGGTTCTTCCTGCTGCGCTACCCGCGGCTGCGCGAGGCGTACGAGTCCTTCCTGCTCTCGGCCCAGGTCAAGAGCGCGTAAGAGCGCGTAGCCGGGCGAGCCGTCGCCCGACCCTTTCCCCAGGCCGCCCGCGAAATACGCGGGCGGTTTCTCATAGGGAGGGGGGATCAACACCGGGGGATGGCCCCGCCTCTGTCAGTCGTGAGCCAGTCGCAGCCAGTCGCAGCCATCGTGATCGGCGGGATGGAACGGCTGACGGGGAAGGGCCATGAACCGCGAGACGATGGTGCGAGCGGGTGACCAGCAGGTGCGAGCGTTGCCGCCCGCTTGACAGCACATCCCTCTCGTGATATTTTAGTTCTATCATCGCGGCGCCACCACGCGCCGCTAGCACCTTGAACGACCGCATACAACGGCACACACCGCCATCTCATCCAATCGCGGCCGTGAGCCTGGCAGCGTGAATGCGGCCGAAACCGCGTACAACGTTGCCGTTTTTGCCACCACCGTGCCGTTTTTTGCCACATCGTTGCCGTTTCTTGCCGTTTTTGCCGCCCAGAACGCCAAACGTCACGGTGCTGTGGGCCGCAAACTGGCTTGAATGCGGCATCCGAGCGGAGGTCACCTTCGACACGCGTCCGAAAAGCGGCAAAAACGGCAATGTTGACTGGCGCGGTCAACTTTGCCGCGCGGGATGCGTCATGAGGCATCATAGAGATGGGGGAGGGATGCCGGCGACCCAGCGCGACCGCCAATCAATCGCGTAGCAGTGGCGCGCGTCACAGCATCCCTGCCCCGCTGGGTGCTATACTGCGCCACGGCAAACACGGGCGCCCGGATGCATTCTGGCATCCCAGCGCGTACCCGGCACGTAGAGATGGCAGGCGCGAGGCTCCGCCGCCGGGGAGGACGAGATGGCGCGAACGGCGCGACGCGCGGGACAATCCCGGCAAGACGTGACGACGCCCAACGGCCGCCGATCGCGGGCGGCGGCCCGGCCCGCGGACGATGGGCGCGCGACTCACGACGAGGCGGCATACCCGCGCCTGACGGCGCGCTTCTGGGGCGTGCGCGGCAGCCATCCCGCGCCCTTCGCCACCGGCTCGCGCTTCGGCGGCAACACCGCCTGCGTGGAGCTGCGCTTCGGGCGCCACCTGCTCATCTTCGACGCCGGCTCCGGCATCGTCGGGCTGGGCGACGCGCTGGCGCGTGAGTGGCACGATCGGTCGCCCGCGGCGCGGCCGACGCTCACCTTGCTCTTCACGCACGCCCACCACGATCACCTCTGCGGGCTGCCGTTCTTCGCGCCGCTCTTCGAGCCTGGCGCCGATGTGCATCTCGTCGGACCGGACCTCGCCGGCCTGCGCTTCGAGCAGATCGTCGCCGGTTACATGCGCACGCCCTACTTCCCCGTGGACTTCTACGACCTGCCCTCGCGCCGCCACCTGCGCAGCATCAGCGACGGCGCGCGGCTGGTCTGGACGGCGGACGGCGACAGTCCAGTGACCGTCCCACAGGACGCGAGCATCCCGCCGGACGCGCTGGTGGTGGACGTGCTGCACACGCAACTGCACCCGCGCGAGGGCACCCTGGTCTACCGCGCGACGGGCGGCGGGCGCAGCCTGGTCTTCGCCACGGACGTAGAGGTGGGCGAGCGCGGCGGCGCGGGCGAGCGGCGCTTCGTGCGCTTCGTGCGCGGCGCGGATGTGCTGGTTCACGACGCGCAGTACAGCGACGAGGATTACGATGGCGCGACGCCGCATCGCGGCTTCGGCCACAGCACGCCGGCGATGGCGGCGCGTGTGGCGCGGGCGGCGGAGGTGGATCGGCTGATCCTGTTCCACCACGATCCCAACTATCCCGACGCCGACGTACTGGCGCTGGAGCGCGCGGCGCGGCAGCTGTTCCCGCGCACCTGGGCGGCGCGCGAAGGGGGGGAAATCTGGCTGGACGGGCAGGAGGAGCGGCACGTATAATGGCTGGGCGGAGCCTGTCGTGAGGCCTGCTCGCGAGGCTCGCCACGCACGAATCGCACGCATTGGAGGTACGCCATGGGTGACAAGAGCCCGAAGAACAAGGAAAAGCGCAAGCCCAAGAAGACCGCGAAGTGACAACTCCCCACGCCTACAGGCGGGGGCTTCTCGCTTCATCCGGGGCGGCATCCCGCTCCGTCCACGAAGGCGGTGCCCCTGTCTGTCCAGGCGGTATTCCCGTGCCAGCCCGCACGATGTTCTTGGCGGCATTCACGTCGCGGTCCTCAACGAGACCATCGGAACACCGAGGGCGTGCGTCAGTCAAGCGATGAGTGCCATGCGCCGCCGGCCGGTCGGGCGCCGTCACCGCGCGGTAACGGCGGAATCCCTTCGCGGGTCGCGCGTCGCCGGCATATCGTACCTATTCGGGGTCAGCGCCATGCCCTTCAATGTGATCTGGATCGTCGAAGTCTTCATCGCCTTCGTGGTCGCCCTCGCCCTGCACGAATCGGCGCACGCGGCGACAGCCGCGGCGCTTGGCGACAGCACGCCACTGAGCAACGGCCGCTTCTCGCTCGCGCCGCGCCGGCACATGAGCGCGATCGGCACTATCGTCGCCATCGTCTTCGCAATGAGGCCGTTGATTCTCTTTCCTACCGGCCTCGGCTGGGGCAAGCCGGTGGATGTGGACGCGCGACGCCTGCGCGTGGGACCGAATTTCGGCCTGATTTTAGTCGCGCTGGCCGGCCCGCTGGTGAACGCGCTGCTAGGCTTCGCCGTGCTCTTCGGCCTGCGCCTGCTGCCCGGCTACAACGCGCTCCAAGTCTCCTTCGATCGCTGCTCCGGCCTTGTGGGCGGCGGCCAGTTGTTGCAGACATGTGTGAGCGCGGCGCAGAACATCGCCGTGCTGCGCGTCGAGCAATTCCTGTTCGCCTTCGCCGTGTCGAGCATCGCGCTGGCGATCCTCAACATCATCCCCCTGCACCCGCTGGACGGCTACAAGATCCTCTTTGCCCTGCTGCCGAATCGCCAGGCAATCCGCTACCGCGATTTCGAGCCGTACATGGAGTTCACCCTGCTGGTGCTCTTCTTCGTGCTGCCGGTCATTCTCGGCTTCGTCGGCATCCCCCTCAACCTGGGCAATCTGCTCGTGATTACACCGGCCTACAACCTCGCCGGCTCCGTGGTGGGAAACCTCGTGCCGATCTTCTTGCTGCTGTAGCGCCACCGTGAACGATCAGCGTGGGGCCGCTTCCGAAGCCACTTCTAGCCCATCGCGGCGCTTGGATCAGATGCGATCGGGGCGCGCCGGCGGATGGCTGGCGAAGGCGTGCTACCGCGCCTGGCAGATGTGGCGCGCGTTGACGCCGCGCCCGCTCGACGCCGCCGACCGCGCCATCCTCACCACGATGCTGCCGCCAGGTGGGCGGGCGCTCTTCGCCGCGATGTCGCGCCATGACCAGCGCCACAGCCTCAGCGTCTACCACGCGCTGCGCGCGCACGGCCATACTGATCCAGAGCTGCTCGCGGCGGCGCTCCTGCACGACAGCGGCAAGGGCGGCGGGCGCGTGCGCCTGTGGATGCGCCCGACCGTCGTGCTGCTACGGGCCGGCGCGCCGCGGCTGCTCACCTGGCTCGCCCGGCCATCTACCGCCGGCACGAGCACGGACATGGGTACAGACACTGACACCGGCGTTCCCCACTGGCGCCGCCCGTTCTACTACGCCTGGCATCACGCGGAGATCGGCGCGACGCTGGCGGCGCGCGCTGGCCTCTCCGCACGCATCGTGCTGCTGATCCGCACGCATCACGACGCGCGCGGCCCCGCCGCCGAGCTGCACGCCGTGGACGACGCCCTGTAGCTCTCTGTCGTCCAGCATCCTGAGAGCACGGTTTTGCATAGGCCATTCGTTCACCGAGCGTAGCCTATCTTTCCCGCCGCTTGTACCGCTTTTCATGCACGTTCGTAGAATGGCGTGATAACACGTCTGGTTCGGCCGCTGGCGTCCGCGGCACGACAAGTGCCGGCGCACGGGAACGGGAACTGACGTCTCTGGAAGAGCCCAAGAATCCATCCCAACTCGGTATAACACGTGCGGGTAGGCGCGACGGGGCAATGCGAGACGTGTGCGGGAGGGCGTATGACGGCGGGCGCGGGCGGGACGGCCGCGGCTGATCTTGCTTCCCTGGCGCCGGACGCGACGGCGAGCGGCGCCGGCACGGCGGATCGCGCGCTCATCCGGCCGTACACCGTGCATCTGCCCGGCTTCGACGGCCCGCTGGACCTGCTGCTGCACCTGATCGAGCGCAACCAGCTCGAGATCACCATGATCTCGCTCGTCGCCATCACTGACCAGTTCATTCACTATCTGCGTACCTGGGATGAGCCGCCGCTGCCGCGCCTGGCCGAATTCGTGGCGATGGCCGCGCGCCTGTTACTGATCAAGTCGCGCAGTCTCTTGCCCCGCCAAACACAGCGGGACGCCGCCGAGGATGAGACGGACCCACTGGAGGACGCCGAGCAGCTCCGCCGCCATCTCGTGGAGTACAAGACAGCGCGCGAGGTGGCGCGCGCGCTCAAGGCGCGTGAGCTGGCCGGCTTGCAGACCTTCACGCGGCCGGGCCGGCTGGTGGACCCAGAGGCGATGATAGCCTGGACACCGCCGCGCATCGTCGGGCTGAACGTGGATGCGCTGGCGATGGTGTTCCGGCGCGTGCTGACGGAGCGGCGCTTGGCCGAGCCGGAGGAGCTGCCGCAGCCGCTCGTGACCATCGCCGAGAAGATGGAGGAAGTGGAGGCGCTGCTGCGCGCGCGCGGCCGCGCGACGCTGGAGGACGTGCTGCGCACGGCAGGCTCGCGCTTCGCGGTGGTGGTCACGTTCCTGGCTGTGCTAGAGATGTGGCACCAGCAGCGGTTGATCGTGACGCAGGAGGAGTTGTTCGGCCCGATCACGATCCTGCCCGGCCCGAAATTCGGCCAGCGCACCGTCTCCTCGTTCGACGACCCCGCGATCCAGGCGGAGATCGAAGCCGCGATCCAGGCGTCAACCGAGGAGGAGCCGCCGGTGCGTGTGCGCCGTCGGCGTGTGCGGCGCGGGGCGGCGACGGGCGACGGTGGCGGTGACATGGCGGAGAGTGGCTGACTACGGCCGCGCGGGCAGCCGGTCCGTTTCGGGCGCGACGGCGGGGTGGCCGCGTGCCATGCGAGTGAGCTTGCGCGGCGGGTCCAGCACCATGCTCCAGAAGCACTGGCCGATGTAGGACGTGAGCGGCAGCCTCTCCGGCGGCTGTTCCTGTCCGCCGGCGCGGGTGGTGCGGTTGAGAATGGCGGCGCGCAGGTCTTCGGCCGTCTCGCCGGGGAAGAGGGTGTAGCCGGCGCCGATGTGCTGCCAGAAGTGCGCGTCGCTGCTGCCGGTGCCCGCGAAGCCCCACTGACCATTCAGCTCGCGCACGCGCCCGCGTACGGAGGCGTTGGCTGGCGAGGGGTTATACAGCTCGATGCCGTCAATGGGGTAGTCGCGGTTGAGCAGCTCCTCGATCTTCTTCAGGCTGAGGCTGGGGACGAGCCGGCCCATCGGGTGGGGGATGACGCAGAGGCCGCCCTGCTCTTTGATGGCGTCAATCGCGCCCTCGACATGGGTGAGGAACCGCACCGGGCGCTTCATGAACAGGCCGAGGAAGTGGCCCTGGCGCGTCGTCACCTCACAGCCCCAGATCATCTCGATCTCCGACCCCTCGCGGTCGATCAGCTCCTGCACGCGCTTGGCGCCTTCCATGTGATCGTGGTCGGTGATGGCGATCACTTTGAGGCCGCGATGCTTGGCCTCGGAGAGCACACGCGCGGGGCTGGCGGTGCCGTCGCCGAGGTTGGTGTGCAGATGCAGGTCGGCGCGCGCGAGCGGCCGCCCGTCCGCCGCGTCGCGCTCACTCGCCGCCGCGCCGGGAATGGAGATCGATCCGCTGCTCATGTGTATCCCTGTATCCCTGTATCCGCTTGTAGGCCTTCGTTTCCCGCAACCGCCGCTGTTGCCGCGATCACGTCGGACCACGCCAACCTGTAGCATACCGCATGCGGCCGGCCGCCAGACGAATGGTACATGAGATGAGGCGCGGGGACAAGGGGAAATCCGCTGGATTTCGCGGGCGGGCTTGTATGCGGCAATATGTCATGGTATACTTTGCCCGCGAAGGCGCGACCGCCTTCGGCGCGTTTTCAGGGAACGCGCACTAGCAGACGCTCGTCGGTGGCCTGCAAGGGTATCACGTCGGCCTTGGATTTCGGGACGATCTCCCGCAGTACTCCCCCCGCAGCGTTCTTCCAGATGTCGGCTCGGCTTCCGCCATGGGCGCGGAGCATGATCGGCGCCGTCGCCAGAGGCACGGTCCAGCCGGAAGAGAGGTAAGCAGTTTTGGCCACCGATCAGACGCTTCGGTGTCGCGAGTGCGGTCGTGAGTTCGTGTTCACGGCCGGCGAGCAGGAATTTTACGCAAGCAAAGGGTTGATGAATACGCCGTCGCGCTGCCCAGAGTGCCGTGCGGCGCGCAAGTCTTCGATGAGCGGTGGCGGCTCGTACGGTGGAGACCGAGCGCCGCGCCAGATGTATACTGCTGTCTGCTCGTCGTGTGGCGGGGAGGCTCGTGTGCCGTTCCAGCCACGCGGCGACAAGCCCGTCTATTGCAGCAACTGCTACCAGCAGATCGGTGGCGGCGCGCGCAGCGGCAGCAGCTACGGCTCACGCTGGTAGACGCGCGAGCAACTTCCGGTTGTCGTGATCTCGCGCGATTCCCTGGCGTTGCGGACATGACGCTTTCGGACTGGCGCCTGGACCCACACGGTCCGGGCGCTTTTCTCGTGTTTCTCCATGTGCGTCAAGGTGAAGGGCTGAAGCGTGGACTATCGGCTGGTCGTGCTGGATGTAGATGGCACGCTGCTGGACCCAGACCACCGGCTGCGGCCGCGCGTGGCGACGGCGGTGCGCGCTGTGCGCCGGGCGGGGGTGCCGGTGGCGCTGGCGACGGGGAAGCTGCCGCAATCAGTAGGGGCGCTGCTGGCGGAGCTAGGTGTGGATGGGCCGCAGATCGTCTTGAACGGGGCGGCCACGGTGGAGAGCGCGAGCGGCAAGGCGCTGCGCTTCTGCCCGTTGCGGCCGGAGGATCTGGGTACGGTGGTGCGGGCGGTGCGGCGGGTGGATGCGGGGGTGCTGGTCTCGCTCTTCGCGCTGGACGGCATCTTCATGGATGAGGCGCATCCGCTGGCGGGTATCTTCGCCGAGTACGGCGAGGGGCCGCCGGTGATCGTGCCGGACCTGCTGGCGGTGGAGCTGCCACCGGTGGCGAAGGTGCTGCTGGCGGGGCCGCCGGAGCGGCTGGCGGCGGTGCGCGCGGCGGTGGCGCCGGGCCTGCCGGAGCGGGTGAGCATCACGACGACGACGCCGGACTTTCTGGAGTTCTTCGATGAGGAGGCGGGCAAAGGGCGGGCGCTGGCGGCGCTGCGCGAGCGGCTGGGGCTGGCGCGGGCGGCGGTGGTCGCCTTTGGGGATGGCGAGAACGATGTGCCGCTGCTGCGCGAGGCGGGGCTGGCGGTGGCGATGGGCAACGGCGCGGCGGTGACACGGGCGGCGGCGGACCGTATCGCGCCGAGCAATGCCGAGGATGGGGTGGCGGTGGTGCTGGAGGAGTTGTTGGAGAGCGGGTTCCTCACCCCCGGCACCTCTCCCCAAGGGGTGAGGGGCGGTTAGGCAGGCGGTGGGAGCTAGCCGCGGGCGGCCCAGGCGGCGGCGACGAGGGCGAGCAGGGCAAGGAGCAGGGGCAGGCCGAGCCACCAGTTGAGCGGGGGACGGTCGCCGCTGGCGCGCACGCCGCCGGTGTAGCCCTCCCACAGGCCGATGCCGCCGGCAGTGAAGAGCAGGCCGAGAATCCAGAGGATGGCACGCCCGGCGCCGGAGACGGTGGGGAAGAGCGGGAGCAGGAAGACGGCGGTGAAGAAGGCGGCGATGGCGGCAAGCTGGATGGCCTCGCCGATGCGGAAGCGGGCGAGATCGGCGCCACTCAACTCGGTCAGCTCGCCGGCGACGAGGTCAATGTCTTCGGCGCCGTCGCGGGTGGGGGTGGCGCGGGCGAGCAGTGGGATGACGAAGGCGGCAGCGAGCAGAGCGAGCAGGCGGGTGAAGATGTCAATGGTGGCGGGGGCGGTGCGTGCGGGGGCCAGATTCAGGCCGAGCGTCTGGAATTGCTCGGCGATGGCGGCAAGGGCGAGCGCGAGGACGACGACGGCGCCGGCGAGGTTGCGGGCGGCACGGTCGGCGGCGAGGCGGGTGTAGGGCGAGGGCAACGCCCAGCCGAGGCAGAGGCGCAACGCGGGCAGCCCCAGCAGCAGGCCAGCCTCAGCGGCGAGATCACCCGTCGCGCCGATGACGCTGACGAGCGGATTGCCGGGGACGGGGAGCAGGATCAGCGCGAGCAGCGGCAGGATGACAGCGGCGAGCGAGAGCGCGCCAACGATGCGGGGCGCGGCGCCATCGGGAATGAGAGCGTCGCGGTCGAGTGCGGTGCGCAGGCCACGAATCGCACGCATGGGGTTTTCGACGGTGGCGCGGGTGACGAAGGCGCGGCCGGCATCACGTGTCCAGGTGAGGGCGGCGGCGGCGAGGACGGCGACGACGACGCCGGGGTAGATCAGGACGGCCAGCAGGAAGGCGAAAATATCGTTCATCGGGTGGGTTCCTCCTCACCGTCGTCTTCATCATCTGTAGCTTCGTAGGCACCAGCGGCATCCGTCGCCGATGAGCCGGCAAGGAGCTGGGCGGCCTCGGCGATGGCGGCGAGGATGGATGACGGGCTGGGTGGGCAGCCGGCGATCTCGACGTTAGCATCCAGGTCGTCGGCGGGAGGGATGCCGAGATAGGGGCTACCGCTGAAGACGCAGCCGGTGATGGCGCAGTCGCCAACGGCGACGAGGGCACGCGGCTCTGGCAGGGCCTCGACGACGCGGCGGACGGCGGCGCGCGCGGCGGTGGTCATGGGGCCACAGAGCAGGAGAATGTCGGCGTGGCGGGGGCTGCGCGCGAAGGTGATGCCCTGGGCGGCAAGCTCGGCGGCGTAGCGGGGAGCGAGCAGGGCATAGAGGCTCTGGGCACAGGCGCCGCAACCGCCGGTCTCCAGCGGGAGGACGGCGACGGTGGCCGGGGCGCGGCCGGTGGCGTCAGGTGCGCTCATGCGTTGTCTCCTTTGCCGGTGCTGCCGGTGCTGCCGGTGCTGCCGGGGCGCGGCCGGCGCTTGCCATTAGTGGAGTCGCGGGTGGAGTCGCGGGTGGAGTCGCGCGGGGCGACGATGAAGCCAGCCTTGCCATTGGCGCGGGAGATGAGGGTGGTTGCCGCCTCGGCGCTCAGATCATCGGTCGTTTCGTCCGCGATGGCGGATGCGGGTGCGGCTGGGGCGGCCTGATCCGCCTGCTCGGCGGCGCTCTCATCGGCCTCAGCGGCGGTGATGTCTTCGGGCGAGACGGGCGCATCCACGTCGTCGTCTATACCGCGCAGGAGCTGCTCACCGCCAGGCAGGGTCCAGGCGGAGGTGAAGGCGCCGCGCAGATCATGCCAGGCCTCGGCGGGCGGCGCGAGATGGGCTAGCTCGGCAGGGGAAGTATCTATCTCCAGCACTGTGTCCGCTCCGGCATCCACCTGATCCGCGTGAGCCACATATGCGGCGAGGCCGGAGAGGAAGGCGGGGCGCGACTGGCGCGTGCCGGCGGGGAGGATGAAGACTACCAGGATGGCAAGCACGAGCAGCGCGAGCCAGGCGAGTGTCGGGAGCCACTGGCCGGGGCCGGCGGCGTAGCCGAGCGGGGATGTGGTGCCAGCGACACGCAGGGCGGCCGGCTGGAGCAGGTCATCCAGGGCGGGGCGGGCGCCGATGGCGATGAGCGCTTGGGGAGCGATGGCGACAGCCAGGGCGAGCAACGCGAGGATGGCGGGGGCGAGGTCTGCCAGGGCGATGGCGCCAGCGCGGCGGGCGATCAGTGGGCGGATGGGGGCGGGAGAGGAGGAGTCGCCGTCAAACGTTTCGTCAACCGCGCCGGCCTTGGACGCGGCGAGCATCTGGAAAGTGCGCACGAAGGCGGGCGCGGTGGCGCGCAGCAGCGCGAGGGCGAGCAGGGCATCGCCAGCCCAGGCCAGCCCGGCGAGTGGGATGGCGAGACCGCGGGCCTGGAGGGCGCCGGCGGAGATGAGCTGGCGCGGGACGAAGCCGGCGAAGAGCGGCGCACCGAGCAGGCTGGTGGCGCCGATGATCCAGGCGGCGAGGGGGATGGGGCGCATGGGGGCGCCGAGCACATGCGGGCCGGCGGCGTCCGGCTCGACATCACCAGTGAGGGCGCCACCAGCGTAGAGGGCGGCGAGCATGGCGGCGAGGCCGAAGGTCATGGTGGCGAGCAGGGTGATGAGGCCGAGCACGGAGGCGGATGCGCCGATGCCGAGGGCGAGCAGTCCCCAGCCAGCCTGGGCGGCGGCGAGGAAGGCGAGCAGGGCGCGGCCGTCGCGGCGTTCCAGGGCGAGCAGGCCGCTGGCGGCGACAGTAAGGCAGCCGAGCAGGATAAAGGCGATGCCGGCGGTGATGGGCGGGCGGGCGGCGCCGATGCGCTGCCAGGAACTGGTGGCGTCCTGGGCGACGGCGTAGGTGCGGGCGGCGACGAGCAGCGCGGCCGGGACCACCGCGAGGCAGAGGGCGCCGAGGCCAGCGGGGGAGATCAGGGCGGCGCGGCGGCGCAGCCAGACGCTGAAGGGATAGGCGCCGGCGGCCAGGGCGAGGACGAGCGCAAGGATGGCAGCGTGGACCGGGGTGATGCCGCCGCGGCCGATCATGTCGGTGAAGCGGGGGAAGAAGACACGCTGGCCGCGCGTGGCGAGGTTGGCGGGGGCGAAGAGGATGAGGGGATAGAGCACGGGGCCGGCGAGCATGAGGGCGAGGCCGTAGCGGTCGAGGGTGGCGAGGTCGGAGCCGATCTCGCCGAGCGCCCAGGCAGCAAGGACGAGGACGATCCAGGCCAGGGCGAGCCAGAGGACGTTGTCGGCGAAGACGAGGGTGAGGGCGGCGCTCTCGATGGCGAGGGCGAGCGCGAGGCCGGCCCAGACGGGCAGCGCAAGGTCGCGCCGCAAGAAGGGGGTGGGCGAGGGCGGAGGCGCGTCGGGCGCGTCCACCACCGCGGCGGGAAGGTCTGTCGCGCTGGGGGTGCCACGCTGCCAGGACATCCAGAGCAGCAGCGGGGCGACGACGAAGGCGAGGCCTAAGGCGGCGTAGAGGCTGAGGCCGTCGATCCGGTAGGCGGCGGCGAGCCAGTCGTCGAGGCCGACACCGCCGGCAAGCGCGGTGAAGATCGGCTGGCCGGCGGCGAGGTCCGGCACGAGCAGCAGCAGGCAGATCGCCGGAATGAGCGCGCCCAGCGCGGCGAGCGCGAGCACGAGCGGCGTGCGCGGGCGGATGAAACGGATGAATCCGGTGAGGGCGATCAGGATGGCGGCGATGGCGGGGGAGAAGGTGAGCGCCCCGACAAACCAGGTCAGCGGCACGGCCGGCTTCCTTTCTTTATAGAAATGGGCCAGAGAGCCCTTCGACTTTAGCCAGGGAATGAATGTCATCTCCCTTGCGAACACGCATGTTCATGCTATGCTACCAACGTGAGGAAGACGTTCAAGTATCGCCTGTATCCCAACAAACAGCAACAGCGGCTTCTGGGGCAGCAGTTGGAGGAGTGCCGCTGGCTGTACAATCAGCTGCTGGCCGAACGGCGCAATGCCTGGGAACAGCGCCAGGAATCGCTGCGCCTCTCCGACCAGCAGGCGATATTGCCTGCCCTCAAAGCGGAACGGCCTACGCTGGTTGGAGTGCAGTCGCAGGTCTTGCGGAACGTTGCCATGCGGCTTGATCTCGCTTTCCAGGCTTTCTTCCGGCGGGTGAAGGCAGGTGAAAAGGAACCGGGCTATCCGCGCTTCCGCGGCGCGGGCCGCTACGACAGCCTGACCTACCCGCAGGTGCCGGTCGGCTGCACGCTGGACGCCGACGCGCGACGGGTGCGCATCATGCGCGTCGGGCTGGTCAAGATCGTCCCGCATCGCCCGCTGGAAGGCACGCCGAAGACGGCCACCATCCGCGCTCCGCGCAAAGTGGTGGCGCGCGTGTATGAGCGGACGCGCTGGCGGCGGGAGGACTTCACCCACCAACACAGCCGCCGGATCGTCAACACGTTTGATGTGATGGCGGTCGAAGATTTGTCGGTCAATCGGATGGTGCGGAACCATTGCCTCGCCAGGAGCATTCATGACGCCGCGTGGAGTCAGTTCGCAGACCTCATCGCCTACAAGGCAGCATGGGCCGGTCGGCGGTGTGTGGCGGTGAACCCCGCGTACACGAGTCAAGACTGCTGGCGGTGTGGACATCGGCAATCGCTCTCCCTTTCCGACCGCCTTTACACCTGCCCCTGTTGTGGGCTGGTGCTCGACCGTGATCTCAACGCGAGCCGCAATATTGTGAGACTGGGACAACAGTCTCTGGCTCCGGCCTAGAAGCTCCCGCTTTCACGCGGGAGAGTTGTCACAGGTCGAGGCACTCCAGGCACAGATCCAGGCTGGCCAGGATGACCGGGGCCTGCGCGAGGGGCTGGCCCTCGAGAAGGGCGGGCAGCGCCGCGAGGTTGGCCGCACCCGGTGGCTCGAGCCGCACCCGCGTGACGGCGGCGGCATCGCCAGCGAGGGTGATGGTGGCGGTGACGGGGCCGTGCGGCCCTTCGACGGTGGAGGCGCCGTCGCGCCCGGTGGCCTGCCCGGATGCGGCACCGGGTGCGCGGGAGACGCCGCCGCTGACGAGCGACTCCACGCAGGCAAGCGCGATGGTGAGGCTACGGCCGATGTCATCCACGGCGACGGCGAGACGGCTCGCGACATCGCCTTTCAGAGTGTCAGGCGAGGGGGGGGCGGGTACGGTCACATCGCTGTACCCGGCGTACGGTGTCGTGGTGCGCAGGTCGGGGAGGATGCGGGAGCCGCGGGCGGCAAGGCCGGTGAGGCCGAGGGCGTCGGCGCGCTCGGCGGGGATGGGGGCGGCGCCACGCAGCGCGCGGCCAAGGGAGCCTTTCGGCCCGGCGAGGACACGCCAGGCGGCGACGGTGGGTTCGAGGGCGGTAAGGGGATCGCGCAGGGGGGCGACGTCGAGGTCGGGGCGCACGCCGCCACGGATGCTGACGGCCCAGTAGACGCGCTCGCCGGTGACGGTTTCGAGGGCGTCGAAGAGAATCTCGCGGCGCTCCATCGCATCCTGGAAGGGGGCGGGGAAGCCAGCGGCGCGCGCGGCCATGCCGAGGGTCCAGAAGCGGGCGAGGATGCGCTCGATCTCGGCGAAGAGGGTGCGGGTGAGGCGGGCGGATGAGGAGAGGGTGAGGCCGGTGGCGGATTCGATGGCCTGGCAGACGACGAGGCGATGGGATTCGTGGGCGTGCGAGCAGGCACGCTCGATGATGGCGAGGGCGTCTTCGAGGGGTTTGCCAGCGACGAGATCGGCGATGCCGCGGTGGCCGAAACCGGTGGCGGGGGCGTCGGCGCCGGTGATGGTCTCGCCGCGCAGGCGCAGGGAGAGCGCGAGTGGCTGGGGCAGGGCCGGGTGGTAGGGGCCGAGCGGGAAGATGACGGTGCTCGTGGGGTGCTCCTTCCGGGCGGGAACAGGGGGCCGGCCGCGCGAATGGCGGCCGCTCGCGGGCGCATGGGGCGAGTATACCATGATGGGGATGGCGGCACAACCACGAGAAACGACGTGGTTCCATCAAAAACCGGGGGGTGAGGAAAAGGAAGGAGACCACTCCTGTTGTGACGTCAAACCGAAGCACAACAGGAGGGTCTCAGATGCAGTGGAGCGTAACGGTGGTGGTCGAGATAGCCCCCGAGGCCGAGATCGGGCAGATGGAGCAGGCGGTGCTGGAGGTGGGGCGGCAGGCGATGCGTGAAGCGCTCAAGCAGGCCGTGCGCGCCTCCGAAGACGGGCATGCGGCGTGTCCGGGCTGTGGGAGCGCGTCGAGTCGGAGCCAGGGGACCGTGGCCCGGCGCGTGTTGACCCGCTTTGGCCGGGTGGTGGTGCGGATGCGTCGCCAGCGGTGCGCGAGCTGTGGCCGCCGCTTCCGTCCGGCGCAGGGCTATCTGGCTGTACTCGCCGGCGGGAATGTGACCCCGGAGTTGGGGCGGCGTGCGCGCTGGCGGGGGCAAGTTGGCCCTATGCAACCACTGATCCTCTGCTTACCGTGGTTGCCGGCGGCGCGGCGCCGGTGTATACTCGTTTGAGTGTGCTCGAAAGAGGCCGCGCGCAGACCCAGGCCCAATAGACAAGCCCGATGAAGCGGCGGATATGCGGCACGCGCGGACCCAGAGCGAGAGGAGCGTTTCGACAGATGAAGGTAATTCTGTTACATGAGGTTCCAGGACTGGGCAAGCCCGGCGATATCAAAGAGGTCGCGGACGGCTACGCGCGCAACTATCTGCTGCCGCGCGCCCTGGTGACAGCCGCCACCGGAACCGAGCTGGCGAATTTGCAGCAGCGCGTCGCCTCGGCGCAACGGCGCGCGGCGAAGGCCCGCCAGACAAACGAGGAGCTGGCGCAGCGGCTCGGCAACGTCGTGCTGACGTTCGCCGTGCGCGTCGGCCAGGGCGACCGGCTCTACGGATCGGTGACGAGCCAGAACATCACCGACGCTCTGCTGGAGCAGGAAGGGCTGAACATTGACCGTCGGCTCGTCCACCTGCGCGATCCCCTACGGCAGCTTGGCGAGTTCGAGGTGCCGGTGCGTGTGGCGGCCGGCTTCGAGCCGAAGGTGAAGGTCCGCATCGTCTCAGCGCAGAGTCTGCAACAACAAAGCGAGCAGAGCGAGCCGGCGGCTGTGGCTGAGGCCGAGTCGGCGGCGGAAGACGAAACGGCTGCGCAGGTGTAGCGCGTATCGTGTCGTGCTGGGGCTGCGGATGCGTTGCGCATGGATGAGGCGGGAGCGTTCTCACGCGAGAGCGCCCCGCCTTTCTCACAATCGCCATACGACATAACAGAAATGCGCGACCGGCGGCTCCGCACGGCGAATTGGCATGGAAGATGCATTTTCTTTGGCGTGACCGCGCACAGCTCAGAGAGGATGCACCAATCATGTCTATGGACCTGAACCAGCTCAGTCAACAACTGCCTATGCGCGTGGCGTCGCCGCAGCTCGTGGCGGCCAACCATATCCTCGCGCTCTCGTCGGCCGAGCTGCAGGCCCTGATCCATCGCGAAGTAGACGAGAACCCGGCGATAGAGATGGAGGAGGTGCCGGTCTGCCAGCAGTGCGGCCGGCCCCTGCAAGGCGGGTTTTGCCCCAGTTGCGCCGTAACACAGAAGCAGGACGCGCAGCGCACGGCCGAGCGTGACGACTACGGCGACGATGGCGTGTGGCAGCGCAAGGCGCTCTCCGGCGGCGACGACGAGGAGTTCGACCCCACCACGCGCGTCGCGGCGCAGATGAGCCTGGCCGAGCATCTCACGCTCTCGCTGCAAGCGCAGTACGCCGCCAAAGACGCGCCGATCATCGAGTATCTGGTCGGCAATCTGGATGAAGACGGCCGGCTGCGCTGCTCCGTCGAGGAAGTAGTAGACCTGTTCGACGTGCTGGAGGAGCGCGTCGAGCGCATGATCAAGTCGTTACAGGCGATGGAGCCGGTCGGCGTGGGCGCGCGCGACCTGCGCGAGTGCCTGCTGATCCAACTGAACTTTCTGGAGTCACAGGGCGTGCATCAGCCGTTCGCCCGTGACGTGATCAGTCGCTTCCTCACACAGCTCAGCGAGCACAAGTACGGGCAGATCGCGCTGGCGCTCAACACGACCACCGACACCATCCACGAGGTCAGTGAGTTCATCAAGCGCAACCTGAACCCTTTTCCCGCGCGCGGCTTCCTCGGCGCCAACCTCTCGGCGGGCGGCGAGCGTACCACCTCCGTCCTGCCGGACGTGATCATCACCAAGCGCCTGCTGGCCGATGGCGGCCACAGCTACGAGATCGAGGTGGTGGAATCGAAGCGTTTCTTCCTCAACATCAACCCCTCCTACTCACAGCTCTACGCCGAGATCGGCAGCCGCCAGGCGCTGCTCAGCGACGACGAGCGCCGGCACATCCAGCAGTACGTCTCGCGCGCCAAGCTCTTCATTTCCAACATCAACCAGCGGCGCCAGACGCTCGCGAAGATCACGCGCCACATCGTGCAGCTCCAGCGCGCGTTCCTCGACCACGGCATCCGCGCCTTGCAGCCGCTCACACGGGCGCGCGTCGCGGCCGACCTGGGCATGCACGAATCCACCGTGAGCCGGGCGACGGCCGCGAAGTACGTGATGTTGCCGACCGGCGAGGTCATCCCGTTCAGCAACTTCTTCGTGGCGAACCTGGGCGTGAAAGACCTGATCAAAGATCTGATCGAGAGCGAGGAGTCGCCGCTGACCGACCAGGAGCTGGCGGACATCCTCTCAGAGAAAGGCATCCCCGTGGCGCGGCGCACCGTAGCGAAGTACCGCGAGCAGCTCGGCATCCTGCCTTCCACGCTGCGATAAGCGAGACGCGAACCACCACAGAGGACACTGAGGTTCACAGAGGAGGAGCAGAGAGGGAGATGGAGATGAGGGCAAGCGGAGGGCAAGCGGGGCAATCCGTGCGCGTATGGCGGTGGCGATGAGAAATGGGCGCCGGCGCCAGCAGACAGACATCCGAATGCTGACAGCGGATGTCATGCGGCGGCGGAAAGGCTCTCGCCATGCCCTACCTCTTTCTGCCCTCTATGTTCCTCTGCGTCCTCTGCGGTGGCTCTCGTTCTTATTCAGGATCAACAACCCGCGGCGGGCGTCGTGCGCTGCCGGCATGCGGCTTGCGACGGATTGCGCTTGGAGCATGACGGTTCGCGGGCGGCCCCATTCGGCTGACCCCAGAGAGGGAGGAGACAACAGGCATGTACGATAACGATCCCACATCCCCGCCGCGCATTGATCCTGATTGGGGCGCGGTACGCATCGGCACGCCGGTGATCGCCAGCGATGGCACACAGCTCGGCACCGTGACGGAGAAGCGCGAAGACGGCCTGCTCGTGCGCGGCACGGATGGGCAGGGCGAGGACTACATGGTGACGGCGCAAGACCTGGGGCGCATTGACGAACAGGGTGTCCACCTGATCGTCAATCCCCAGCAGGCGATGCGCGCACACTGGCAGGGCACCTCGCCCGACGACGAACAGGCACCCGGCGGCATGGCCCCCGGCGCCATGACGCGCGACTACCCAACACCATGACCACAGCGCGCTTCCACAAATGAGCGCGGCAATGAGCGCTATGGGCGAAGTGGCATCATCTGCCGCCTCGCCCGTTTTCATGCCGCGACCTGTCAGCCCCCAGGCGGCAGAAAGAGCGCGATCACGGCGACCAGGCTCCAGAGCGTGCAGAGTTGTGCGCCTTCCAGCCAGGTGGATTCGCCATCGCGGGCGAGCAGCATGAAGATGAAAGTGGACGCGCCGAAGATGATGATGTGCAGCGGCTGGAAGACGAGATCGAGTGGGTGGCCGGAGACGAGGCCGACCAGCACCAGCACCGGCACGATCAGCAGGATCATCTGAATGGTGGCGCCGGCGGTGACGGCCATCGTGATCTCTATGCGGTTCTCGCGCGCCGCGCCGACCGAGCCGTACAACTCCACCAAACCGGCCAGCACAGGGATCAGGATCAGGCCGAGGAAGAACTCGAAGCGTTGGAGGTCGGGGTTGGCGCTGAAGACCTCCTCGACCGACTTGGCGAAGCTCTCCGACATCGCGGCGACGCCGGCGGTGGCGATGCCCAGCACGAGCAGCGCAACCAGGAAGCGCAGCACGGGATGCGCATGGAACAGCCCCCGCTCGCCGCGCTCCTCGCGGATGCGGCGCTTATGCTCCAGCATGCCGGCGCGCGCGTAGACTCGGCCCGGCTGCTGGCCGCCTGTCTCCAGCCCCTCCAGCCGGCGCTCCGCCGTCTCACGTTCCTCGGCAAAGAGCGCCTGCGTGTCGGGTTGGGCGACCAGCGGCAGGCCCGCGCGCTGGCGGCGGCGCTCCTCACGCGCCCGCTGGCGGTGCAGGCGGCGCTGGATGCGCTGCTCGACGAGGTTGTAGCCCTCGCCAAGCCGGAAGACGGCGAAGCCAATATAGGCGAGGTAGCTGAGCAGCAGCACGACGGCGAGCAGGCCGACGAACGGGATGTGCTTCGGCAGGAAGAGGGTGTGGATGCCTTCGCCGCCGCCGGCCGCCGCCCCCTCACCGCCTTCACCGCCACTGCTGAGGACGAGCGAGGCGATGGTCGGCAGGCTCAGGCCGATCACCGCCAGCGCGAAGACCGTGGTGTACTCGCTGGCGTTTTCGGCGTCGAACTTCATGCGGCCGTTGCGCCAGGCGCCGAACAGCGTGGAGATGCCTAGGAAGAGCAGCGAGTTGCGAATGATCACCCCGGCGATGGAGCCAAGCACGATCTCGCTGCCGCCGCTGCCCGCGAAAGAGAGCAGCACTGAGAGCGCGATGGTCAGCTCGGCGACGTTGCCGAACGTGGTGTGCAGCAGCCCGCCAACGAACGGGCCAAGCAGCTCCGCCAGCTCTTCGACGGCGCTTTCGACAAAGCCGGCCAGCGGGATGAGCGCGGCCGCGGCGAGCACAAAGACGGCGAGGTTCCGCGCCAGCTCGACATTCTCGCCGAGTAGACCCTCTAGCGGCCCCTTGAGCTGCGCCAGCAGTTGCGCCTTGAAAAGCACAAGCGGTATCACGAGCAGGAGCAGATTGATCTTGCGCTTGATGATGGAACCGGTCAACGCTGCCACCCCCCAACAGTTCCACAGCGACGGACCCCGACACGGAGCCGGAATGAGGTCGTGTCCAGGTCGCGGCCGCGCAATCGCCCGCGCCAGTGTACACCAAAGAACCGCCGGGGCCAAGCCCTGAGACATATCATTGCGGGGCTTGGCCTGTTCCCTATCCGCGGCGGCCGCTCCGGCTCCCCACTCTCCCCTGTGAACCTCCGCGTCCTCCGTTCCTCTGTGTTGGTTCTCGTCTCTCCCCGCGCTAACCGTGCCGCTCCCGCGCGATGCGGTTGCGCAGCGTGCCGATGCCCGCGATCTCGGTCTCCATCACATCGCCCGGCCGCAAGAACTCCGGCGGCGTGCGCGCGAAGCCGACGCCGCTCGGCGTGCCCGTCGCGATCACATCCCCCGGCTCCAGCGTCAGCACGCGCGTCAGCGTGGCGATGATCGCCGGCACATCGAAGAGCATCTCGGCCGTCGCGGCGTCCTGCTTCGTTACCCCGTTCACGCGCAGTGAGAGGCGTAGGTCACGTGGGTCCGCGATCGCATCCGCCGTCACGATCCACGGCCCCATCGGGCTGGAAGCGTCCAGGCTCTTACCCTGGAACCACTGCACGCCCGCCTTGTTCTGAATGTCGCGCGCCGTCACGTCGTTGAGAATGGTGTAGCCAAAGACGTGCTCGAGCGCCCGCTCCGGCGCGATATGCCGACCCGCGCGCCCGATCACCACCGCCAGCTCCACCTCCCAGTCCAGCCGCTCCGTCACGGTTGCATCATAGGGAATATCGGCGTAGGGGCCGGTCAGCGCCGTCGGCGCCTTCGTGAAGACGTTGGGATACGCCGGTAATTGCACCTCCTGACCGATGGCGCGCAGCGATTCCGCCGCATGCTCGGCGTAGTTGCGCCCCAGGCAGAAGACGTTCTTGCGTGGGCGCGGGATGGGCGCCAGCAGCTCGACCGCCGCCAGCGGCCGCACCACCTCGCCTCGCGCCTGCTCCGCCAGCGCCCCCACACGCCGCAGCGCCTCCGCGCCGGCCGCGATCAGCGCCAGCATGTCGCGCAGCTCCGGCGGCGGCTCCTCGCCAGCGAAGAGCGCCGCCCGTCCCACATCCACGATCTCCTCGCCGCGCACCACACCGATGCGCGCGCCCTCCGCGTCACGAAACGTCGCCAGCCGCATGTGTCCTGCTCCCTTCCGTCTGGATGATTCGACTGGATGTCGCGCGAAACCGCCGTGGCAGACCAGCTACAGCGTGATCTCTTCGCCGGCCGCGAGTGTCTGCGGTGGGGCCTCGCGGCGCAAGACCGTCACCGTCTGGCGGCCCATCACGCGCCAGCGCGCCGCTCCACTCTGCGCGTCCGGCCCTTCTATGCGTACCAGCGCCGTATCCTCGTCAACTCCGACGGCGATCCGGCCCTCCGGCACCGTCAAGAGGTGCGTCCGCAAAGCCGATGCGCTGACGACGCCGAAGACGCGGTCGAAGTGCGGGAAGACCACCAGCCGCGGCACGGCGCCCAGCCCCTCGAGCCAGTCAGCGCGGCCGCCGGCGAGCAGCGTGCGCAGGTGCGCCGTCGCGCCCGCCAGCGCCATCGCCCCCGCGCTGCACCCTGCCAGCACCGCGCCGCGCGCGTGCGCCCGCGCCATCACATCCCAGGCTGGTGTGCCGCGCAGGCTGTTGATCGTATGCGCCGGATTGCCGCCGGAGAGGTAGTAGAAGCTCGCGCCCTCCAGCAGTCGCACCTGCTCCGGATCGTGCGCCGTCGTGGCGTCGAGAATCCCCGTTGGGCGAATGTCGCGCACACCGAGCGCCGTGAAATGTCTCAGCCCCAGGTCGTTCCAGTAGCGCGGGCTTTCCGGCTCCAGCCCACTCGCCGTCGGCAGCAGCGCCACCCGCGCCGCCTCCGGTCCGCCGAGCGTGCCCAGCAGGTAACGATCCGTCTCGATCATCGCGTCGGTATACTCGCCCGACCCGACCAGCGCCACTGCGCCCACGCTACCCTGCTGCCCGCGCGTCTCATCCATCTGGCCCTCTCCCCCGAAGCCGCAACCACGAACGGCTGACGTTCTACCGCCCCTTGCCCGCACATTCACTCTGTGACGCCCCAACTCTGAAAGAACTACGGTACTCCATCACCTCTCCTCTCCTGCTCTTCCTCCGTCACCCTCTGCGTCCTCTGCGGTTCAATAATCTCCCCCTCCCCCGGCACGTAGCGCGCCATCTCACCATGGGCGTGCCATGCTGGCCGCGGCGCGTGTGTGTGGGCATGGGAGTGTGCGTGATCGGGCCAGTGCTTGTGCTCATGGGTGTGTGCGCCCGCGACCGGCGCATGCTCGAAGCGCGGATCGATCTCGCCCACCGGCACGGTGTCGTGGTCGTGGCCCCAGGGCGCCGCCTGCCCCGGCCGCTCGTTCATCACGAGCAGGCTGCGCGCATGGTGGCGCTTCTTGTAATAGAGGTCGAAGTTCTTCTTGCTCTTGTCGCCCCGCTCCTCCTCGCTGAGACTGAGCCATTCGCGGTGCGGATGCCGGACCACCCGCGCCGCAGTCTCCGCGCTGGCGACGACACGATAGCCCGCCTTCTTGAACTCGAAGCTGTAGTCCACGTCCAGCAGGCGGTAGAAGCGAAACTTCTCATTCGCCGGCCCGACCTCGGACAGCGTCGCGCGGCGGAACGCCATCAGGTAACCCTCGATAGCGTCTACCTCCGGCCCCGCGCTCTCCGCGAACTCCTTCAGGTCGCGCGTCACCAGCCCGAACGGCCCCACCAGCCCAACCGTCGGGTCCGCCAGCAGCCGCTCGATCGGCGTCCAGATGTCGCCGCTCAGCTCGACGCTCGTGTCCAGCAGCACGACGACCCGCCCCGTGGACGCGCGCAGGCCCGCATTGCGCCCGGCCGCGAAGCCCATATTGTGATCCGCGAAGATCACGCGCGCCGGCAGGCCGTCCACCGCGCCCGCGTGGTCAATGCGCCGCAGGTAGGCCAGCGTATCGTCCGTGGAGCCGTTATCTACGATCACCAGCTCGACGTCGCGCCCACCGGCGTGGCGGCATACGCTGGCGACGCAGCGCTCCAGGTCGTCGCGGCTGTTGTGCGCGAGCAGGTGTACCGAGAACGCGTGCCGGTCCGGCTCATCCAGCCGCGACGGCACATCGCCTGGCGCGCTGATCAGCGCCTCCTCCTCGCGCCGCGGCACCAGCCGCGTCCCTCCATCGCGCCCGTCGCGCGCATCGTACTCCGCGGCGCGAATGCGCTCGCGCAGCGCATCCGCCGTCGCGTAGTCGCCCGCCGCGCGCGCCTCCGCGCGTTCGCGCGCCAGCGCCAGCACCCGCTCCGGCGTCGCCGCGTCGTCCGCCCACACCCCTCCGGCACCGCGCACCCGCGCCCGGCCGCGAGCCGCCGCATACCTCATCACATCGTTGGCGAGGTCGAAGCCCAGCACGCGGTCGAAATCGTAGAGCAGTTTTAGCCGCTGCGCCGCCGGCTGCGTGCTGTCGCGCAGCATGCGCCAGACGGCGCCCATCGCCAGCGGAATGTTGAGATCGTCGTCCACCGCCGCCAGGAACGCCCGCCGGCACGGGTGCAGGCTGATATCCCCAACGATCTCATCCCCGGCCTCGTCATACAGGCGATAAGCGGTCTCGCGCAGGCGTGAGAGCGCGGTCTGCGCGGCGCGCAGGGCGCGGAAGGTGAAGGTGATGCGTGCGCGATACTTGGCCGTCGTGAAGAAGTAGCGCAGCGCCAGCGGCTCGAAGCCGCGCGCCTCCACGTCCGCCAGCGTGTACGCGTTGCCGGTGGACTTCGCCATCTTCAGGCCGTCGGCCAGCAAATGCTGCCCGTGGACCCAGTGGCGCACCAACGGCTCACCGCTCGCCGCCTCGCTCTGCGCGCGCTCGTCCTCGTGATGCGGAAAGAGATTGTCTATGCCGCCGGTGTGGATGTCGAAAGTCGTGCCCAGATACTTCACGCTCATGGCGCTGCACTCGATGTGCCAGCCGGGGAAGCCGCGCCCCCACGGGCTTTCCCACGCCATCACGCGGCCCTCCTCGGCGCGCTTCCACAGCGGAAAGTCCTCCGGCGTGCGCTTCGCCGCATCCAGCTCGCTGCCGGTGTGCTGGCCCTGGCCTAGATAATCAAGCACATTGCCGCTGAGGCGCCCGTACGAGGGAAAGCTCCGCACGTCGAAGAAAACGTTGTGCTCGACCACGTAGGCGTGGCCCCTCGCGATCAGCCGCTCGACCAGCGCGATCATCTCGGCAATGTGGTCGGTCGCGCGCGGGAAGACATGCGCCGGCAAGATGTGCAGCTTCGCCTCGTCACTCAGGAACGCGTCGGTGTAGAACGCCGCGATCTCCCACGGCGACTTGCCTTCGCGCCGTGCCTGCGCGATCAGCTTATCCTCGCCGCGGTCGAGCGCCTCCTGGCGCATGTGGCCCACGTCCGTGATGTTCTTGACATGCGTGACGCGCAGGCCGTGGTAGGTGAGCGCACGGCGAATCCAGTCCGCCATCGTGAAGCTGCGCAGGTTGCCCACATGGATGAAGCGGTAAACCGTCGGCCCGCAGGTATACATGCGCGCATGCCCCGGATCGATCGGCTCGACCGACTCCACGGCGCGCGTCAGTGTGTTGAAGAGACGCAGCGAGCCATCAGGAACCAACCGTAAATTTCCTCGCGCATCCCTGGCGCGTTCGCCCGCATCACCGGCCATGGCGCTCACCTCCTCCCTGCGCCCTCATGTGGGGCATCCGGCGCCTCTGAATCCCACGTCGCGCCGTCGCAATCGTCGCAATCGTCGCAAAGCCAGCCGCGGCCAACGACGTTCCATCCACCGCTCGCGGCACGCGACTCTTCACCCTCCGTGCATAAGACATACTACCGCGCCGCGGCTTCCACAGACTACCGCACCGCCAGACCGGACCGGACCGAAACGCCGCGCGCATCCCGCCGCTACCCCTCATCCCGTCCCTGATGCTCGGCACGCTCCCCGCCGGATGGCGCCGTGCCCCCGGCCGTTCCACCACCTGCCCCCGGCGCCGCGCGGTGCCCGCTCTCCACTTGTGCGGCCGCCGCGTGAAGCGCCTCCGCCGCCTCGGTCTGATCCATCCGCGACAATCCATCGCCGTTCGTTCCTATGTCCTCACTGGTCTCGCCGCGCGGCCAGGCGGCGGCGAGCGGCGTGCGCCTGGCCGCGCGCGGGTCCGTGTCGCGGCTGGCGGCGAACTCCTCGGCACGTCTGTCACACCAGGCAACAGCCCATGCGTGCGCCGCGTACACATCTTCAAGCGTGCGCCGCGTCTCGCGCGCCGTCACGATGAGCAGCAGCGCCTGGGTGCGCTCGTTCAGATGGCTCAGGTGGTACGCGTAGGCGCGCAGGCGCTCGTCGTAGTGGTCCGTCGCCAGCACCGGGAACACCGCGCCGCCAATCTCTCTGCTCACGGCCGCCGCCGCCAGCTCCAACCGCTCACGCAGCGCGCAGCACGCCAACACTTGCTCGCCGCCCATGCGCGCGAAGGCCGCGCGCTCGGCCAGCTCCGTCGCGCCATTGCTGAGCGTGGCGGCAATCGTCACCGCCGCGCGCTCATCCTCCAGCAGCTGGTTCAGCGCGGCCAGCGTATCGCTATCCAGCAGAGCCATGCGCGCCCTCGATCCGCCCACTCAGCAAACGTGTCCGCCTCGCGTGCAGCGTATCCGAATCCGCCGCGCGACGCAAGCGGTTCCTCGCGTCCAACGCCCGCCTCATCCGTCTTCCGCCCGCCATTCCGGCAATCCCTGGCCGCCACCCTTGACAATCGCCCTAATATATAGTAAATTAGTTCTATAAACGTGCCGCCATCCAACTCCGTTCGCACCTGAACAACCGTTTGTGAGGCGCAAACATGCTTCCCTCACTCGCGCGCACCAGCCCCCGCATGCGCCTGGACTCCCCG
This sequence comes from Ktedonobacterales bacterium, assembly GCA_025935195.1. GTDB lineage: Bacteria > Chloroflexota > Ktedonobacteria > Ktedonobacterales > JADMIN01 > JAICVS01. Next base: position 33,286 of record JAICVS010000007.1, read on the forward strand.
TCAGCGCCCCAAAGCCGTGCCGTTTTTGCCGGCCGCCTTGCCACCTCTTGCCGTTTCTTGCCACTTTTGCCACCCATAACGCCACATGTCAAGTTGTCGGATCGCGCAAACCGGCTTGAATTGGTCGGTCGAGCCGATCCAGCACGCGCACCACATGTGAAAAGCGGCAAAAACGGCAATGGTGACCATCCCAGTCAACATTGCCGAAATCTCCAGTCCACGCAGGTGGACTTCGTGGCGGTACGCCTTCAGGCACCGTTTCAACCGCCGGCCCGCTTCGATGTCGCCGCGCGCCAACCGTTCGCGGCCGCGGCGGCCACGTCCGTTGCCGTGCGAGGCGTCCTATGCTATACTCAACGCTGTCAAACACTTGTGACACACGAAGGGTCCGCTCCAGGCGTAGCGAGCGGACAAAAGCGTTGGAACGCGCCATCGCGGCTGCCGATGGCGGACACCTCCACTCCCTGCCAATGTGGGCACACGAGCGAGACAGCGATACGCGGGCTCAGCGCACGCCGACACCTCCACACAGGATTGGACGAGCGCGGCGAGTTCGCACAGGTGACACACTGAAAACGAGTGCCGGCGCGCACTCATAGCGCACCGTAAAGGAGGATGCCGGCTCGCCCGGATGCGTGTGGCAAACGTCGCGCGGCGGCGCCGGCATGAACGCATGGCATTGCAGACAGACGACAAGGCGCAGGTCATCCAGCAGTATCAGACCCACGAGGGCGACACCGGCTCGCCCGAAGTTCAGATCGCCATCCTGACGCGGCGCATCCAGGATCTGACGGCCCATCTGGTCGAGAACAAGCACGACAACCACTCACGTCGCGGCTTGCTCAAGATGGTCGGCCAGCGCCGACGCATGCTCAAGTACCTCAATCGCACCGACCCCGAGCGCTACCGCGCGCTCATCGCCTCGCTGGGGCTGCGGCGCTGACCCCCGCCACATCCCGCGATCCCGCGTCGCGCGTGGCATCGTGCGAGCCGCGACTCCGGCCCCCTCCGCCTGCCCGCGTCGCGGCGCCGAGACGTATCGGGGCAGGCTCGCACGCGCGTATGTCACATCTATCCAGCCGCCGCGCCGCCATCCGTACGCGCGCCGGCACGCTTTCCGTTGGTACGGACTTCGCGATGTACCGCGACCGTAACGCCAATCGGAGCTGACCACACGTAGCCGCCACCTGGCGGAAGACGGCCCGGCCGGGCAGGAGCAAACGCCCCGGGCCGCCGGAGAAACCACTTATGATTCATCGCGTCGAAACCACTATCGGCGGACGCGTCCTCAGTCTGGAGACTGGGCGCCTCGCCGAGCAGGCCGGTGGCGCCGTGCTCGCCCGCTATGGCGAGACAGTGCTGCTGGCCGCGGCCACCACCAGCGCCGCCCCGCGTGAGGGCATTGACTTCGTCCCGCTCACGGTGGATGTCGAAGAGCGCCTCTACGCCGCCGGCAAGATCCCTGGCGGCTTCATCAAGCGCGAGGGCCGCCCCACCGAGCATTCCATCCTCGCCTCGCGCCTGGTGGACCGCCCCATTCGCCCGCTCTTCCCCAAGGGCTATCGTAACGACGTGCAGGTCGTCATCACCGTGCTTTCGGTGGATCAGGAGAACGACCCCGACATCCTCGGCATCGTCGCCGCATCCGCCGCGCTCAGCATCTCAGACATCCCCTTTGCCGGCCCCGTCGGGGGCGTCGCCGTCGGCTACATTGACGGCCAGATCGTCATCAACCCGCAGCTTTCACAGCTGAGCGGGAGTCTGCTCGATCTCAGCCTCGCCGGCACCGCCGACGCCGTGGTGATGGTCGAGGCTGGCGCGCGCGAGTTGTCCGAAGAGGTGATGGTCGAGGCCATCCGCAAGGGGCATGAGGCCATCCAGCAGCTCGTGAAACTGCAAAACGATCTGGTGGCGCAAGCCGGCAAGCCCAAGCGCCCGTTCACCCCGCCGCAGCCCGATCCCGCGCTGGCCAAGGCCGTGAGCGACTTCGCCGCGTCGCGCCTCGACAAGGCGATGAACAACGCCAACAAGGCTGAGCGCGAGCAGGCCATGAACGCCGTCGAGAGCGCGCTGATGGCCGAGGTAGGGACGAAGTACCCGGACCGCGGCAAGGAGATCGCCGGCCTCTTCGAGAAAGAGGTCAAGCGCTTCGTGCGCAAGCAGATTCTCGAAAAGGGCGTGCGCGTGGATGGCCGTTCCACCACCGACATCCGCCCGATCTGGTGCGAGGTCGGCCTGCTGCCGCGCACGCACGGCTCCGCGATCTTCACGCGCGGCCAGACGCAGGTGCTCAGCATCGTCACGCTCGGCTCGCCCGGCGAGGAGCAGCGGCTCGACGGCCTCGGCCTCGAAGAGAACAAACGCTACATCCACCACTACAACTTCCCCTCCTTCAGCGTCGGCGAGACGCGCCCCTCGCGCGGCCCCGGCCGTCGTGAGATTGGCCACGGCGCGCTGGCCGAGCGTGCGCTGCTGCCGGTCATCCCCGAAAAAGACGAGTTCCCCTACACCATCCGTATCGTCTCCGAGGTGCTCAGCTCCAACGGCTCGACTTCGATGGGCTCCACCTGCGGCAGCACGCTCTCGCTGATGGACGCCGGCGTGCCGATCAAAGCGCCGGTGGCCGGCGTGGCGATGGGCCTGATCACTGAAGACGGCGAGACGCTCAGCAAGTACGCCATCCTCACCGACATTCAGGGGATGGAAGATGCCATGGGCGACATGGACTTCAAGGTCGCCGGCACCGCCGACGGCATCACCGCCCTGCAGATGGATATCAAGATCAAGGGTCTCACGCCCGATGTGCTCGCCCAGGCGATGGCCCAGGCCAAAGACGGCCGCATGTTCATCATGGACAAGATGCTCGAAACGCTGGCCGAGCCGCACGCCGAGCTTTCGCCCTACGCGCCGCGCATCCAGTCCGTCAAGATCAACCCAGAGAAGATCGGCACCGTCATCGGCCCAGGCGGCAAGACCATCCGCCGCATCCAAGACGAGACCGGCGCCAAGATTGACATTGACGACGACGGCACCGTCCACATCTCTGCCGTCACCGGCGAGGGCATGACGCGCGCGATGGACGCCGTGCGCGCGCTGACCGAAGAGGTCGAGGTCGGCAAGATCTACACGGGCAACGTCCGTCGCCTGGTGGACTTCGGCGCCTTCGTCGAGATCCTGCCGGGCAAAGAGGGCCTCGTCCGCACCTCGCAGCTCGCCGACTATCAGGTCAACCGGCCGGAGGATGTCGTCGCCGTCGGCGATGAGATCACTGTGATGGTGATCGAGGTGGACCCGCAGGGGCGCATCAACCTCTCGCGCCGCGCCGCGCTGAGCGGCGAGATGCCCAGCGCGGAGGAGATCGAGGCCGAGCGCGGCCCGCGCCGTGGCGGCTTCGGTGGCCCACCGCGCGGCGGCGGCTTTGGCGGCGATCGCGGCGGCCCATCGTCCGGCGGCTTTGGGCGCGGCCCGCGCCCTGGTGGCGGCCCCGGCTACGGCGGTGATCGTGGCGGCCCGCGCGGCGGCGGCTTCGGTGGCGACCGCGGCGGCCCGCGCGAGCGCGACCGTGGCGGTTATCCCCCACGCCCGAACCGCGGCGGCTAACCCAGCACAACCCGTCTCCCCTCTCCCCACGGGGAGAAGGGGCTGAGGGGTGAGGACTCCACCGGATTCACATCCAACAGGCGGAATACTCGGGCGGGGGGATGGGCATCCTCCCGCCCGTATGCTATCCTGACAGCGCGACCCGCACCCGGCGCGGGCAGGCAGGCCAAAACAGGCGGCAGCGGCCGAACGACCGAGGAGGAGGGAGTGTCATGGTGGCTGAGGATGCGCTCGCGCAGGTGGCGGCGGAGGTGCGCGTCTGCACGAAGTGCGACCTGTATCTCAACACGAAGAACGGCGTGCCAGGTGCGGGCGACCCCACCGCCGAGATCATGTTCATCGGCGAAGGCCCCGGCTATCACGAGGACCGCCAGGGCCGCCCGTTCGTCGGGCCGGCGGGCGCCTTCCTCAACGAGCTGCTCGCCAGCATCGGCCTCGACCGCTCCAGCGTCTTCATCACCAACGTCGTCAAGCACCGGCCGCCGGAGAACCGCGACCCCCTGCCCGAAGAGATGGCCGCCTGCGCCGGCTACCTGGACCGCCAGATCGCCGCCATTGACCCCAAAGTGATCGTCACGCTGGGCCGCTATTCGATGGCGAAGTTCTTCCCCGGCGTCAAGATCAGCGCCATCCACGGCCAGGCCAAGCTGGTGAACGGGCGTATCGTCGTCGCCATGTACCACCCCGCCGCCGCACTACACCAGGCCACCCTCAAGCAGACCGTCGTGGACGACTTCAAGCGCGCCATCCCCGCCGCCCTGGCCGAGGCCAAACGCCTCGCCGCCGAAGGCAAGCTCGGCGCCAAGAAAGACGGCACGGACGACGACGACCAGCCCCCACAGCAAATGTCCCTCTTCTAGCCCAGCACTGTGCCACTCCCCCTCTCCCCGCGGGGAGAGGGGGCCGGGAGGTGAGGACTCCAGGTCAGGCGCCGACGGCGTGCAGCGTGGGAGTGGAGAGGGCGGCGTGATCCAGGGCGAAGGCGGGCATGGGGTCCAGAGCGAGCGCATCGTTGCCGTGCGCGGGGCGATCCATGAAGGTGTAGCCGACGCCGGGAACGGTCTGGATGTGCTCTGGGACGGCGGGGTCGCGCTCGACCTTCTGGCGCAGGTGGCGGATGTGCGTCTTGACGAGGCCAGTGTCGCCGTCGTCGTAGCCCCAGACCCGCTCGACGATCAGCGCGGTGGGCAGCACCTGGCCGCTGTGGGTCATGAGCAGGTGGAGCAGCCGGCTTTCGATGGGCGTGAGGCGGCTCATGTGACCGTCGCGGCTGACCTGATGGCGCATGGCGTCGAGGCGGATGGGGCCGGCGGTGAGAATGCTATCGCCGGCGACAGCGTGGGGCGCGGCGACGGCGCGGCGTGTGAGCGCGCGGATGCGCGCGAGCAGGCGGCGCGGGCTGAGTGGCTTGTGCAGGCAATCGTCGGCGCCCAGGGAAAACGCGCGCACCTCATCTTCTTCGCTCAGGTTGTTGCCGATCAGCAACAAGAGGGACGTCGATTCGCTCGACATGCGGCGGCACACCTCGAAGCCGTCAATGCGCGGCAGCTCGGCGTCGAGCAGCACAAGGTCCGGCTGCCCCTTGCGCCACTGCTCGACTGCCTGGATGCCGTCGAAGGCGCGCAGCATTTCATACCCATGGCCGCGCAGCCAGTAGGTGAGCATGTCAACAAGGTCGCGGTCGTTGTCGGCGATCAGCATCTTCATGGCGGCGGCCTTCTAGCCACAAGGTGTGGCGGCGCGGCGCGGGACGAGCGCGCGCACAGGGGAACACAGACAGGTGAGCGGAGCGAGTGGATGGGATGCGCGGGTCACGCCCCAGGCAAACTAATCAGCAAGCTGGCACACAACGGCATATCCCGCGCCGCGGCATGGCAGCTCGACAGATTGCCCTAGGGGTCGTTGAGGTGAGAGGCTGGAAACGATCAGGGGGTGGCGCTGCTCACATGAGACAGGCGCAACGCAAAGCCGCTACAATCTATAACGCAACACCGCACAATTTCGTCACGGCCCGCGCGATCGTTCTCGACCTCTCGGTAGAAATGATACACCAGAATCTGCGCCCGAACGTGCGCTAAAATGCGCAATCTGGTTGAGATGCGGCGAAGAAGTGGTTGCGCGAGGGCAGGGAGGAGCGCCAACCGCTCAGTAGTCAGTGCCGCCGCGCGGGATGGTATGGGCAATGGCGGCGGTTGAGACGAGGAGACGCCATAGTGGTATGGAGATGGTGGCGGCCTGGGGTGGAGGTTAGGCAGGCTAGATGCTGTACTCCGGTGTGATTCACTCCCTCGGTCGCCACCGCCATGAACGCGGCCCGCGCTCAGTCCTTGAGCGGCATCGCCAGCGGCAGGTCGAGGCCAAACACGCTGCCGACGCCGACGACGCTGTCGGCCCAGATGCGGCCGCCGTGGCGCTCGACGATCTCACGCGAGATGAAGAGGCCGAGGCCGAGGCCGACGCCGGAGCCGGACTGCACCTGGACGCCGGGTACCCGGTAGAAGCGTTCGAAGAGATGATCAACGGCGTCCGGCGGAATGCCCACCCCCTGATCCTCGACAGAAACGATGGCCTCGCCGTCGTGCGTTTCGAGCGTGAGCGTCACCGGGCTCTCAGGTGCGGAATACTTGAGGGCGTTGGAGAGCAGGTTGGCAAGCACCTGCTCGATGCGATCGGCGTCAGCCTCCACCCAGATCGGCGCGTCGGGCAGGTGCCCGGTGATGTCGCGCTCGGCGCTCTCATGCTGTTCCGCGATGGCCTGGCGGCAGACCTCGGCGAGGTCGCAACGCTCGATGCGTAGCGCGAGCTTGCCAGACTCGATGCGCGAGGCATCCAGGAGATCGTTGACGAGCCGTTCGATGCGCGCGATGGCGCGGTCCATACGCGCGGTATGCTCGGTCTCCAGCAGATTCAGCCGCTCCAGCCGGCGGCGTGTGAGCTGGGTGAGGATTTTGAGGGTGGTCAGTGGCGTCTTCAGCTCGTGACTGGCGATGCTGAGGAACTCATCTTTCTGCCGCTCCAGGCGGTACATCTCGGTAATGTCGTTGGTCACGGCAACGGCGCCGATGATGGCACCGCCGCCATCGCGGATAGGGGCGAAGCTGAACTGGATGTGCATCGCGCGGCCCGATTCACTATGCCGGATCATCCCCCGGAAGTCGGTGCGCGTGATGCCACGCAACGCCTGGATGAGCGGCCGTTCCGCCGTCGGAATCGTCGTGCCGTCGGGATAGCGCAAGCTGCTGGTGGTGGCATAGCGCTCCAGGGAGCCGAGCGCCGCCTGTTGTGAGGGCTGGCCGAGAAAAGCGGCGCCTTGACGGTTGACGCGTATAAGCTGGCCGGAGGCGTCGCAAACCAGCACGCCGCTTGGGATCGCGTCAATGATGGCCGCCAGCTCATCGGCGAGGGCGCGCGCGCGCTGCTCGGCTGACTGAGCGTCGCGGCGGGCAGCCCGCTCGGCTTCATAGAGGTGAGAAAGATCGAGGGCAAGAGCAATTCGGTCGGCGACGAGCCGCAGCAACGTCACGTCATCCTCGCTGAAGTGGTGCGCGCGCAGCGTCGCGACGTGGATCACGCCGAGCACGCGATCCTCGACAAGCAATGGCACGCCGAGCAGCGAGTGGAAGTGCTCGCGAAGGTAGGGATTGATCAGGTCCGCCTGGTTCAGATCGTCCACAACGATCGCCTGGCGCTCCGCCATAATACGCCCCGCGATCCCACGGCCGACCGGCACGCGCACCGTCCGCGCGACCTCTTCCTGTGGCCCCAGCACCGCGCGCAGCATGAGCGCCTTGCCGTCCTCAGAGGGCAGCAGAATGGCGACGTTGTCCACCTCCATCGCCGTGCGCACCCGCTCCAGTAGCCGGCTGATCAGGTCGTCGAAACTGAGATGCGCCAGCGCGGTATCGGTGATTGCCTGCAACGTGGCAAGGCGATGCGAGACGGATTCGGCGGCTTCGCGTGCCTCACGCTCGCGCGCGAGCAGGCGTGTCAGCTCATCCTCGGAGCGGCGCCGGTCGGTGATGTCGCGGATGTAGCCGACGAAGGCGGGAGGGTCATTCAGCGGGATGCGCGTGATAGCCAGCTCGACGGGGAAGAGAGAGGCATCGGCGCGCATCGCCGTCATCTCCATCCGGTGATCCATCTGGTGCTGCTCACCTGTGGCGAGATAGCGTACGAGCGCGCCACGGTAGCGTGCGCGTAGCGCGGGCGGGATCAGCGCGTCGGCGAGATCCTGGCCGATGACCTCGGCGCGCTGGTAGCCGAACATGCGCTCCGCGGCTGGATTGAACTCGTTGATGCGGCCGTCCGTGTCCATACCCACGATGCCGTCCAGCGCGGTGCCGATGATGGCCGCCTGCCGCGCGAGGCTGGCGCGCTCCGCCGCCTCGGCCCGGTGGCGCTCGACCACCTGGCCGACCTGATTGCCAACACTCATCGCCATGTGCAGCAGCGCGGTATCGGGGGAGCGCAAGGCGCGGCTGAAGAATTCGAACACGCCGAAGATGCCGGAGGGGCCGCGCACGGGGAAGGCGAATGCGGCGTGCAAACCGGCATCCAGCGCCGCGCGCAGTCGCGGAAAGTTGTCGTCGGCCGCCAGATTCTCGACCCACGCCGGTCGCTCGTCGCTCCAGACACGCCCCGGCAATCCCACGCCCGGCGCGAGCGTCTGGCGCCGGCACGCTCCCACAAACACGCTCCCATCCACCCCAGGCGCCTGCCAGATGGGACCGCAGTGGAGCAATCCGCTCGCGCGATCGATCGTCCAGAGTGTGCCAAGCTCCCAGCCCAATCCATGCCCTACCGCCTCCAGCACATGCGCGGCGACCGCGTCCAGATCGTCGCGCGTAGACGATTCGACGAGCGCGGTGCTCACCGCGTACTGGACGGCGAAGCGGCGATCGATGGCGAGCGCGAGCGCATCCCGTCGAGAATCCGGCGTGGGGAGTTGGGAGCGGCCGTCATGGCGGCTGCCTACGGTGGAAGATACCGGCGCCGAACCTGTGTCGGTCGGCGACCTCAGCCGGGAACCGGCATCCCGCACGGCGGAATGCTGTGTCGCCGCGAGCTTCGAGCGCAGCGACTCGATCTCGTGGATGAGCTCATCGCGGGTTTTGTGCTGGTCGGATGACTGGTCAAACATGCCGGGAGCGCCTCATTCAACGAAGATCCGCTCGCGCTGGACGCTCGAGAGATCGTCGGCGCCGTCCTCCGTGACCAACACCTCGTCTTCCAGCACCCCGCGTGCCGACTCGATGGCCTTCATGCGGGCGCGGAAGGTGCGCCAGCCATCACTATCGCGGGCGTCGAGCGGTCCGGCAGCCTGTTTGAGCTTCTCGCACTGGATGCTGGTGTCCACAAGGTTCCACTTTCTGCGCGCTGGTGCCGCGCCGGGCGAAATGACACGACGGATGGGTTGGGGTGATTCATTGTATGTCGCGCGGCGGCGCAATGCAAAGCGAGCGAGGCGCTGTGGACGCGCCGGCAGCCATCTCCGCGCGGCACAAAGGTGCCGGCCGGATGCGCGCATCCGGCCGGAGTTTCTGGGCAAACGACCACGACGTGCCGATATGTCAACGCGCGGCGATGCGCGAGTGGCAGGCGCAAGCGTTCGCTACGTCCGTTGCGGCGGCGTGCGGCGCACCAGCGTTTGCCAGGCGTTGCCGCTGTCGCGTGTGGCGTCGAGGCCGATGGGAGAAAGATAGCCGATGTAGGCGCTGCCCGCGTCGCCTGGATCCACGGCCACGAGCGCCGGATGCTGGCTGGTCGGCGCCGCCTGCCGCCATGTCTTGCCGCCATCGGTCGTGACGTAGACCTCGGCGCCGTTGAGCGCGTAGGCGGTCGCCGGCGTGGAGAGGGATGCGGCGATCGCCGAGAACGTCTCCCGCGCGTGTGTCTGAACGAAGTGCCGGCCGGCGTCGTGTGAAACGAAGAGGCCGGCATCGCCGCCCGCATACACTATGTCGCCGGACGACGAGAGCGCGTAGACAGCGCCACTGATGCCGGCGGCCGCGCTCCACGTGCGGCCATCGTCCGCGCTACTGAAGACGCCGGAGATGTTGCTCCAAAGGTAGACATGGCCGGGATGGGCCGGATCGCCTAGGACGCCGGTGATGTCCGCGGCCGGCGTCTTGGGCAGCGCGCGCCAGTGCGCGCCGGCGTCGTCGCTGGCATAGAGACCAGCCGCGCCGAGCGCGGAGACGATGGCGAACACCCGCCCGCCGCTGGCGGAGCTCACGCCGATGCTGAAGACGCTGTTCGTTGGGAATGTGTCAACGGCGGCGGCCAGCTTCCATGTGCGACCGCTGTCCACGCTGGCATAGAGGCCGGCCGTCGCGTGCGTCACCCCCGGCATGGCGGAGCGCGGCAGCGCCAGGCAGTACACGCGCTTCGTGTCCACGGGACTCTGCGCCAGCTTGTACGTCATCAGACCGTCCATCTGCTGCCCCGGACCACCGGCGACCTGCGCCCACGCATGGCCGCGGTCGCTGGAGCGGTACAGCCCAAAGTGGGTGGCGATCAGCACCGCACCCGGCTCGCCGCGCAGCGTCAGCACATCATGCAGGTGATTCTCCGTCGAGGTGAGCGGCGGCGCCGAGGAGCCGCCGATGCCGCCGCAGGCTGAGAGCAGCGCGGCAGCGGCCAGCACCAATGTGAGCACCGCCAGCCTCAGCCTCAGGCTCGTGGGCCTGAGCGCGCGCGTCATCGAAGCGCCCCAGGCGCCCCATCCAATGCGGTTGCCGGTACGGCTCATGTCCGCCTCCTTCCGCCTCGCTCAATCCGCGGCGCGACGGCTGAGCGCACGCAGCGCGGCGACGTTCGCGCCGAGCAGGACGAGCGAGAAGAGCAGCAGCATGGCATCGAGCTGCACGCCCTCATTGAAGGCATGCAGCGGATTGATCCAGGCAACCGCCTCGTCGTCCACCAGATAGTAGTTGAGGTTCATCACAATCGCCGCAACCAGATAGACACAGGCCGCGCAGGCGGCGTACGCGGTCAGTCGCGCGGCCGGCCGCGCCATCCAGAGGACGGCGCTGCCCAGCAGCACCACGCCGACCATCACCTCCGTCCAGGTGATCAGGTGAGCGTAGCCCTCGGCGTTAGGAATAATGAAGCGTTGCAGGAAGGCGCTATACGGCGTGTGGCGCTCGTCGTTGTAGACGTGCTGCTGTAGCACCAGCTTCAGGCCGGTGGCGAAGTACGGGCTGGCGACCTTGTTGATGCCGGAGACGAGCCATTCGTAGGCGAGGGCGATCTGCACGAGGCAGACGGCAACCGGCATCACACGGGCCGCCGTCGCCATGCCCGCGACGGCGCGCTCGGTATGAGGGATCGTGCGCGCCTCAGGTGACGCGACGGGACGGCGGCCGACGCGCTCCAGCACGCGGTCGGCCACACGCTCGAAGATGGGCGGGGTGGCGATGGTCATGGTACATCCTCCGCATGCTACCGCATGCTGCCACGCGCCGCCGCGCCCGTGTGGGGATGGCGGCGGCGCGCGAGCCTGAAACGATGTGGACGACAACAGGACGCGGCCGGACTCAGACGTTCACCTGGAATGGGCGCATCATCTCGTTGTCCTCGTGTTCGAGGATGTGGCAGTGGTAGATGTACTGTGGGCCGGTGGTGTTCCGCGGCAGCACTACCTGGCCGTAGGTGGGCATGTCGAACCTGGCGATGATGCGCGTGACCATGCCCGGATAGGTCTTGACGGTATCCTTCGGCCCGCGCTCGTCGGTGTCCGGTGGAGTCGGCCCGCCCAGCAGGTAATCCGCGACCTGTGGATCCTGCCCGGCCAGCCAGGCCTGCGTGAAGGCATCCTCGTTGATCGGCTGCCGGTTGAGCACCTGGAACTCGACCAGATGCACGTGCAGCGGGTGAACGTCGGGCGTCAGGTTGACGAACTCCCAGATCTCCGTGCCGCCGTCCTGGACGAAATCCGAGACGGGATCCTCGAAGTATTTGCCGTTGAGCAGCGAGCGGATCGGGTTGCCCGTCACATCGTCGTCCCACTCGTACACGACGATCTGCCGTCGCGTCGCCGCGCCGGGCGCGAGCGCCGCCATCGCCGGCAGAGCGGAACCAGCCAGCGATTCGGGTGCGACCGAAGTATCTGGGCTGGAGAGCGGCCGCGTGACGCGGAATTGCATGATCTCCGGGATGGGATCGCCGCCGCCCCCACCGGGATACGGCGCGTTCGCATCATTCCGCAGCGTCAGCACCGTGCCAGGCGCGAAGTGCGCGAAGTCTACGATCAGGTCGAGGCGCTCGGCCGGCGCGACCAGCACGTCTGTGAGCCGCACAGGCGCGGGCATGAAACCGCCGTCACTGCCGATCTGGTAGAACGGCTGCGGCGTCTTCGTCTCGATGGTCAAGTGGTAGAAGCGCGCGTTGGAGGCGTTGAGCAACCGAAAGCGGTAGCGGCGCGGCTCGACCTCGAGATACGGATGCACCTTGCCGTTGACGAGCGCCCTATCACCAAAGAACTCCGGCACCCACACGGGGTGAGATGTGGTGACGCCCTGCGTGGCGTAATACAGCGAGCCATCCCGGTTGAAGGTCTTGTCGCTCAGGATGAGCGGCACCTCGAAGCGCCCGCGCGGCAAATTGAGGCGGTCTTCCACCTCATCGCGAATGAGGTACATGCCTACGAGTCCGGTGTAAACGTTGAGGCGCGTGATGGCGTTGGCGTGGTCGTGATACCAGAGCGCCGTCGCCTGCTGATCGTTGCCGTAGGTGTACTCATTCGAGACGAAGTGCGTGCCCGTCTGTGCCATGTCCGGCGTGTACCAGGCGTCGGGATGGCCGTCGAACTGCGGCAGCGAGAAACCGCCGTGCAGGTGAACGACGTTGCGCACCTTGGGCAGCGTCTTGGTCGAGGGATCGGGAACGGTGGGATCGATGGACTTCGCCAGCAGGTGGTGTGTCGGCAAGTGATTATCCCATCTGACGGTGATGGGCGTGCCGCGCCGCACCTCGAACGTACGGCCGGGGAAGGTCCCGCCGTAGCCCCAGAGTGTGGTGGCGGGCAGGTCGCGGTGCAGCTTCTGCCGGAACTGCGTCATCGGCACCTGGTAGAAATTCGGCGCGACCTGCGGCATCAGGTCGGGAATGGGCAGCGCGTCCACGAACTTCGCCAGCGCCGGCGAGGAGCCGGCCGCCGCGCTGACAACGCCCTGGCCCTTCCAGTTGAGTAACAGCTCGCCGCCAGCGAGCGTCGCGCCAGCGACCAGGGCCCCTGTGCCAAGGAATTTGCGTCTGCTGAGTTTGCTAGCCATAGACATTTTCCCCCAAACTCCATCCGCGCCGAAGTCGCCCAACCCGGCGCGAACAGAGACCTCACTGGCACGGCAAGCGTGCCGCGCCATCCGTCACTAATCTACCAGCCAGTAGGTGCCTGCGCGTATGCCGCACGGCATATCTTTGCCATCCGGGCGGCATATTTTCTACCGTGCGCAAGATTTTCGCGCGGCAACTGCAATCAGAGAAGATGCTTGAAAAATAGAAGTGACTCTGGCTATCCACCGTAGTCGTCAAGCATATGGAGCGTGGGTTTGTATGCTCCATCTGGCCCCGGCAGCCAGAACATAGCATGTCCTTGATGAACGTGGCTATGACCGGCTGAATGCCGGTTGAAGAAGCCGTTGAGCAGCGGTTGCGATCCGGTTGCGGGATGGTGGCGCATGAGCAACACATGGGAAGCGCGGGTGATATGGACCAGCGCGGTAGACCCCGGCGTCCGCCGCGTGCATAATGCGGGAGCGCATCCGAGCAAGTGGGTGCGAACGGGGAGGACTGGATGAGCGACAGCGCATACGAGCAGTGGCACGACATCCCGGCCACCGCGGACGACCCCAACGCCCTGCGCGGGCGGCGGGTGCTCGTGATGGGGCTGGGGCTGCTGGGCGGCGGCGTGAGCGCCGCGCGCTACGCGGTGGAGCAGGGCGCGGCAGAGGTGATCGTCACCGATCTGCGCTCCGCGGATGTGCTCGCGCCCAGCGTGGCAAAGCTCGCCGGCCTGCCCATCCGCTACGTGCTCGGCCGGCACGATCCAGCCGACTTCGCGCGCGCCGACGTGGTGGTGCGTAACCCAAACGTGCCGCGCCACTCGCTGTATCTGGCCGCCGCGCGCGCCGCCGGCGCGCGTGTGGAGATGGAGATCGCCTGGTTCTTCCGCGCCTGCCGCGCCCCCATCGCCGGCGTCACTGGCACCCGTGGCAAGAGCACCACCACAACATTACTCCACGCCATCCTCAGAGAGGCGGGGATGCACCCGCTGCTGGGCGGCAATCTGGGCGGCATCGAGACACTGGCGCTCCTGCCGGAGGCGACGCCCGATCGCTGGGTAGTGCTGGAGCTGGGCAACTGGATGCTGGAGGGGCTGCACACCATCCGCCGCAGCCCGCGCCTGGCGATCTTCACCAACCTGCTCCCCGACCACCTCAACGCCTACGACTCGATGGAGGACTACGGCGCGGCGAAGTCAAGCATCTTCCGCTACCAGGGCGAGCGCGACATCGCGCTCTTCAACGCCGACAACGCCTACACGCGGCGCTACGCGGCCGAGGCCCCCGCCGGGCAGGTCTGGCTCTACAGCCCGGAACAGCGGACGGCCCACCGGCGCGACGCGCCGAATGAGTCCCGTCCCTTCCCCTTCGCGGACGCCATCCGGCTGCGCGGCGCGCATAACCTGGGCAATGTGCAGGCCGCCGCGCTCGCGGCGGAGCTGATCGGCGTGGACGCGGGCACCATTCGCCGCGCGGTGGGCGGCTTCGCGGGCGTGCCACACCGGCTGGAGGTGGTCGGCGAGCGCGGCGGCGTAACGTACGTGAACGACAGCGCCAGCACGGCACCGGTCGCGGGCATCGCGGCGCTCTGCAGCTTCACCGAGCCGGTGGTGCTGATCGCCGGCGGCAACAGCAAAAACCTGGACTTCGGCGAGTTCGCGGCCGAAGCTGCGGCGCGCGCCAAGCGCGTGATCGTGCTCCAGGGCAACGCCTCAGACGACTTCGCGGCGGCGTTGCGGCGCGAGGCGGCCGCGCGCGGGCGCGCGGAGATCGTGCGCGGGCCGATCGGCGATCTAGCGCTGGCGCTGGATGAAGCGCGCGCGGCGGCAACGCCGGGCGACGTGGTGCTGCTCTCGCCGGGGTTCACCAGCTTCGGTATGTTCCTCAACGAGTTCGACCGCGGCGATCAGTTCCGCGCGCTGGTGCGCGCGCTGCCAGAGGGAGAATGAGCCGCGGAGTGACGCAGAGTGACGCAGAGGTTTTTAGAGGGGAGACGAGCGTGCAAACTGTCCGCGCGGATGAGATGCGGGGCGGCATGCGGCGGCGCGAGAGCGGCGGGGTCGAGTGGTATCAGTTCGCGGCGCTGGCGGCGCTGGATGTGTCGCTGGCGCACGGCGTCTTCACACGGCGCGGCGGCGTGAGCGCACCACCGCTGGATACGCTGAACGCCGGCCGGGCCGTGGGCGACACACCCGACGCGCTGGCCGAGAACATCCGGCGCATCCGCGCGGCGCTGCCCGGAGACCCACAGCTCGTCAGCCTGCGTCCAGAGCACGGCGCGCGCGTGGTGAATGTCACAGAGGCGCTGCTCGCCGGCCATGAGGGCGAGCCGGCGGCGCGGCTGGACGCGACCGGCGACGCCATGATCACGCGGCTGCGCGGCGTTGGGCTGTACTGGGCGGTGGCGGATTGCGCGGCGGTGCTGCTCGTGGATCCGGCGCACAGCGCGATTGGCCTGGCGCATGCCGGCTGGCGCGGCACGGCGGCTGCCATCCCAGCAAGCACACTGGCGGCGATGGCCCGCGTCTATGGCACACAACCCGCCGATGTGTACGCCGCTGTCGGACCGTGCATAGGCCCTTGCTGCTACGAGGTGGACGAGCGCGTGCGTGCGGCGTTCGCCGCGCATCCGCTGGCCCGCGCGACGGGCGTCTTCTCGACGGTCATGATGGCGGATGGAGCGGCCGGAGGCGCGCGTGAGTCGCACCGCGTGGATCTGGTGGCCTCAAACCGCGCGCAGCTCCGCGCGCTGGGCGTGCCGGATGACCACATCGAAACCAGCGACTTCTGCACCGGCCACCGGCGCGACCTCTTCTACTCGCATCGCATGGAACGCGGCCGCACCGGCCGCTTCGCCGTCGTGCTCGCGCTGGTGTAGGTGATGATGTATGGATGGCGCGGCTACGGACGCTGCGAGGCGCGGGCGGTGACGTCAGGAGCCTCGCCCGGCCGCAAGATCAGGCGCATCAAGATCAGGAAGACGGCGGCGGAGCCGAAGCCGAAGGAGAGCGCGCGCATCCATGCCTGGCCGGCGTCCGCGCCCGCGAGCAGGCCGTGGATGGTGACGAGGAAGAACGCCGCGAAGCCAAGGTAGTGCAGCCCGCGCCATATGCCGCGCGAGATACGCCGCCGCAGCCACGAGCTGACCAGCACCACGGCGAAGGCGTAGAAGCCCAGCACGCCGAGATCGGTGGCGAGCGTGCGGTACGGCTGCGCGAAGGGCAGCAGCAGGTTGACGGGCGTGAACGTGATGAACGGGTCCAGCAGCAGCGTGAACAGGTGCAGCAGCACAAACGCCCCGGTCAGCAGCGCGAGGAACTGATGTAGCTCGTCCAGCGCCCACGAGACGCGCTCGCCAATCTGCGTAGTGAGGCTGCGCACGATGCCCAGGTTGGTCGTGAGTGCGAGCAGCACGTAGGCCGACACGGCCGCCGCGCGCGTGATGTACCACAGCGTCGGATCGGCGTCGGCGGGCGCCAGCGTCGCGGCGGAGCTGATCGGCGTCATCGTGTCTCGTCCTATTCCAGGATGGGAGCATCGCAGAAACGTGCGGACACGCCATCCGCGCCAGGCAGCAGGGGCAGCGCCGCCCCGGCAGTCCCCCAGCTCTCGATGTACGCGCGCATGTTGGCGGAGACGACAACCTCGCCGGACGCCAGCACGAGCAGCAGCGCCACGCCGCTATCGGCCCCGCTATCCGTGCCGAGCGGCCCATCGCTCTCCCAGGCAGCCTCGATCGCGCTCAACGCGGATGGATAGCCGCGCAGCAGCGCCAGCTTGGCGGCGACCTCGGCGCGGGCGGCCGTGGGCGCGAGGGCCGTCGCCGTAGCGATCAGCGGCTCGCCGCTACGCCCATGCGTGCGGTCCTCGCCAGTCCAGACGGCGGCGGGCAGGCCGGTGCGCGGATCCAGCAGGTGATGCGCGCGCAGGCCGTGTCGCAGCCACCAGCGATACGCAGCCCCAGAGGTGGCGAGTCCGCCGCGACTGAAGGCGACGGCGGCGATATCGCGCCCGGGCGCCCCACCAGCCTCGGCAAGCGGATCGCGGATGCCGGCGCTCCATGCCTGGCCGGGCGCGGGACCGCCACGCAGGCGCAGGTCGCCGCCGACGTTGACGAGCGTGCTGTCGAAACCCGCGCAATACCGCTCGACGGCGATGTCCGCCGCCCAGCCTTTGGCGATCCCGCCCAGATCCAGGCGCACGCCCCACGGCAGACGAATGCGCCGCCCGGCGGGGTCCAGCTCGATGGCGGCCCAGGCGCCGGCGGCGGGCATCGGGCCGCACGCCGGCTCACCGCCACTGTCTGATAGTGTCTCGCGGTGCGCGATCAGCGCGAAGTCGCGATCATAGCCAAGCGCTTCGAGGCGCGGCAGCAGCGTTGGATCGAAGAGGCCGCCACTGGCGCGCGCCGCGACGACCGCGCGCTCGACACAGGCATACAGCACGTCGGAGCAGCGGTGCCAGCGGCCGGCGTCCGCGTTGAGCCGGCAGAGGTCGCTCTCGGGGCGGAAGCGCGAGAGCCGCTGATCCACCTCGGCGAGCCAGGCCATGCAGGTCGCGGCGGCCGCCTCGGCGGCTGACCGTTCACCCGGCGCGACGGCGACCTGCACGCTGACCTCCGTTCCCATCATGCGCGCGGACCGCGCGACGACGATGCGGGAGGCTGTCGCCGTGATGGAATTGCTGGGATTAGCGGGAGTGGTGGCGATGGTCATATCAGGAAGTCCCCGAGCGCGTGTTGGGCGACGTTTGGAACGGATTGATGGTGACGCCGCCGGGGCGCTGGCGATTGTCGTCGTCGCCCTGGCTCTGGATCGGGGCGGCCTGGCCGTCGTCGCCGCTGCCAATGCCGGCCGCGACCTTGTGATTGGTGAGCGTCCAGGCGCCGGTGAAGAGCGCGACAGCGGCGGCGGCCGAGCCAACGCGCAGCAGCCGCTTGGAGGATCGCCGCGAGCGCCGGCCCCCTGCGCCTTCGGGAATGTCGAGCGCGAACAGGCCGTCCGGCACGAGCATGAGGTCGCCGTCCGGCCGCGCGACACAGGGGAGGATGTAACCGGCGGCGCGCTCCGCCCGCGTAAGGGCCGTGCCGGGGTCGTGGACCGAGCCGGAGAGCAGGCGCAGGCGGCAGACGCCGCAATCGCCGGCGCGGCAGCTCACCTCCGGCGCATAGCCCTGGCGCTCCAGCGCGTCCAGCAGCGTCTCGCCGCGCCGCGCATCCAGCGCACCAGCTCCCGTATCCACTCCAGCGAGACCCGCGAGGCGCACGCGCGCGACGACAGGCCCACTGGCGGCTGCCGTGTGCGTGCCAGCCACCCGCGCCGCACCCTCATCGTCGAAGACCTCTACATGCAGGCGATCGGCAGGCACACTACGCGCGGGCAGCGCCTGCTGAAAGGCGCGCTTGAGGCTGCCGCCGCCGCAGATATACCAGTGCGCCGCTGAAAGAGAGCTTCCCGCGCCATAGGCAGCGAGCGCGGCCAGCGCGTGATCGGGGCTGAGGCGGTCGCCGCGCGCCGTGAGGTAGTGCCACTGGCGCAACCACACGCCGTCAGGATCGAGCGCGGCCAGCTCGCGCGCGAAGATCACCTCGCTCGCGCTCCGCGAGGCGTAATGCAGCTGGACGGACGGGCGCCGCTCGCGCGGCAGGCGGGCCAGCGCGCGCAGCATGCCGAGGATGGGCGCGATGCCCGCGCCGTTGGCGACAAAGACGAGCGGTGTGCCGGGCATGACCTCGCGCGGCAGTGTGAAGGCGCCGCGTGGGGGCGTCGCGGCGAGGATGGTCCCGGCGGCGGCGCGGTCGAAGAGAAAGCCGGAGACGGCGCCGCCCTGCTTGCGCTTGACGGCGATCTGCCAGGGCTGATCCGGCGAGCCGTCGCCGCACAGCGAATATGAACGGTGCAGCGTGCGCGTCTTGCCGGGCAGCGCCAGCGCGATGAACTGCCCCGGCTGATAGGGCGCGGGCGCCTGAAGTGTGCCGGGGCGAGTGAGCCAGAGCACGACGACATCGCGTGTTGTCAGCTCACGGCGCACGATCTGCGCGGAAAGCGTTCCCGGTGGCGGCGCGGGCGCGGCAAGGGCGTGTGCGGCTGTCGGGCGCTCGGCGGTGGACATAGGGCGGCTCCTCATCTGCTGGCGTGAGATTAAGTATAGCCATCGGCGCATGAGAAAACGATGAGAAGCGCCCGCGCCTTTTACGCAGGCATCTAGGCAATAAGGCGTAGCGCGCTCCCGTTACCCGCATCACCCCTCGTTCGCCCCATTTGATGAGCGGACGTGGTACGCTGGAGGATGAGGCGACGGCGCGGGCGTGTCGTGCTCGGAGGGGTGGCGATATGCGAGCGAAGCGAACACGACAAGCGCTACGGGCGATACAGACGACGACGCGCGTCACAGGGGCGCTACATGCCATCCGCCGCTGGCGGCCGGAGCGGACGGCGCGCGAGCTGTGGCATGACTGGCGGCGGCTGCCGGTCGTGCGCATGACGGCGGCGGCCGTTGCCGGCCTGCTGGCGCTCCAGGCGGCGACAGTCGCCGTGCTCTCGGTGGTGGTGGCGTCGCGGCGCAAGCGGCGGCGCCTGCTCGAAGGCTTCCCCTACCTGCACCTACCGGAGACACCGGTCGGCGACAACTCCGTGCGCGTCTACAGCTACGGGCGCGACCTCTACGACGCGATGATCGCGGCCATCGAACACGCCAAAGAGCGCATCTATCTGGAGTCCTTCATCTGGAAGGACGACGCCGTGGGCGAGGAGTTCAAAGAGCGGCTGATCCGCCGGGCGCGCGAGGGTGTGGATGTCTACATCATCTTCGATGGCTTCGGCAATCTGGTGGTGCCGGGCGCGTTCAAGCAGTTCCCGCTAGACATCCCACACCTGCACGTGATGCGCTACACGCCCTTCCACCGGCCCTGGCACATCTTCGATCCCCGGCGCTACGCGCTGGATCATCGCAAGCTGCTGGTGGTGGACGGGCGCATCGGCTTCATCGGCGGCTACAACATCGGCAGCCTCTACGCCACCGAATGGCGCGACACGCACATGCGCATCCGCGGGCCGGCCGTCGCGGACCTCGCCCAGTCGTTCGTGGATTTCTGGAACGCGCGCCACTCGCGCGTCAAGCGCATCAGGCGCCGCTATCAGCGCCGCTTCGATCCCTTCATCCAGCTCCACAGCAACGACGCGCTACGGCTGACCTTCCCCATCCGCGATATGTACATTGACGCCATTGATCGCGCCGACCACCACATTTACCTGACCAACGCCTACTTCGTGCCCGACCACGTGCTGCTGGAGGCGCTGAAAGCGGCGGTGGAGCGCGGGGTAGACGTGCAAGTTCTGCTGCCGTGGACCTCGAATCACATCGTCGCGGACTGGGTTTCGCGCGGCTATTTCGCGGACTGCCTGAAATACGGCATCCGTATCTTCGGCTATCGCAAGGCGATGATCCACGCCAAGACCTGCACGATTGACGGCCAGTGGTCCACCATCGGCACGGCCAACCTGGACCGGCTCAGCTCGGTGGGCAACTACGAGATCAACGTCGAGATCTACAGCGAGGCGCTGGCGCGGCAGATGGAAGAGCTGTTCACCTGCGACAAGCTCAACGCGCCGGAGCTGACGCTGGAAGGCTGGATTCACCGCCCGTGGTATCAAGAGGTGAGCGAGCGCATCCTCGCGCCGCTGCGGCTGATGCTCTAGCGGCGAGCGTGGCTGGCTCCCCGGTATACATGCTGGGGCTCATCCCGGTGCCGGATCGGTCATGGCAATGACACCCGCCCAGGACGAACCGCTCTCTTCCCGCACGGCAATGTTGACTGCGCTGGTCAACATTGCCGTTTTTGCCGCTTTTTGGCCGCGTGTCGGACGTGTCCTCCTCTCGAATGCCGATTTCAAGCCGAGTTGCGCGATCTGACAACTTGACATTTCGCGTTATGGGCGGCAAAAGCGGCACGATCGCGGCAAGAAGTGGCAACGAAATGGCAAGGTGGGTGGCAATAGCGGCAAGACCTCACTCCCTACCCCGCACCCCTCGCCAGGGAAGAGGCCGCCGGGCGAGGGGTCGTGGCGAGGGGCGAGGATGCGGCGACATCCAGGTGCTTTTCGGGTGCTTGTCTGGCTGCCACGCCCGCCGGTGCGGTGGGGTGGATGGATGTGCTGGGCACGGTTATGAAGTTGTTAAGGTGCTGGCGGCGTCAGGTGGCGCCGCGGTAATAGAACTAAGTTACCATAATTATAGGGGGATGTCAAGGTGATACTGAACTGGGTGAGGATATTGCCGTTTGCCAACTCCTCGGCATGATGCGCTTTCCCCCAGTGCCTATGGGCACGCCGCCGTCTCTCCAGTCCGCGCCGGCGGACGTCGCGGCCAGCGGCCATCCAGGCGCGATTGCAATCGCCGGCCCGCCCTTCTTGACGCCACACGCCTACCCCAGCGCCGCCGCGCGCCGCTCCGCCTCCCGCGCCTCGCCCTCGCGGCCGAGCGCGCGTAAAGTCATTGCCTTACCTACCCATGCGAATTTGTAGGTGGGATCGAGGGCCAAGGCACGGTCATATGCAACTAGCGCCTCATCGGAGCGATTGAGCATGTAGAGGGCAGCGCCCTTGCCATTCCAGGCATCCGTGTCCTTCGCGTCGAGGGCCAGCGCGCGCTCGTAGGCTGCCAGCGCCTCCTCGTACCGCTTCAAGTCGTAGAGAGCGATGCCCTTGTTGTACCACACCCGCGTCTGATTGCCGTCAAGTGCCAGCGCCCGATCATTCGCCGCCAGGGCATCGCCCGGCCGCTTGACCTCTGCATAGGCTAGGCCCAGGTTCGCCCAGGCGGTCCAGTTCTTGGCATCGAGCCGGGTGGCGCGCTCGAAGAAGGGGATGGCCTCAGCGAACTGCTTTTTGCCCATCAGGGCTTTGCCCTGGGTGAGCAGGTCGTCCAGGCTTTCGGCGGGCAGGGGGACGGCGGGGGCAGGGACGGCGCCGGCGGGGGTGAGGGTAAGCGCGCGCAAGGTGCGTGCGCAGGCTTCGCCTTGGGGGTACGGCTGGAAGCCCGGCGCCTCCACGCGCTTGAAGTCCTCCAGATAGAGCACGGCGTCGAAGTCGGCCGGGTCGATCTTGCCGACGGTGACGGGCAGGATGATGCGCCCCGGCTCGCGGTTGTAGAGGTTGAAGGCCCAGCGGCACTCCTGTTTCACCCAGGTCGAGGCGAAGGCGTCTTTGGAGAGCAGCACGAGAAAGACCGGGCGGGCGCGCAGCTCGCGCGTGATCTCTCGTCGAGCAGTTGCCCCGTGCCCAGGTTGTGCTCATCGTATCAGACGTTCGCGCCGCCGCCACGCAGCGCATGCACCAGCGCATCGGCGAACGGCTTATCCTGATGGGCATGGCTCAGGAAGACACGCAGCGCCTCCACCGCGACACCTCCATCCACCGCAAGCGAAAATCGGCCTGACGCACAGCATTCTACCATAGAAAGCCACAACATAGACATCCACGTCTCAGTCTGGCTTGGCCGGACTTCGTGGTGGCACGCCATCCAGGCGCGCATTCATTCGCCGGCTTATCCCGCCGCCCCCTCGTTGCACTCCCCCCTCGGCGCATGCTATACATTGTCAGATACCCCCGGCTCAAGCACGGGGGCTTGCGTCTGGACTCCACCGCAACTCCGCGTAGCGTCGCCGCCGCACGGCTTTGGCTTCACCGTCCGACACATCAGGGCGTTCCGACAAGACGCCCGTGCTCACCCAGTCGTGCCGGGCGAGCAGCGTTCTGAGCGCGACATTGCGCGCTCCTACCAAGTCCGCATGGAGGACCAGATGGCACGCCTGGCACACAAACAACAGCCCCTTCTCAGGGCGGTTGTCCGCTGCGGTGTAGCCACAGCGCGGGCAGGCCTGGCTCGTCTTCCACGCATCCACCTGCACGGCCATGCTGCCAGAGAGCAGGGCTTTGTAGGCCACGTAGCCCTGCAGTTCGGCGAAGGTCCACTGCGAGGCGTGCCGGTTGGCGCGGCGCCGCTTCGTCGTGGCCCGCTTGCCGTGCCTGCGCCGGGTCCGCTCACGGATGTGGGTCAAGTCCTCCAGGCCGATGAGGCTGTGCGGGTAAGCGTCCACAATGCGCTGGCTGATCTGGTGGTTGCACTCTTGCTTCAACCGTCTCTCTCGCCCCGCCAGCACGATCAAGCGTCGTGTGGCCGCGCGAGTGCCTTTCTGCTGCAAGTGCTTCCGCAGCCGGGCGTAGTGGTCCGCCGTAGCACGCGCCTCTTTGCCAGGAAAGAACTGCGTGCGGTTCTGCGTGTCGGTGGCCACCGCCAGGTAGCGCTGGCCTACGTCCACCCCGACGATGCGCTGCTGCTGCTCTGGCGTCGGGTCCGCCACCGCGATCTCCAGACTCACCAGCAGATAGAACTGCTTGCGGGGCTGGTCGTACCAGAGCTTGGCGGCGCCAATGTGGGCACCCTGCTGGATGAGGGCCACGTGCGGGCTGTAGCCGGTATAGGGCACGATCACGCGCCCCTCCAAGGTCAGGATGCTCACCTGCTGGCCGGTCTTAAAGCCGTAGTCATGGCCAAGCTGGTAGGTGAGCGTCGGCGCGACATACTTGGGCGCCTGGTCCAAGCCCCGGTAGCGTTTCTTGGTGTGTCCCGCCGCACGGGCAGTGGCATTGGCTTTCACCTTGGTCCACAGCGCTTTGTAGGTAGCACCCACCTGGCGAGGCACCGAGCACGCCATCTGCGCGGGCAGGCCAAACGTGGCACGCACATCCCGATAGGTGCCATCCTGCAAGCCCACCGCGTTGCTCATTTTGCCGTGCGCAAAGGCATACCGACTCACGTAGTTCAGCGCGTCACGGTAGGCCAGTTGGGTCGCGCGCAACGCCCGGAACCGGTCAGGAGTCGCCTGCAATTTGAGCTTGGCAGTGATGGTACAGTTCATACAGGCAGTCTATCCTACTTTCATCCACAACGCACATGCGGTACGCTGATGAAAGTTCGTTCGTCCTGCCGAGCGGCAGCGGCGCATTCCTCCCCCGACTGAAGATCGGGGGCTTCC
>JAICVS010000108.1 GCA_025935195.1 Ktedonobacterales bacterium
ATCTCATAAATGCCCTTGGCGTTCGGCTACCCCGCAAGGGAAGCCAACTCCAAGAGGGTCGTACCCATTTATGAGATAGCTTCTAGCCATAGTCACCGAGACAATGCCTTCACTACACAGCTAGTTGCTGACCTGCGTTCAAAGGGTGCCGACGTTTGGGTGGACTTGGCGAATATAACATCTAATGACTTCCTCGATCGCATCAATGAAGGGTTGAAGGGGCGAGATTGGTGCGTGGTAGTGCTTACACCCAATGCTATCGATTCATCCTGGGTAAAAAAGGAAGTGCATGCGGCTTTTGTCCTACATCATCAAGGAGCGATGAAGGGGATCATTCCTATTTTGGCCGAACACGTTGACGCAGGGCAAATACCGCCTATTTGGGCGATTTTGCACCGTTATGACGCAACCTCTGACTACCCTAACGCACTACATGGCCTCATGGGAGCTATAGGGCTGTCCGATGGCTCGGCAGTAGAGGTAAAAGCTTCGGCCGCCGATGCAATCATGGTGCCGCGAGATGCGTCTGAAACCTCTAATGTAGAGGCAGGTACTCAAGAACAAGGAAATACCATTACCTGCCGATATTGCCGGTCCGAGAATCGCCTTCATGCGACGTACTGCAACTCCTGTGGTGCGCAATTGCCCAGCACGACCCTGACCCCTGCAACTCCCGTCTATGCGGCGCGTGCCGCGCCGACGATGGCCGCGAGCGTCGTGGTCGCGCCGCACAAGGTGGACTTCGGGCGGCTGGTGGCGGGGCAGCGCGGCACGCAGGCGATCACAGTGAGCGGCATGGGCGGCGTCTCTGTGCGCGGGCAGATCAACGCGCTCTCGCCGTGGGTACAGGTAGACCGTAACGGCTTCGATGGGAAGAGCACCGTGATCACGATCGCGGCGGAAACCAGCGCCATCGCCCAGCCCGGCGCGCAGCGCAGCGACTTGCACATCATCTGCGATCAGCAGCAGCTCTTCGTCCCGGTGACAGTGGAAGTCGCGCCGGCACCATCGCCCGCGAAGCCTATATCCACTCCACCGCCGCGACATCGGAGAGGATGGTGGTGATGAAGTTGCAGAGTATGAGAGGATCAGCAATTCGTTAGTGCGGGTACACTATTACCCAATGAGAGATGATCCAGCATATCGCGTAGGGAATAGCTCCCCGCCGTGCGCTATAATCGCCGCATGGAGACGGACGACGAAACGAACAACCAGCGCGACCAGGCGCATCCCACCCGCCGCGCGCTGCTCGCCCGTGCGAGCCAGGCTGGCCTCGCCCTCGGCGTGGGCTTGCCGCTGGTGGAGTGGCTCGCCGGCTGCGGTGAACCGACGGCCGCAACCCACCATGCGGCTCCTATCCCGACGGCCTCCGCTACACCTCAGCCCACCCCCACGCCCGATACGCGCCCTGTCACCATTGCCATCACCGGCGACGTGATGCTCGCGCGCTCCGTCAACGACCAAATGCTCGCCACCGCCTCTGGCGATCCCTTCCCCTTCAGCGCCACCGGCGCCTATCTGCGCGGCTTCGACCTCACCGTCGGCAACCTCGAATGCGTCGTCTCCACGCTCGGCCGGCCCGAGCCCAAAGAGTTCACCATCGAGGCCGATCCGCGCGGCTTCGCGCGCGTGGCCGCCGCCGGCTTCGACATCGTCTCGCTCGCCAACAACCACAGCGGCGACTACGGCAAAGACGCCTTTCTGGATATGCTCACCCACCTGCCCGCGCACAACCTTCAGCCGCTCGGCGGCGGTGCGAACCTCGCCGCGGCGCACGCGCCTGTCATCCGCCGTATCCGCTCCACCAGCCTCGGCTTGCTGGCATACAGCGAGATCGGCCCCGAAAACTTCGCCGCCGGCCCCACCACCCCCGGCCACGCCTGGCTCGATCCCGATGCCATGCGCGCCGATCTGGCCGCGCTGCG
Organism: Ktedonobacterales bacterium; assembly: GCA_025935195.1. GTDB lineage: Bacteria > Chloroflexota > Ktedonobacteria > Ktedonobacterales > JADMIN01 > JAICVS01. The sequence continues at coordinate 1,926 of JAICVS010000108.1, forward strand.
TCCCCAGGTGGACTTCATCGTCGTCTTCACGCACTGGGGCATCGAGTACCAGACCGTCGAGACCGATCACCAGCGCGAGATGGCCCGCCTCGCCATAGACGCCGGCGCGGACCTCGTCGTCGGCGCGCACCCGCACGTGCGCCAGCCCGCCGAGACGTATCAGGGCAAGCTGATCGTCTACAGCCTGGGCAACTTCGTCTTCGACCTGATGCCCGGCTACGAGGAAAGCCGCGGCAACGTGCTGGCGCTGACCGTCCAGGGCGGTCAGTTGCTCGACTGGAAGCTGCGTACGGCCGTCATCGGCGCCTACGGCGAGCCGGCCTGGGCGTGACGGCGTAATGACGGCGCGAGGAATCCACCGTGACGCGAGCGCCGGAGGTGTGCGCCTTACAGCTTGGGGGTGAGGGGAGCGAACTGCTCCGCGGTGGGCTCCGCTCAGCAGAACCACGGCTCCGACAGGTGCGGCACCGGCTGGCCCGCCGCGACCGTGCCCGCCCGCGCGGCGACGCGCAGCCCCAGCACCCGCTCCGCCAGCGCGCGAATCTCGTCGTATATCTCGCGATTGTCGCAGCCGCCGCTCGCCATCGCCTCCACCAGCTTCGCCACCTCCCCGTGCAGCCGGTCCATGCGCGCGTCAGGGTGCGTCCAGCGATAGGTGAAGGCAGACTCGTCCAGCGGGCCGAGCCACTCCCGCGCGTCCGGCTCATCCAGCAGCGCGGAGCCGGGCGGCACCAGCAGGCGGATGGCGTACTGGATCGGGTCAATGTTGTCTATGATGCCCTGCTCGGCGGCGAACGCCAGCACATCCACGTAATCCTCGGCGCTCGTCCACGGCGTGAAGGCGACGAAAGTCGGCCGCATGGGGATGCCCGCCGCGCGCAGCACGGCCAGCGCCTCCGCGACATCCGCGCGCGTGTGATCCTTCTTGAGGTGGCGCAGCACCTCCTCGCTCAGCGACTCCACCGCTGAGACGATGAAGGCGCAGCCCAGCACCGCCAGCTCGCGAAAATGCTCGCGCCGCTCCAGAATGTGCTCGACCTTGATCGTCGCGTCGAAGGTGACATCGGGGAACTCGGCGTGCAGCGCGCGAGCGATGGCGAGCGAGTGGCCGGGGCCGTTGAAGAAGTCGGGATCGCCGAAGGTGATGTGGCGCACACCGGCTTGCACCTGCTGGCGGATGTCGTCCAGCACGACGGCGCGCGGCACGACGAAGAAGCGCCCGCCGTAGACGGGCGTGATCGGGCAGTGGCGGCAGGTATGCAGGCAGCCGCGTGTCGCCTCGGTATAGCCCGCCGGCACCACCTCACCCCCGCGCACCAGATGCGCGTAGTGGCGCGGCTCGGCCAGCGTGTCGCGCGCGGGGCGCGCGAAGGGCAGCTTCGCCAGCACCGGCGCGGCGTCATGCGCGCGTGTGCGCACGCCCGGCACATCCAGCGTATCGCCAGCATCACCCACATCCAGCGCGCGCGCCAGCCCCAGCAGCGCCTCCTCGTACTCGCCGCCGATCACCGAGTCCGCGCGCTCGCGCAGCAGATAGTCGCCGTTCAGCGAGGCGTAGAGGCCGTAGAAGCAGATGTGCGCCGCCGCGTTGACCGCGCGCACACGCTCGGCAATGCGCGCGCCCAGCCGCAGCGCCGTGTGCATTGGCACCGAGATGGCGACGAGCCGCGCCGCGCGGATCGCGTCATCCTCCAGTGCGCCGACGGACGTATCCACCACCACCGGCGCGAAGTCGGCGCGGCGCAGCACCGCCAGCGGCGAGGCGAGACTCAGCGGCTGATGCCCCAGCTCGTAGCACGAGATGAGCAGGATGGCGCCCGCCCGGCGTAGGCCGGTCGCCATCTGTGGGGAGATCGCCGCCGTTGGCATGCATGCCCTCTCGTTCCGCATCGCACATCCCGGCCGCCGGCAGCCATCCGCGCTGCCAGCAGCCACAGTCAATGATGCCCGCCCTACTTCTTGCGTGCGGGCGCGCCGCCGCTGTCGCCCTTCTTGCCGGCGCCGGCGGGCACCTTGTCGCCCTGGCCCTCCGGCACCCAGCCCTCCGGCATCTCCGTCTCGTCCTGGAAGAGGAACTCCTCCATCTGCTGGCGCAGCAGTTGGCGCGCATCCGGATCGGCCAGGTTCAGCCCGTAGTGATTGATGATCAGGCGCGACTGCTCCTGCCACATCTCCCAGGCCTCCCGCGAGATATGGTTGTAGATGCGCTGGCCCAGCTCGCCGGGGAACGGCGGCTGCTCCAGTCGCGGCAGCCTGCGCTTGAGCTTGGCGCACATCACCGTTCGAGAGACCCTTCGAGCCGACGTTTGAGCCATTGCTGGATGCTCCTATCCCTTGTTTACCCTGTTTACCCATTGCCACATGCTGAACCACCTACGTCTATTATAGAATAGCGCGGAACCATGTCCGAATGCGACAGGCCCGCGCGATCTCACGACCACTGCGCCGGCATATACTTCCCTCATGAACTCACGCGCATCCGCGCCATCCATCCTCTTCTTCGGCCTGTCCGGCGTCCTCAGCGCGCTCCCCTTCCGCGCGCTGCTCGATGCCGGCCGCGACGTGCGCGCGCTCGTGCTCCCGTTCACCGCCGGTCTGCCCGCGCTGCCCGCGCGCCCCGCTCCCACGGCGACGGCTGGCATATCTGTGCCGCGCGGCCGCCCCGTGCCGCTCGCCGCGCCGCCAGAGCGCAACGCGCGCCAGCTCGCCGAGGAGCGCGGCATCCCCGTGTTGCGCGTCGCCACACTGCGCCGGCCAGACGCGCTCGCCGCGCTCGCCGCCTTCGCGCCGGACCTGATCTGCGTCTCCTGCTTCTCGCTGCGCCTGCCGCCGGATGTGTTACGCCTGCCGCGTCTGGGCTGCGTCAACCTCCACCCCTCGCCGCTGCCCGACAACCGCGGCCCCGATCCGCTCTTCTGGACGTTCCAGCGTGGCGACGCCGCCACCGGCGTGACCATCCATCTGATGGATGAAGGCTTCGACACCGGACCGATCCTGGCGCAAGAGCGTGTCGAAGTCCCCGCCGGCGTCGCTGAAGCGCAACTGGAGCGGGCGCTGGCCACCCTGGGCGGCGCGCTGCTCACGCGGGCGGTGGATATGCTCGCCGGCGGCACAGCGCACCCCATGCCACAGGACGAATCCGCGGCGACCTATTGTCCGCTGCCAACGACGGATGATTACACCATCCACGCGGACTGGCCGGCGGCGCGCGCGTACCGCTTCGCGCGCGGCATCGCCGGCCGTGGTGAGCCGATCACCATCGCCGCGCCCGGCGCCCGCTTCCGCCTGCTCGCCCCGCTCGGCTACGACGAGACGGCCGCTCAGGCCACCCCCTGGCGGCTCGACAGCGACGGCATCCTCTCGCTGCGCTGCGCGCCGGGCATCTTCCGCGCCCGCGTCGCGCCCCTCTAAAGGATGTTAGCCCAAATTCTTCAGCGAAGAACTCCTCGCCCGTCGCTCCCCTGCCTCCCCCTCGCCGCGCACGGAGAGGGGGTTGGGGGGTGAGGCCTCCCTCACGGCAGCGCCAGCAGGCCCAGCCGCACCTTCAGCGCGATGATCCGGTGCAGCGCCTCGTGCAGCCGCGCCGATGGGATACGGCCGGACGACACCGCCCGCGTCATGGCCGTCACCGTCGCCGCCAGGCGATCCTGCTCGATCGGCGCCTCGATCAGATCGTCGCCCGCCAGGAACGCGCGCACGCACGCCTCGGCGATCCCCTGCGCCGGGTCAGTATAGCCCTGCTGCCGCATGTACTGGATCAGCCCCAGCGCGTCCATCGCGTCGGTGACGACGACGCCCTGATAGCCGAGCTGCCCGCGCAGCGCCTGCCCCACCAGCGCCGGGGAGAGCGAGGCCGGCGTCTGCGCATCATAGGCCGGGACAATAACGTGTGTCACCATGATCATGTCGGGCTGGTGCGGCAGCAGTTGGCGGAACGAGGCGAAATCAATCGCGTCGAGCTGGGCCCGCGAATGATGTACCACTGGCAGCGTGAAGTCGGGATTGCCGCTGGATGCGCCGAGGCCCGGCCAATGCTTCAGCGTCCCAGCGACGCCGTTCTGTTGCAAGCCGTCGAGGAACGCCCCAGCGTAGGCTGTCACCTGATCGGGCGTCGTGCCGAAGGTGCGGCTCGGGTCAATGCCGTTCCCTTGCGAGACGTCCGCCAGCGGCGCGAAGTCCAGATTGAAGCCGAGGGCGCGCATGCGCTGGGCGTCGGTCTGCGCCTGGGCGAAGGCCTGGTGCGGGTCGCCAGTCGCTGTGAGCTGCTGGGGCGAGGGCGTCTGGCCGTAGTAGAAGGAGAGGCGATCCACCAGGCCGCCCTCCTCGTCGGTCGCGAGCAGCAGCGGCGTATCGGCGTGTACCTTGAGGTCGCTCACAAGCTGCCGCATGCCGGAGAGCGTCGTAGGCATCAGCGGGCCGCCGTTGTAGTTGGGGAAGACGATGGCGCTGCCCAGATGCCACTGCGTGAGCGCCTGATCAAGATCGGCGTTGTAGCCGTTCGCGTAGACCGCCAGCATCAGCGTCTGCCCGATCTGCTGCGCGGGCGTGAGCGTGGCGATGTAGCCGTCAATGCGCTGATCGAGGCTCAGTTTAGATGGAGATGTAGGCTTTGGTGCCAGTGTCGCCGCCGGCCTCGTTGTTGCTGCCGGCGTCGCGCTCCCCGCAATCGGGCCGCCAGCGCAGCCTGCCAGTAGGAGCAGTGGCACGAGCGCACAGTAGAACGCGCCGCACGCACGCGCGAGTGGCTTCCGCACACATCCTCCACTGCTCCGCTTCCAGGAGCGACCGCTTCGCGCGATCAGGCTCATTCAAGTCCGCTCAGGTCCGCGCCGGTGCGGCGGGCGCCGTGGGCGCCTTCGCGGGAGTGCCGGGCGCGGATGCAACACGCGCGGAACGCGCGGCTTCCGGCCGCGCCAGCGTTTGTAGGCAGACGTACGCCAACGCGCCGAACAGCAGCGCCACCAGCCCGGCGTGCGCCAGCCTGCTGAACAGCGAAAGCTGGCTGAAGACCACCAACGCCCCCACCACCGCCTGCGCCAGCACCAGCCCCAGCGCCCACGCCGCGCCGCGCGCGAGGTCCGGCCGCTCCCCGTGTCGCCGCCACGCCCAGGCGAACAGCGCGCCCGTCCCCAACAGCAGCAGCAGCGCCGCGAGGCGGTGCGTGAACACGAGGCCCACCGCCCCGGCGAATCCAGGGAATGCCGCGCCGTCGCAGAGCGGCCAGTCGCCGCACGCCAGCTCCACGCCACGGAAGCGCAGGTACGCCCCCAGGTAGCCGACGACGTACGTATAGCCCGCCAGCGCGAACGCCAGCCAGCGCAGCCCAGCCGGCGCCCCCCGGTCGCGCAGCCGGTCGGCGCCGTCCACTCCATCCAGCCCGCGCACGATCAGCGCCGTCAGCAGCACACTGCTGAACAGGATCAGCGACGAGCCGAAGTGCAGCGCCAGCACGAACGCCGAGGCCTTCGCCAGCACCAGCAGCGCGCCCAGCAGCGCCTCGCCGAACAGCGCCAGCACCATCAGCGGCGCAAGGATGCGTATCTCCAGCCGCGCGCGCCAGAACCACCAGACGCCCACTGCCAGCCCGATCACCAGGAACGTGATGATGCCGGTGACGAAGCGGTGGCTGAATTCGATAGCCGTCGAGACGGCGAATTCGGGCACGAAGCGGCCGTTGCACAGCGGCCACGAATTGCCGCAGCCGTGGCCCGATCCCGTCGAAGTCACCAGCGTACCCATCGCGTAGACCAGGAACATGCCCACAGCCGTCACATCCGCCAGCCGCCGCACGTGGAGCGGCTGCACATGTACCATCCCCCGTCGCGCGAGCGCCAGCCCAGGGAGCGAGGCGCGGCCGGATCTGTCCCGCGTGGCGTCCGTCTGCGAGGAGTCCGTCTTCATAAGAAACAGGCTACCCTTCGTGGCAAAGTGAGGGTCGCGCCGGAGCGCCGGCACACGCGCCTTATTGTAGCCCAAAGCCGCGCTTCCGCCCACCCGCCCGCACACCCTGGCACGGCTCACGCATACGTTACAATACGAAGAGCAAGGGCGACGGCCTTTCAGACACAAGCGCCCATCAGGCACACATCAGGCACACATCAGGCGGAGCGGCACCATGGCAATCGTCACGGAGATTCACAGCGGATGGCGGCGCGTGGCACGGCGGACGGCGGCGGCAACGGGCGCGGTAACGGGCGGCGCGCTTCTGAGCACGCTCGGTATCGCCTATTACGTCGCCCGCGTGCTCACCGACCCCAAGCGCCCCAGCACGATGGACACCTACACGATGACGCCGTTCGAGACCGGCGCCGATTTCGAGCAGGTCTCCTTCCCCCAGGTGCGTGGCGGCCAACTGCTGCACGGCTGGTGGTTCCCGCGCCCCGAGACACGCCGCGTGATCGTCGGCTGCCACGGCTATCGCAGCAGCAAGTCCGAGCTGATCGGTATCGCCACCGCTTTGTGGCGTGCCGGCTTCAACGTGCTGCTCTTCGACTACCACGGCCACGGCGCCGCCATCGGCTCGCCGGTCACGCTCGGCTACCGCGAAGTGGATGACGTCTTCGCCGCGCTCGACTACGCCGAGCGGCGCGTGCCGGACGCCGAGGTCGGCCTTCTTGGTTTCTCGATGGGCGCGTCCGTCGCCATCATCGCCGCCTCCCGTCGGCCCGAGGTGCGCGCCGTGGTGGCGGATAGCCCCTTCGCCGCCCACGGCGATGTGGTCGCCCACAACATCTCGCGCATCCTCCGTGTGGACGGCCGGCCCATCGCCTGGCTCGCCGATCTCTTCATCCACCGCATCGCCGGCTACCGCAGCCGCGACGTGGAGCCGGAGCGCGATGTCGCCGGCCTCGCGCCGCGCCCGCTGCTGATCATCCATGGCACCGCCGACGAGACCATCCCCGTAGGACAGGCCGAGCGCGTATACGCCGCCGCCGGCAAGCCGAAGGAGCTCTGGCTGGGCGCTGGCGCCCCGCACTGCGGTACCTATTTCCTGGACCGCCCCGCCTACTGCGCCCGCGTCAGCGCCTTCTTCGATCACCACCTCCTCGCCCCCGACCACATGCCGGCGCCTCTCGTCCAGCACACCTTCCCAACAGCACCCAACCTCGCCAACTAAGCTCGCCGCGAATCCTTAAACAGCGCGTGAGCGAACCGCCGCCGCGTGCGTACATACGGGTAGCGCGCATCGCGCTTGCCCAACTTGGTTGACTGGCCGCTCACGGTCGGTCCCAATCAAGTGACCCGGCGGCGACGCATGCGTTACCGCTTGCAGTGGGATGTACCAGTAGACAGCGCGCGCGCCGTCTCCGTACAATAGAGATTGGCCGCGCACGCTGAACACATCCACCGCGCTGCCCGCACGCAAGGCATGCTCCATGCGAAGGAGGGGCGGCGTGCATGGCAGCCCACCGCGGCGCTGCCGCTGCGATAGATATTCCTCGACCTGCCCGCGCGCGACACCATCCCGCCGGCGATCCGGCACAACATCCGCGCACCCCTATTCGTAATCTGAAACAGAGCGAGCCGAGAGCGTGTGAGAGCGTGTATATCGCCGCCCGTCGCACGGGCGTGACGATAGATAGGCGTTAGAGAGCGTATTGAGAGCGGGAGGCCGGGCGCCTCCCCGTCGGGCGACAGCGTAAGGTAAGTGTTAGGTAGAGGTAACTGAGCGATGACCTCCATGTTGGACGAACGCCTCGCGCGCGCACTCGAGCTGCTTGGCAACACGTTCGATCCCGAGATCGAGGAATCCTTCCCGGCACTGGAAGAGCGCATCCTGGCCCAGGCGCTGGAAAACGTCGAGCGCGCTGAGCATCGCCTGCGCGAGATACAGGAGCTCGTGGGGGATGTCGCGCTCGCTTCGAGCCGCTAGCCCGCCGCCGCCCGTTCCCGCGCCCGCCGTCTTCTCCACCCGTCCACCGCGAGCGGTGGACGGCGCCGGTTGTTCACGGCCGCGCGCTGCCCGCGATCATCGCCACCGCCCGGCGCACGATCTCCTCCTCGTTCGCGTACGCCACATGCCCCGCCGCCTCCGCCAGCGGGAACCAGCGCGCGTCGTCGTACTCGTGATCGTGCAGCGAGACATCCCCGCCCACCGCCTCCATCAGGTAGTAAAAAACTTCCTTGTTGTAGCGCACCCCGCGCCGCGAGAACCAGTAGTGGATGCTCCCCACCTCGCCGACGATGCGCGCCGTCACCCCCGTCTCCTCCGCCACCTCGCGCCGCGCCACCTGCTCCGTCGTCTCGCCCGCCAGCGGCGTACCCTTCGGCAGCACCCAGAAATCCTCACGCGCCCGCCCGACCAGCACCACCTCCGCCCGCTCCCCTTCCCGCGCGCTGCCGCCGGGCGCGGCCATGCGCCGGTAGACGACGCCCCCGGCGGAAAAAGCCCGGACCGTGCGTGGTTTCGTCATGTTCGCATCATGCCGGCGTACGCCGTCCTCGCAGCCCTACCCGCGAAGACCGCGTTCCCATCTCCCAACCGCGCTGTGCCGCCCCTAGGCTGCCCCTAGACGGCCACCACGCGGTTCTTCTCGCGGTTCACGCGCAGAATCTTGAGCAGATACTGCTCCGAATTCAGATAGTACGGATTGCGCTTGATGAACTTGCCGACCACAGCGATGGGATGCAGCTTCAGCATCTCCACGACCAACGCGCCCGGCAGCTTCGAATAATCGTAATGCATCAGCGCGATGATCGGCGCGTTCTGAAACGTAAAGACCGCATCCGATGCGGCTTCGTACTTGAGCACCTGCTCCGACTGCGCGATCTCGTGCGTCAGCCAGGTCATATCCATCGAGATGCGGACGGCCTTCCACCCTTCGCGCAACGCCTGCGCGATGAACGTCTGATGCGTCGAGAGCAAATGATACGGATCGAAACGCTTGTTGACGAGCAGATCATCACGGTCGGAGATAAACACGAGCTGGCCCGCCTCCACCGCCGCCGCCACATCCACGCCGCTCTTCGCCAGCGCCTGCTCCAGCTCCGCCACCGAGGCGGGCGCCGCCGCGAACAGACACTTCTCCGACGACGCCAGCCCCACTTCCAGCAGTCGCGCCGTCACACCGGAGATCTCACCCACCTTGTTGTAGAGCTGAAGAATATGTGATCCGGGCGGAATGCGTTCCGACTTTCCCTCGACGCTCAAATCCATGCCGTACCTCCGCTCTACGAGGGCCGGGATGCGCCCACTCGGTGCATCCGGGGAAGAAGGAAACCGTGAGCTACTCCTCAGCGCGCGGCGCGTCAGACTGGTATAGCTCCGAAGTTCTAGCGTGCCATGCCGCCAGCGTCTTCAGCTTCGCACGGATGATCCGCACGAAATAGATGCGCTATCGCATCCTCTATCCCCTGGCCGTACAGGTCGGCGCCAGGAACCGCGTTGTGAGCACACGTAAGCTCTGGCTTTTGCCTTGGGATGCCCGCCTTCGAAGTGACCGATACCTGACTTCGAAGTGGCCGTATGACACAAGGAGGATAGCACTGGTAGCTTATGATGTCAAGAAGGGTCGCGTTCTTGCGCCTCATGGCAACCGGCTTTGTTGCGAACCACCCGCGCGTCGGCCTGGGCAATGGCTCGCGCGGCAAGGAGCGCCTCATGCGCGTCCAGCGGCTCACTAGCGAGAACCCGCGCACCCAGGGCGCCGCGCGCCGCGCCCAATATCGCCGGCACAGCCCCGCGCACCTGGATACCATCGCCGATCTCGTCCGTCGCGGCCTCGCCGCGCGCGCCGCTTCCGCCCCGCGCACCGCCGTCATCCTCGGCGCTGGCGCCTGCACCGAGCTGCCCCTCCATGCCCTCGCCCGCGCGCTGGACACCATCCTGCTCGTGGATCTAGACCTACCCGGCATGGAGCGGGCGCGCGCCGAGCTGCCCGCGTCGCTCCGTCCGCGCGTCCGCGCGTTCCCCGCCGACCTCAGCGGCGGCGTCAGCCAGGCGCTTGCCGCCCTCCTGCGCGCCCAGCCCTGGGACGACCTCGCCCGCCTCAGCGGCCCCCCCAGCGCCGCCCCGCTCGATGCCGCCGCCGCCTGCCTCGAACAGTGCCCCGTGCCGGACCCACCCCCCATCCCCGGCCTCATCCCCGCCTCCCCCACCTACGGCCTCGTCATCAGCAGCCTGCTGCTCACCCAGCTCTTCAGCCTGCCCCTGCTGGACGTGCTCGACACCCTCGCCCTCCACGCCCCCGACGCCGTTGATCGCCGCGAGGCGCATCCCCGCTACCGCGCCGCCGCCCAGAGCTTCCGCCGCCGCGTCGCTCATGCCCACCTCTCCCTGCTCGATGCGCTGCTCGCGCCCGGCGGCGCCGGCCTCCTCATCACCGATGTCACCGGCCATCTCCTCCCCGCCCGCACCGGCCCGCATGCTGCCCCAGCGCCTGAATCCCTGCCAGTGCTGCCCCCCGACGTGCTGGACCTCCCGCGCGGCCTCGCCGCCCACTTCACCCTCGCCAGCCCAACGCGCGCCTGGCGCTGGATCGTCGAGCCGCCGCGTGGCGAGACGCCTGGCCGCGCCTACGACGTGTCCGCCGCCGTCTTCACCAAGCCAGGCTCCGCCCCTGCCGCATCCTAGCCATCCCGCCGATCTATGGCGCCCGTTGGCCCTCTCCTCAACCGACGTAGGTCGGTTTTGTGGCGCAGCCTTCAGGCGCGGTTTCAACCGCCGGCCATCCGGCCATCCGGCCATCCGGCCATCCGGCCACTTCACCAACACTATTCCATCCGGTCCCGCCGCCTTTCCCCGCTTCCCCTCGCTCTGCTATACTTCCGCCGAGCGCGTGCCGTGCCGCGCGACCTCACTCAGCCACACTCAAGTAAGGAAACGCCATCGCCATGCGGGTAGAGATCATCAGCGACGCCGACCGCTGGAATCGCTTCGTCGAGGCCAGCCCGGCCGGCAACATTCCCCAGACCTTCGAGTGGGGCGAGCTGCGTGACACCCTTGGCGGCGAGGTGCTGCGCCTCGGCGCGGTAGAGGACGGCGAGCTACGCGGCGCGCTGCTCGCCATCGTCGGCCACGCACCGCTGCTGCGCCGCCCGTACCTGTACGTGCCGCGCGGCCCCGTCGTGGATGACCCCGCCGGACCCACCCTCGCCGCGCTCGTCGCTCGCGCCGAAGCGGAAGGCCGCCGCCGCCACGCCTTCATGCTCAAAGTCGAGCCCAGCGTGCCGGATGGCGACGCCGCTTGGCTCGCCGCGCTGCGCCGCCTTGGCTTCCGCCGCAACCGCTTCGCCACGCATCCGCGCCGCTCCTGGGTGCTCGACATCCGCCCCAGTGAGGCGGAGCTGCTCGCCGGCATGAAAGAAAAGTGGCGCTACAACATCCGCCTCGCCGAGCGCAAAGGCGTCGTGGTCCGCGCCGCCGCCGCGCCGGACGACGTAGACACCTTCTACCGCCTCTATCAAGAGACCGCCGCCCGCGACGGCTTCTTCATCCATCCCCAGCGCCACTACGCCGACATCCTGCGCCTCTACGGCGCGCGCGACGCGGCCGTACTGCTGCTCGCCGAGTACGAGGGCACACCCATCGCCGGGCTGATCGTCGTACGCTGCGGCCCCGTCGCCACCTACATGTTCGGCGCCTCGTCCAATCAGCACCGCAACCGCATGCCCAACCACCTGCTCCAATGGAACGCTATCCGCTGGGCCAAGGCGCGTGGCTGCGCCACCTACGACTTCCGCGCCATCGCCGAAGTGCTCGACCCCGCTGAAGACCTCTACAGCCTCTACACCTACAAGCAGGGCTTCGGCGGCTCCTCCATCCTCGCGCTGGAGACACACGACAAGCCGCTCAACATCCCCGTCTACTGGGCCTACCTGCGCTCACTCGCCCTCAAGCGCGCGCTCGACCGCCGCCACCACGAGCGCGAGCTGCGCCAGCGCGCGGCCCCCGCTCCTGCCGCGAAGGAACGCTCTGCCGCCAGCACCACCGCGCCGTAATCCTGTAACACCGTAACGTGGATTCCGTCCGCCGTATCCGCCGCCCATGGGAGCCAGGGACTCCCCCCGGCATGATGCGGTTTGACACAGAGATGCGGACACGTCGCCGCTTCCGCGGTCCGCGCCGGCGGACTTTGCGGCCACCGGCCCCCAGGCGCGGTTGCAACCGCCGGCTGGCCCCCATCACTCCCGGCGCCACCCGAATGTCCATCCCGCGCCCGCGTTGTGACCACCCTCCCGCGCGATACGGTTGTATATCTGTGTCGGGAGCGCACACCATCCAGCCGCATGTCCAGACGCCCCAGACGGCAAAAGTGGTACGCTTCGTGCTACTGCCCACAGCAGAGTAATCCGGCGTCCTTTCTCCTCCAAGCTTACGGCTCCGTGCGTGGGCCCGCGCCCGCGTGCCATCTTTCCGGCGGGGCTTGGCAGGCCACTCGCTCAAAGGAACCGCAGTGACGAAACGCATCCTCGTCATAGACGACAAACCCAACCTGCTCGCTCTGCTGCGCATGTTGCTCGAGGAAGAGCAGTATCAGGTCTCCGTGCTGCAAGACGGGCGCGAAGCCGTCCAGCGCATCCGCGAGAACCCCCCGGATCTGGTCATCCTGGATCTCAAGCTCGACGAGGTCTCAGGCACCGACATCCTCGAAAGCCTGCGCGCTCACGAAGGCACCGCGGAGATTCCCGTGATCATCTACACCGCCGCCGTGCTCGAGGCCGAGGCGGTCTCGAAGCTGGTGACCGGCAATCCCACCCGCTACGCGAACGTATCGGTCGTGCAGAAGCCCTTCGAGCTAGATACCCTGCTCGGGCGCGTTCAGCAAGTGTTGGGAGCGGCGCACACCGCCTGAGCGCTTCCCGCTCGGTGCGCCCGGCTCCACGACGGCATGAAAAGGCATGAAGGGGAGGTTGAGGCAGTGGCGAAGAAAAATGACAAGTCCGGATCGGGATTCTTCTGGGGGCTGATGCTGGGCATCGCCGTCGGCGCGACGCTGGCGGTCCTCTTCGCGCCCCAGCCCGGCGACGACACGCGCGAGCAGCTCAGCGAGCAGAGCATCGAGCTGCGCAAGCGCGGCCAGCAGGCGTTCGAGCAGATTCGCGCCCAATTCAAGGATCGCTCCGGCGACGCCATGACGCAGGGCCGCGAGGCGTACGACCGCGCCAAAGACGAAGTGCTCGCCCGTTACAACAAGGCCAAGAACGCCGAGTATTAACTGGCTGGCAGGGTTGAGCCAACGGCGCCGCTACGGGGATGCCTTCGATGAGGACATCCCCGCCATCGTTGTCCGGCCATCGTCCTCGCCCGCTTCCCCACTGTTTCGTTTCGCTCGCACTCCTCCTCCCCTGCGTCCTCCGCGGTTCAATTCTCTTTCTCTCTCTGCCCTCCGTGTGCCTCCGTGTGCCTCCGTGTGCCTCCGTGGTGGTTCTCGTCGTTCTCGTCACCTCCGCCGTGGGCGGCCACGCAGCTCGCGGCCCAGCGTCGCCGCCAGCCCGCCCACGATCAGTGCCACGAACACCACCGCCGCCAGCGCGTTCGGCGCCCGCGCCACCTTCACCAGCAGCCCGTCGATCACGAACGCCGCCAGCGCCGCGACCAGCAGGATCGCGTCACCCGCGAAGAAATTGTAGGCCGCCTTCACCGCCCCCGTGATCCGGCTCATCCCTGCACCTCCGTCGTGATCGGCCGCTCCAGCTCGCCCAGCGTCTGCGCCTTCCGTGGCGGCGCATACGGCCGCAGCCAGAGGATCAGCGCCCCCGTCACCGCCAGATAGAACGCCACCAGCGCGATCAGGAACAAGTCCTCGCCAGCCCAGGCGATGCCCAGCCCCTCACCGCCCCAGAACGTGCCAAAGCTGGTCAACATGATCCCCACGACGAACTTCAGCGTGTTCTCCGGCACGCGCTGCAATGGTGCGCGCACCACCGCTCCCGCGCCCACTACGAGCGCCAGCGCCGCCGCCGCCCCGATCGCCGCCAGCCCGATCCCCTGCGCCTCCGAGACCGTGCTCGTCTTCGCCTGCGCCCCAAAGGTGATCACGATGAACGCGACCTCCAGCCCCTCCAGCAGCACGCTCTTGAACGCCGTCGCCACACCGAACGGATCGAGCTGCGCATGTGGATACTCGCCGCGCGCCCGCAGCGCCGCCACCTGCTCCTCGTAGATCGCCTCCTCGTCGTGCAGCGCCTTCAGGCCCGCGTAGCGCAGAATCGCCTTCTTCAGCCACTTCAAGCCAAAGAGCACCAGCAGCAGCCCCACCGCCACGCGCAGCCAGTCAAGCGGCACGAAACGCACCAGCGCCGTGCCGAAGATCGCCACGATCACCGCCAGCGCCCCCGTCGCCGCCAGCGCCCCCGCCAGCGAGCTGCGCCAGTTGATCGTCACGCCCACCACCAGCACGATCGTGAACGCCTCGACGAACTCCACCGTGGAGGCCAGGAACGCCGCCACCACGACGGCCAACACCTGTCCGCTCATG